>CAZEFT010000018.1:0-56373 GCA_964511495.1 uncultured Algimonas sp. | reverse complement strand
CTTGCCGCGTCAGTCACAAGGCTTTGCACTTTCGCCGATGGCTCCCGCATTCAATTAGACAGTGTCGAGCGCGAAATCGAGCGACTTAAAAAAGGCTGGAGACTTAAATCCAGCGACCGCGCAGGAGAAATACTTCTCACAGTTATGACACAAGAAGAATTGAGCGAGGTAGATCCTTTTGATCGTCCATCGTTGGCCAATGCTATAAATGTGTGTCGCCAGTCGGACAATCTGAGTGATGCAGGACGTAAACTTTTCGCCGTCTCACGTGAGAAACGCAAAACGCAAAATGACTCAGACCGCCTAAAAAAATATCTGGCGAAATATAATTTGAGCTGGGCAGATATCTAAGCTGCAATCAACGGCTCAATCCCAGACACATCTGTTGTTTCTTGCACCTCGACCAAATCACGATTGACCTGCATGTTCATCCCATAAGCTGGTGTCTTACCAAAGACTTTAGAGAGACGTAGAGCCGTATTGGGTGTCATGCGTTCGCATTTCACAAGACGTTGAATGCGCATGCGCGGAAATCGTAAGCATCCAAATGCAATATTCAAATTTTGATAGTGCGGGTCAACTAAAATGGGATACAAAACAACCTATTCAAAGAACTAATTTTTCCATTTAATTACTGCGATTTTGACTAAGTCACCTGATGGATCAGTCCTAAACGGGCGGGTTTAGCACGCTAGAATTTCCGCAAAGCCTGAAAAGTACGTAAGAGCAGCTTATCAACTGTATAAAGCTAGAGGCAAAACTCACTTAAATTTCTCAATGCGCTCCATGACACTCTCATAATCGTCCCAGATTTGAGACAATGGAATTAGTAGAACTTTCCACCCAAACGCCTCCAAAATATTTGCACGGGCAGTAAAGGTCTCTACAACATCTTTTGTCCGATAACGCTGCGGCGTATCAATTAAAATAGCAACTCGCGTTCCAGTTTTGGAAGATGATAAAGCTAGGTCGATTTTGAAAGAAGATAGCCCAAAATTACGCTCTACTTTCCAGCCATTTTGAGCCAACTGCTCAGCCAAATTGTTATGTATCGCATCAGATGACTCACGGCAATCATACTCAGATGTTGTTTGCGAAGCGATACTGAACAAAGCTGATTTCGCACTTTCAACCTGACCAATGGATAAGGCTTCCGCATATCTAAGATAGGTTTTTAAGGCGTTGGCGCCAAAATTATAGTCATTTGTAATCGCCGCATGTGTAATTGTTGACACAATCATCATGGATAGTTTCGAGCGGGAAAAGATGACGTTCAAACGCTTTTCACCACCAGGTTTGTTAATAGGACCGAAGTTCATCCGCATCTTCCCTGAAACCGTTGGTCCATAGCAGACAGAGAGAATGATTATGTCTCTCTCATCGCCTTGTACATTCTCCAAATTCTTAACGAATAAACCGATATACTCTCCCTCATCCTCACGCTCTCTTTCTGTTTCAAGGCGCGTTGCAAATTCAGAGTCGTCTTCTGCGAGGGCATTCAATGCGCGTTCAATCTCACCTTGTTGAGCTTCTGAGAAAGCCACAATACCAAAGGTCTTTTGAGTCTTATTTTTCACTTGATCTGCGAGAAGCTCTCTCATGAGTGTCGCAATATATTTTGCTTCATCGGAATTTTTACGATCGCCATATATCCCGTTAGGAATGTGGTGAAAACTGATCGGGCGGGACAGAATGTCAGGTACAGATTTTGGCAAAGTTGTAGGGTCTAGCACAGAAATTGAAGCGCGTTTTTCGGATTGTTTGACTGACGGGATTGTCAAGAGCCGCGTGCCGTAAAAGGCTGCATTTGAAAAGCCAATTAACTCCTCTGACCGAGATCGATAATGCCAACCCAAAAGAGTAGAGGGCAGATGCTCTGCAGAAAGAGTAAGGAAGCTATCTTGATTTATTTCAAAATCGACATCCTCATCTGACGCATCAAAATCATCGTCTTCACTGCTAGCATTGAAAAAGTTCGTGGGAGGCAATTGCTTCTCATCGCCAACGACAATGGCCTGCGGCGCACGCAGAACCGTTGGGATAGCGTCCTCAACCGGAATTTGGGATGCTTCATCAAATATCACAACATCAAATAAGTCCTCAGATAATGGTAAGACATCAGCCACGGAAAGAGGGCTCATCATCCAGATTGATTTAATGGAAGGTAAAACGGAGCCAGCGGCCCCTGCCAATAGCTCCCTTGGAGAACGATAAGCGCGTGTCTTACCAAATTCATGCTCTAGAGCACGCATCCCTTTATTAACTTCAGACTTTCTCTTGCGCTCCGCCATAGACAAATCGCGATCTGGCGTATTTCTAAGGCGGTTTAAGTCCTGAAAACTATTAATTGAACGTCGTAAAATGAGTTGGGCGTTCAGTGTAAACAGAGCCTTTTGATGTGCTTGAATGCGTCTTCTAATATCATTTAAAGCCACAGAGTCGACGTTCAATAAGCCTGACGCAGCAGAAAGGCTACGCTCAATGGTATCTGCCATAATCGCCGTTTCTAGACTATCTGGCGCGAGAGGGCTCTGCCGTAGGGCTCTCCAGACGGGAGCAGGTGCTTGCGCAAATGCTTGTGCCGCAGGCTGCAGGTCTTTTAAGTGAGAGCCTGATCCTGATAGACCTTCGAAGTCAGACACTAATTTGGTCAGTGGAATATGATGAGTGCCCTCAAAATGCTCTGAAAGTCGAGTTTCACAATTATCGACGACAGCTTTCGCCGCACTAAGGGCTTTGACTTGATTACTGCAACTCGCAGCAGAGACTGACAGTGCAGACCACAGCGGTAGCGCCATGGGGCCCTCTATCGGGGATAGCGCATCGCGTTCATCTAAAAGACCTTTAATAATATCAATATCATCGTAACCGAAACGTCGCGCGAGAACCTTAGTGGCCTCATCGCGAGCGGCGATAGCATCATGCTCTATTTGCAAATCCGCTAGTAAATCTCTCACCCGTGGCTTGACCGTTATCTGTGAACTATCAATCGCCCCTAAAACAGTAGACATAGTGTGTCGCCAGTCTCTTGATAAAAACGAGAAAACCTTACCTTCCTTTTGCGTCGCAAGAGCCAGCGCATTTCGCGTATCTCGCGCAGACAGTTTTGTTTTCCAGATAGAGGTTTCTTTTTGGGCTATCAGAACCTTGTCCTGATAAATATCTAATTCCCGAAGACCTACCGTCCATTGCCGGGCAACAGAACTGTCGGCTTCAAACACATCCTCCATGCCTGCATGAAAGGCAGGCAAAAGACGCGCAGAAAGATTTGATTGCGCTTTAATTGTCAGGAATGTCTCGGCCTCACCTTTGCCCCCAAAAAGGTGAACTGTCTCCGCCTGAAGGCGTTTTAATTGTGGTGATAATGCTTCAGCTGCTTTCGGAATTATGCTGACGACATTTTCATCCTTCCAAAGCTGAGGCTTTATTAAGCGCTCAGCCGAACGCGATAAGATTTCATTACCGGTGAGACGGCGCAAAGCAGCTGAAAAGCTCCGTGCAGATACAGCGTGGGCTTTCCAATCAGAAAGTTGAGGGAAATCTGGTTGGCGCGGCAGTAATTTGGCATTCTCAGTCGCCAGTGTGCTAGCAATTACATCGTGTAAAGACTCTTCTGTACCAAGCGCAGGGCGGCTCAATGTACCAGTCAACAGATGCAAATCAGACAAGGCTATTTCTATACCCTCAGTTTCTTTCGCCCGTTTACTTTGTAGGTTTTCAAGGCTCGGCACGGCGGCATCTTTCGTCCAGCTCTCATAAATACTGGACAGCTCCGCTATAAATTCTCGCTTACTATCTTGCGCATCATGCACGAGTGCACATAGTGAGTCCAAGCCTGCGCCCCGAAGACGATTATAAACAACATCTAAGGCTGCTCGCTTTTCACAGACGAATAAAACGCGCTTGTTCTGACTGACGGCTTCTGCAAGCAGATTCGCAATAGTTTGTGATTTACCTGTGCCGGGTGGCCCTTGAATGACATATGACTGAGCCGAACGTAATTGTGCGATTGAGCGAGCCTGAGTGGGGTCTTGCTCCATAATTGGAAAATGGTTGAGCAAAGGCGCCGAGTTTACGGTTTTTATTTCAGGACGAGCCTTTTCAGTAAAGAAGCGATCAAACAGACTCTCCGCATCGCACTCCCTTCCAATGACCGCATCATAATCCCTTACAAGGCTCATCTTGCGGTAGTTAAAGTTAGCTAAAGTGACACAGCAAAGATCTAAAGCCCACTCATAGCGAGAGGCATCAGCACCCATCTGCTCAAACTGCGTAACCTTTTTCTCACGGACTTTCGGGGTATCATGCGTGTCGACCATATTATAGAGTTGAGGTTTTGGTGCGCCAAAAATACCACTGCTTGGCGCCTCCGCGAGTGCTACATATTCGCGGAACATTTGCACCCCAAGCGCAGCGTAGTTTTTGCGCTCATAACTATAGCTGATTGCGCCGCGAGAGCGCACGCCACGCGTTCTATGGGCACGGCGTTTATTATACTGATCAAGCCGTCGCCGAACTGTGCGATGAAGTAGTCTTAGCTTCGGCTTATCCGCCATCTCTAATGAGACGCCCGGCTCACTGGCCATGATTTGCTTTTGTAAGGTTTGGTGTAAACTGTCTAGTGCTGAGGGCTCGGATAGATCAACAAAATCGGGGAGCTTAATACCATAGAGCTGATCCAAAATAAATGAGAGGGCCGGGTTAATCTCTGCTTTCGTATCTGATAGCGAAAGTGTGTAGGCATCCTTAACGCCTTTTCTTCGCTTAAGCACAACTCGCATAAGAAGTAGAGGGGAAGATATCGGTTCAAACGGGCTGTTTTTCAAATCTCTCCACTTTAAGAACACAGGGACGAGCCTTAATGGCGAGCCACCAAACTCTCTCTCGTCCTTGGCAGCATTGGAGCGCAGTTTTGCAAGAACAGATGGCATAAAAGCCATTTCCTCAAACCGAATATATTCAGACAGCTTAACTTCATCCCCCTTGAGAAGCCTCTGAAAGGCTTGCGTGCGAGCTGTGAACAATTCTTCAGGTTGAATAGCAGATATGTTCAAAACAAGAGGAACAGATGTTTCCGTAAGATTTAATTCTGTTGAAACACGGCGATGATAAATCAAGCGGTTGCGCCGCGTCATGTCATATAATCTTGCGCGAAGACGTTTCAAAAGTCGTGTGCGTGCATCATCTGCTTTATCGGAATGAAAGCCTTTTATGCCATTGAGATCAAGGTCGACAACCGAGCCAATTTTCCGGTGATTTTCAAGGGCTTTGACGAGGACTCCAATATCTTGCACCCGCTCTTCGCGCCGCAAGCTCGTCATGCGCTCAATGGCCCGACAAAGAACGGGGTGCAGGCGATTATTTAGGTAGGATAAGTCTTTTCTATTGGTAACAAATCGTTCTAATTCACCACGGTCTCGAAAGTCTAATTGCGTGGACAACGCCCCCGCAATCATACCAATCATGAATATATCCGTGACTGGATCGTGATGCCCTAAACGAACTTCCCAAGATTGAAAATGTGTTAAATATCGAGGCTTCGCTTCTTTCTGGGCCGCCTCATCATCGGCGTCTCTCACATCATGATCTCGCACCTCAACACCTATTGTGTCATCAGAAATAACGGAAATTTCTTCTACGATATCAATAGCCCTCTTCGTATTCACGATAGGCGTTCTCACACGGGCTAAGTTTGCTACGATAGGCTTAGCCTCCGCATTCGCGAACCAAAGATGACCATTATCTGAGCTTAGCAGCGCTGTTTGCGATAGCGGTGCGATCTGGCTGTTTTTATGGAGCGCTTCCACTTGCTTCATCAAAGGCAGAATTGATGATAAAACATCCTCAGTGCCAACACTTGGCAACTCACGCCAGTTAATAAAAAAATCATCGAAGCTCTGCGTTCCACTCAGCAGAGTTTTTCCTACAAATTCGCCGCCTTCGGCATTATCAGTTTGGTAACTCATTGCTGCGCGCCCTCCAAAATCGAGGAGGTTTTGCGCAAAGCTTTGATATTCGCTTTCGACAGTTTGAGGTCCTCTTTTAAGGCAAGGTCAAACGCCTCACCTATATCCAACTGATCTGCAAGATGAATCGCTTCAATTAACGGATGATCTTCAAGGTCAGAATCCAGGGTTGCAAAATCCAACAAGACATAAGCCATATATTCTTTGAGAGACACGGGCAGAGCCTTCATGGATTCCGTTACATCATTCCCAAGAACGTGGGCAGTTGATTGCTTTATGTCAGTTTCGATATCGACAAAAAAGCCTTGGGCATGCGCAATAAGAGCCTCTCTATTTCGCCATGGATATTTAAGGAAATGGGTCACCACAAGGCGCGTCAAACCAGACATTTCATCTTGTGCCAGCAAGTCTAAACTTTCTATGCGCCTATCCCCTTCAACCAGTGTGGCAAGCTTGCTATCCGCGACGTCAGGTTCTTCCGACCAATCTGACAGTGCTCGAACGCGAATAAATGTCTCAGGGTGAGACCATTCCTCAGACCCATTATGAACGCCGGCTCTACTGGAAGACGCCAGGGCTTCATCCGCTTGTTTCAAATATGCCTTTGGCGAAATGCTCTCCAAGCCAGTGGTCAATCGAACTAAGGCTGAGATAGAGGCGTCCAAGTCTTGCGATGCAAATAAACCAATTCGGTCAGAAAATATTTCTTGGTATAAACGCGATAGGCGGAAACTATGTCCATGTGACGCCGATGCCCCTGGTTCTCCGCAAATCCAGTCTAACAAACGATCTGCCGTCCCAAATCGTGCGCTCTGACGGGTATTATGAAGATGGTGGGCCATTTCATGTCCCAAAATAAATTCGAGTTCTTTGTTGGATAGCTTTCCGAATAGATCACCCGAAAAAAGAATTTGAATAACATCAGGTTGAAAAATTAAACCTGCATTACGCGTGTCGCTTTTCATCGATTGATAAAGTGTGATAGGGATGTCTAGTCCTAACTGCGTTGCGACAGCCTGGGCTTGAGAATATAACTCGGCATGCGCCTCCGTCTCAAGGCGGTAGCTGTTTTTAAGCAAATAGAGCCGCTGAATTTCATAAGCCTCTGAGGTAAATTTATCGCTAGAGAACCAGTCCCACAGGTCTTTTTCATTCTGTTCAAGTAAGTTCGCAAGATCACGGTGATATTGCAGGGAGGCGGGTGGTTTTTTCATGTAATTAGATACCAAAATTTATATTCCTTAACCTACATGACTCGCCTTAAAGTTTAAATACACATTTATAATTTTATTTTTAATTCGTTCGGATAGATATAAGATGCAATCAGTAGTTATACACGAGCCACATCTGTCGTCGCCTGCACGGTAACCAGATCATTATTAAACTTGCATATTCACAACAGGCAAGTGTTGCACCAAAAGCCTTAGACACGCCTGCGGCTGGATGTGCCTTGCGAGCTAGATTTTCTATTCTTTCGCCCACCAATAATGAAGCCATCAGCCCACGCCTTGCGAACAACATAGCAGATTTTGACTCGAGAGTCCCGATTGGAACCGGATAATTGATTCAGGGCAAATTGAGGGTTGGGGATAGGATCATCATTGGCCCAGTGAATTAGTCGCAAAAATAGAGCGGCCCATGATCACCACTTTTATACTTATGAGTTATTTTAACACCACCACCTTCGGCTACTTTTGAATCTGGCATTGTAGGGGGAATGAGACCGCAGCTTTTCGCATTATGCACCCAAACTTTACTTTCACCGACAAAGTAAGTTTCAAAATCAGCAATTTCAAAGTTGAAGGTTGGCTCAATAACATTGGTATTGGTGACTGATAGGATACTAACCTTCTCACGGATAACGTGACAAGAATATCCTCTGGACTTAGCTCATCAGTGCGCTTCCAACCGTACCCGTCAACCCGCCAAGGATGGTCGTCAGTTGTGACGAATGGCTGACTCATCGTGACATGACTTTTTTACACTTGAATGAGCGATGAAATGTGACGGGTCTAGCTTCAGTTGAGCATTCAAAAAGTCCATGCAGTAATCAATACGGTTCATACTGATAGCAACCCTATGAAAACCTAACTGTTCTATATGATCAAACGCACGTGATATGGCCCCTTTGACCGCGAAATAGAGACTATCAAAACCTGAATAGAGCATTTTCATAACACGTGTTCCCTTACTCTGACACGCGCTGTGTCAGGCTAGAGGGGGGTGTTACAATGCCCCCCCCTTTTAATTGATTTGAGTGTTTAGATTATGCGGGTGCTACGCACCCGAACTGTTTTCGATTTGAGGGCACTCACGTGCCCGGTATCTTTAAGATGGAGTAATTCTCACCGTCATCATTTTTGCTGACTCGGGCACCTTAAAATCATCTTTAACCGGCTCAAGACCGTCTGGAACCTTGAAAACGAGAAGTGTTGTATTGTCTTGGTGTTGTTTATTTATCAACTCCACCTCTTTTAAAAGTCTGTTCGCAATGTCTTGCGCATCCCGTCCAAGTTGAATTATCTCAGCAATTCGCTTTTCAGACAATGTCTCCAAACCATCACTGGCAATAATGAGGTATTCATCTTTGTACAAACGCACAGGGACTTCCCCATAGATATTGACCTTATCTTCGTCTTCAATATCCACACCTTCACCCACGATAGCGGATCTTAATTGATGAGAGGCCATTTCAGAGGCTTGCTTTTTTGTTATCGCGCCTTCTTTCAGTCGCTTCTCGATCAACGGCTTCAGAGAGTGATCATCATTTGCGCGATCGAGTCGATATGAACCATCCCCTTGTTGCCGGGCAACCCACATAGGACTGTCGCCAATACTGGCCCAACTGAGGCCTTTACCGTCCCAATAAGCCCCGACCAATGTCGTGCCCATCCCTAACAAGGCTTCATTTTCTTCAACGGCAAGATTAATCGCATTATCTGCAGCAACAATTGAAGCCTTTAAACTATCAACCAAACTATGTTTGTTATTTGTCTCCTCAAATTCATCTAAAAAAGCCTGAGATGAAAGTTGACTTGCTATATCACCGCCGACATGTCCGCCCATTCCATCAGCAAGAACCATCAGGAGAGATTGCTCCCCTTTTTCATTTAAGAGTGGCTGCACGATGTAATAATCCTGCTGACTAGACCGTTCACCAATCGTTTGGCCGTGACCAATTAAACCTTCCCAGATGCCGAGATCTGACACTGCGTTTAACCCTCAGTCCAGCTAAACTCGGCACCACAAAATGCTATGAAAATTAAGCTTGTTTTGCCTATCATGATGGTATCGCGATCTTTGATTTCTAGAGAGGTCAATACAGGTTCGTCGTTCACGTAACATAAGTTACGTCCGTCACCGGCGCTGATGTAGAACTTGCTCACTCTATCGTCAAAGGTAACCCAAGCATGTTTTTCACGTGAAATTGACTCATCACCAAAATTCAGAATGACGTGTTCTTCAGCCCCACGACCAATAGATGATCGCCCGGCACCAATCTTAACCGAGTTTCCTCTTCCAGGCCCATCCACAATGACAAACCAGGCATGAACGGGATCTTGCATAGCAGTTTGATCTTCTGAAATAGCATCCTCCGGCAATGTCCCTATCGCTCCCGCGAGCTGTGTTTGACCGCCAGTCATTTTTCCGCCCGTTTTAACACGGGGTGATCCAGACTGAGGGGAGCCTCCGGAATAAACTTGAGTGGCTTTTGAAAAACGGGTCGGTGCATTGCTGTGATCTCCCGACACCGCTGTTTTACCAGACACACCTTTTACAGTTCTCGCTGGCGGTCTCACTCCGCGTGGTTTTGCGGTTCCACCGCTATCATCGGAACGTTTGGTTTGGTCTCCGGATGGTCCGTCAGATGTTCGACGTGTACTCATATCTTATCTCCAATCAGTCGCTTTACTCGAATTGTAAATGCTTGATTTGTTCCTATCGTCTCATGCGGAGAATATTATCAACCGTCATGACTGTGTTATTGCCGAGTCTCAGTTCATCTGAGTAACCGACTAATTGTTGTTTAACGGCTTCCCAGTTACCCCCAACGAGCACATAAGTGCCACAGGTACTATTGCAATCCGTCAGAAGTATATCTCCTGAATTCCCAATGACCAATTCGGCGTGACGACGGGATATGGTTTCATCGCTATCTCCCATACACACATCATTCACGGAAGACCGCCCTATAGATATAACTTCCATACCTCTGTCCTACCCCTCAAATATTTACGTCTAATTCTAAGCCACCAATCGTAATACGGTCATTCCGACGTAATTTTTGGGGGTTGTAAGGTGATAATTTTGTTCCACTTACATATGTTCCGTTTGTAGAATTGAGGTCTTCGATAACGAGGTTTCCACGTTCCATTTTTATACGGAAATGACGTTTGGAAATAGCATCATCATCCAATACTTGGTCAACAAAATCTCTGCTGCGACCAAAAGAAAAACCATGGGGAGATTCAAGGTCTCGAGCCGAGACGTTGAGAGAAATTTTATGCCCATCATTCGAGAAACCCGAAAGCCCCAATGCTTTAGAGCCTCTTGCATTTCGGTTGCTTCCCCGCTGACTGGATGATTGTGGTTTGTCATTGCGTTTGGATGCACTGCGTGAGGTGCCTGCAGGCGCCGACATTCCTACCATGCGGGACATGCTGCGTACGAATGGATGTTTGGGCTTTTTCATGGCGAAGATGAGAGCCGCCAAGGTCAAACCAGACAATAATGCAATCGCAGCTCCTAAACCGATAAATAACCGCTTCTGGAAAGCCTTCTCTTCAGCATCCTTTTTGGCTTCTTCAATACGCCTCTGCGCTTCATCCGCCTCTCTCTTTTCTTGATCCGCTATTCTTCTTTCTTCTGCTTCCTTTAGATCTTGTGCAATTCGACGTGCTTCTGCCTCGGCTTTTGCTGCACGCCTATCAGCTTCAGTGATTACAATGCATTCGTTGCTCGAAATGGTCAGCTTCGCGGCAGGCGAACGCGTTCGTATAATATCTATTGCTTGGCCAATACTATAGCCACGGTTAAACGCGCCTTTGCCTTTTGTTCCTTGGGCATGATAACCTATAACGCGGCCGCACATGTCAACTACAGGCCCACCAGAGCTCCCTGGTTGACTTTGAGCGTCATATTCTAATCTTTGCACGCGATGCCCAGACCTATCATAATAAAAAGTTTTAGTAATGACCCCCTCTGTATAGGTTGGCTCTCCTGCTTTTTCGGTTGTATCACCAGGAAACCCGATCAAACCCATTTTTTGGCTCGCAAATACTTGTGATGTATTTAACTCAAAAGCAGGAGCATTTAATTCAGGAACTCTTAATAGAGCTACATCACGATATCTATCATGCCAAACAATTTGAGATTTAATTGTTGTCTTGGTTCTTGAAACAACAACACGAGGCGACACCTTATATTTTTGGAATGGTTCAGTTACATGACTATTGGTGACGACATATCCGGGTGCAACTACAAAGCCACTGCCCAAACCTGCCCACGATCCGTTTTTCTTAAAGAAACCAATTGATACAGTCGATCTTTCTAATCTTTCGATACGTTCTGCAGAACTTTGCCCCCATGCCAATCCAGTAAGAATAAAGCAAAAAAGCAAAGCACCGATAGTTTGGTAGGCACGCCTGATGAGAAGTATTTTTTCCATTTTATCCGCCCCCCGACACAAAATACTACGTTAATTTCCTAAACTCAAACTCGTGATCCCCCAGACGAACCATATCCCCGGCTTGAACTATATGTCGTTCTCCATCAGATAAACGTCGTCCATTTATAAATGTGCCGTTGGTGCTATTTAAATCCTCCAAATGGACTTCATTATTCCGTGAGAAGAAACGCGCATGGGCGCGTGACACATCCTCCCGGTCAAACACAACTTGGGAATTTGCGGGATGACGCCCAACTGTTATCCCTCCGGTGGCTTCAGGAAGCTGTTGCCCCGGCAATTTAATTGTAGATGTTCCGTATAATAGACAATCGCTATAGGCTTTTGGCGGAACCTTTGCCTCTAAACCTCTTGCATAATCTCTTTGGCGAGATGCATCATCTTCTGCAAGATTGCGGGCCTTGCGTTGCCGAGACACCAAAACCCATGTCAGAAGGAGTAAGGCAAGAAGTACACCTAGGCTTATTCCCCCCACTTTCATTAACTGCTTTTTCTTATCCTCCGATGCAGCAGCAAGCGCTTTTTCTTTTTCTTCTGCTTGGACTTTCAATTTCTCTTCAGCCTCTTTAGCCAGAGCCTCGGCCTCTTCACGAGCCAATGCTTCCGCCTCTTGAGCTTCCTTTGCCTCTAAGGCCTTTTTCTCAGCCTCAGAGAGCTTCTCGTTTGCGCGCATTTCTGCAGCTCTTGCCTTTTTACGAGCGGCTTCTTCTTGTTTTGCTTTCTTTTCTGCGTCCGCTAACTTCTTGGCCTTTTCTTCGGCCTCCTTCTTTTGTTTTTCCTCTTCTTCTTGCTTCTTTGCAGCATCTTGCGCTGCGAGAATGGCCGCATCAGCAGCTTTCTGTCTGGCGAGTTTTTCTTTTTGCGCAGCAACGCGCTCTGATTGGGTGGGGCACTCAATAGACGCCAAAGACATTCCAATCGTTCGGTCAGTACTCAAGCGTCGTGCAGATACCGCCTTAACCGATCGTCCGAGACTGCCATCGCGACGCGCAGCGCTCTCTCTTTCAGGGTTGAAAATCGTTGCGACATAAAACCCGCAATCATCAAAGACGGGAGCACCGGCAAAAGCTTTGCTGAGGGGCGAACTTGTTTGCAAGGACAACACACCGGCTTGATTGGCTTGAAGCGTTGCTCGAACGACTCTGACATTTTGATTAGAGGAGCGAATAACAATATTTACGGCCTCCCCTTGCTGAGGTGACGACTTCGCCATCATCAGCCCTTGCGACGGGGCCGCCCCTGGAGCGTTAATAAAAACCGTATCAATCTCGGAATTAGAGCCATTCAGACGACCATAAAGAGTGCCGTCATTGCGGGTGATGGTCACGGTTTCATCATCATTAGGGCGCCTGGCCGCGTGACGCGGAGCGACCACTAAATTTTCTCCCAAAATGGTGCCAGATCTGTATAATCCACGTTGTTCAAAAAAGATACTAACCGTGTTGCTCCCGGCTTTATCGATATTAAACGTAGGTGCGTCAGCTGCTGTCACATCAACATCGTTTGTTTGCGCAAATGAAGACACATGAAAAAGGGATGCTGTAAGAACTACAAAGCACCCAAGTTTTAGAATTTTCATTAGAGCCCCCAAAGCAATCCAGAAATGCATTCTAGTACTAATACAATTTGATTTCTGATTGCAATAGATTATCCTTCTGCATAGGTTTTACTTGGACTTTAATGTGGCGGGCAAAGTATTATGGATAAAGAATTGCTTGATAGTTTGCCTGCTGGCTATCATCTGGGAAATTATGAGATCCTTAAGCAGCTTGGGCGCGGCGGGTTTGGAATAACATACCTTGCATATGATCACGACTTGAACACTGAAGTTGCGATCAAAGAGTTTTTTCCTTTTGGAAAAACGATTAGAGGTGATGATATGCACCTGTTGCTGCGTTCTGCGGATGATGCAGAGATGTACACATCGCAAGTCGAAAGATTCATCGAAGAAGCCCGCGCGCTCGCTCAATTCAATCATCAAAGTATTGTCAGTGTCAGACGTTTATTAGAATTAAATGATACCGCATATTTCGTTATGGATTTCGTTAAAGGCGGAACTCTGGGCGAATATATTGAAACTCATACAAAGGTAGCACCCAAAGATGCTATCAAAATGGCCAGAAGTTTAGTCGATGGGCTTATGGTCGTTCATGAGGCAGGGATTGTTCATAGAGATATTAAACCGGATAATATCCTGCTCCCTCTTCTAAAGAGCAACGATAACAATGATAAAGACAATATAGATTTGTCGCGCCCTATATTAATTGATTTCGGAACGGCACGGCAAACGAACGAGAATATGTCAGCAACGAATTATGTTTCGATGGGCTTCGCCCCCATTGAGCAATATACGTCTCGCTCCGTCCCAGATGCACGCTCGGATATTTATGCTCTCTGCGCTGTTTTATACGCTGCTTTGTCAGGTGAAGTTCCGGCAGATGCGAACACGCGTCAACTAGAACCCGAAAGCCTACAACCCGCGGCAAAGAGATTTAAAGGAAAGCTGCCCGCTCAATTTTTGGACGCGATTGACCATGGCCTGTCTATTTACCCCAATGACCGCCCTAACTCTATGGCAGACATTAAGGTCGCCATGTTCGGGACGGCAAGCCCAGATAAAAACTTGAGTAATGCACCGCTGGAGCAAGACAAAACAGCCATTCAAGATTCGAAATCCGATCTAGTTGGTCACGGAGATATCGAAGCTGAAGAATCCGGTGATAAAAGCAAACCTCTTATCTATGCTGCAATCGCTGCGACGATAGCTATAATTGGTATCTGTGGTTATGTTATCTTTTCGGGGCCGAGTTCGAATGTGGTAAGGAAAGACGCCACCATAACGCAGACTTTAGTCATCAACAATCAAGATTGGCAGGCATTGACTGTCGAAAGTCGCGACATTCAAACCATAAGTGCAGACGGCTCCATACGCCTAAGAAGTGGATCCGACTTATATTTCATTGAAAATGGTCAATCTTTGAAAATCCCAAGCGATGCAACGGGTAAACTAGAACTAAAAAGTATTGATGGCTCCGTTAACGTAGAGATAAAATCAACCGCGACAAAATAGCGATTATGTCTTTTCAGATAATAGTATAAGCGCGGTCTTTCTGGATCTGACAATCAGCTCGAAACTTTCACGCACATAAAACCGCCATCGATTACTTCTGACGAGCAATCACTCAAGCCTTCCTGTTTTCTAATTACTTTTGACAGCTCCCCATCAACTGTTTCCAAAACGGCATTTGACGGAACTTTGTTAAAGTCTATGCCTTCAATTCTGGCGTCAGAGACAAAACTCATGATGCCGTCAAGAGTTTGTTGGCCGTACGCCCCATCAGCTATCCCGACATTATATTGAAGTTCATTCAGCTTTAGTTGAACTCTTCTTACAATATCTTTTCTTTCAGACTGTTGGGCGACGAGAATGTTCTTTTGCCGTTCTTCTTCCCGCTCTCTCTCCAATCTTTTTTGCTCTTCTGCTTTTCGAATGGCGGCTTCTCGTTCTACTTTCTTACGGTCCTCTTCTGCCTTGCGGAGTCTGTCTCGTTCAGCAGCAATTTTCTTTTGCGTCTCAGCATCAATGAGTTTTTGCGACTTGTTTAGCTTACGCGTCTTCTTGACGCTTTCACTGCCTTGGAGGTCCCAGCTATTGCGAGCTGACAAACAGATACGTCCGGTCCGTTCTTCGTTCACGATCCAACCGTCTTTTCTCTCTCCGACGAAGGTGTAGGTGTAGTTACGGCAAGCATTTTCACAAGTAGAGAGGTTTTCACACGGGAAACCTTGTGAGCTCGAAATTGCGAGCGAAACCCTTAAGTCTCCATCACCATTCACGCCAGTCCAAGATTTTGCCTGGGCCTTTGGCGATGTTAACATATCATTCAAAGTACGCTTCATTGCTTGGTAATCGGCGGTGTACATGTCCGGATTATTGGCGAGAGCTTGGCCGCCAAAACATAAGAAAGCGGTGATGATGAATACGAATGTAAATATTGAGCTACGCAAAGCCTTATTCCAATTTACAGGTTACCGTCACAACCGACTCGCGAATTTTGTACCAGTCGGGAATCGATCTTTTATTTTTTTTTGAGGATGTTCTCTTAATCCGATGATAAGCTAAAAACCCGACCATTAATTCTCCTGGAATTGCTATCGATTCTTCCGCACCAGTCTGCCCCCATTTTCCAACAACCATAGCAACGACATCACCAAAATTATCATAAATTGGCCCACCTGAATTACCAACAGCGAGGGCAGGCGTTATACGCAGTACATTGCGACGCGGAAGCATAATTTCGCCAAATGATGTCACACGAGTAACTTGCGAAAGCTCCCCACTTCGCTCAGGTGCGACAGCATTGAATTCTTGGGGACGATTAAATGAATAAGGCTGAATTTCAAAAGGATCAGAGTGAGTAATATCCGCTCGTAAAATTGCCAAATCAATTGAGGAGTCAGCACCTATAAGCACGGCACCTACTTTTTCGCCCTTTTTATTTGTGATTTCATAGCTCTTACAGCCTAAAATCACATGTGACGCCGTCAATAAATGCCCGTCCCAATCAACGAAAAAACCAACGCCCTGCATCCTTAACTTTGACGAGGTGCTACTTTTAAGTGTTCGGGACACCATGATTTCTAAAGGTTCCCCTTTAAGGGCCTGAGACTGCGCCCCCGCACTTGTCTGCGCTATCGCATTTCCCATTGATATAAAACCAATAAAGCCCATACCTCCTAAAAGAAGTATGAGCTTCATTTTAATCATTTTGTAAAAGTCACACAAAAAATTTACGGAAAATAGATTGAATGACTTCATAACAAACTAGGCTTCAACCATTTGCCAGTTGCCTGCCGAAACCTCACAATGTGTTTCTTCCGCAGGGAATTCTTGCCCATCACGCGTATATGTCGCGTCAAACTTCCGACAAGTCTGACCATCAGCGTTAACAAATGTACTGGTCGGTGTGAATGAGATTTCATTTTGTGTTTGAGGCGAAACAACTGTCACTGCTTGACCCGTCGAAGCCGCTTTTGCCTGAGCCTCTGCATAAGACTTACGGTCTCTTTCGTCCAATTCTTCGCTAATGACATATGTTGCAACACCCGCAGCTGCAGCTGCAATTGCACATTCGGTGTCATTCCCGCCTAAAAGCTTACAAGCTGCAAAGCCAGCGCCCGCACCAAGAAGAGCTTTACCAGAACTTCCTGTAGTTGCGCACCCTGTGGCCATTAGCGCCGTCATAATCGGTAAAATGATAATTTTCTTCATGGATCACCCCTTAAATAATGCTTATTCGCAGGGGGAATATTTTTGACATCTTGGGTTGTGTCAAGGCAAAAGAAAATTTTATCCCCATATACCCAAATTATGGTGCAAAATTTCGTTTGTTCTTTAATATAATTTTCAACTCACTCACACTAAATCTTTGTGTTCCGATATTTGAAAAACTATATCGTTTCATCCAGTTATGAGACCTGTCGTTGAAACAATCGCCCTTATTCCACAGATAACTTATCCCCAAGGGAGGTTAGCCTCCGTGGAAAAAGAGGGCTTGGCTTATGGCGGCTTTGACGTTTTCTGGGCGAAAGGGTTTGCTGATGAGATAGGCTGGTTCAGGCTTGTCCCCTGTCAGTAAACGTTCGGGGAAGGCTGTGATGAAGATTACCGGCACGTCATAATCCTTTAGGATATCTGAGACGGCATCAATGCCGGAACTGCCATCGGCCAATTGCACGTCAGCCAGCACAATGCCCGGTTTTTTATTGGCAGCCGCTTTGACTGCGTCATCATGAGTTGCGGCGATGTCATCGACTTTGTGCCCCAATTCTTCAACCAATCCTTCAATATCGGCCGCAATAATTGGTTCATCTTCGATAATCAAAACATTTGTGCGGAGTTCTTTCTCAATATCCGCTTCCGCCTCTGAAAGCAGGTTTCGCGCCTCTGCTTCATCTTTATCCATGACATAAGCAATGTCCGCCTCGCTGAGACCTTCTAAGGCGTTTAGCAAAAACGCCTGACGCGACAATGGCGTAAGCTTGCGCACGCGATCTGAAGGTGTTGCCCCGCCCGTATTGCCGTCTGCTTCTTCCAACATCGCACCGGATGAGTTCCAAATACCTAAAAACATTTTGAACAAAGATAATTTGGGGTTTGCGTCTTCCCGCAACTGGATTTGCCCGGCAACTAAAGCTTCCAAGGCGGTTCTGACATAAGTGTCACCCGCAGATTGGCTTCCCGTCAGAGCACGGGAAAAACGTCGCAAATATGGAAGATGCGGAGCAAATGTTTCGACAAGACTCATTATTTTACCTTTAAATTATCCCTTTTTGACGCCTAAGCCATATTATGGATTTAGCCTGCGGCGTTCCTTACAACGACTTTAAAATATGAATACGATTGTGAAACGACTTTGGAACCAATTTGGTTCCCACACGTATCAAAAAATCAGGGATAAAAGAGATATTTATGAAAAATATGCACGAAAACAACAAAGATGCGCTCGTCAGGTCCGGCGAAGGCTTCGCAAAAAAGCCTTTGAAAGACAAAATTGGCGAAAATCTTCGCAAGATTTACGATGATGTCGTTAATGAAGACATTCCGGATGATTTCCTCACCCTCCTCCAAAAAGCCGACGAGAAGAGTGAGTAACGTCCCATGCTTCAAGAAAGATCAGATATGACAAAACCGACAGCATCGGGTGCAACCCCTTACGATCCGAACGATACCACACCTTGGGCACCCTTAGATGAAGATCTGTTCCGACAGGAGCTAACGGCGCTTATCCCGCATTTACGGGCCTTTGCCCGCTCTCTTTGTGGCAATGCGACATTGGCCGATGATGTAGCGCAGGATGCCATGCTTAAAGCGTGGAAAGCTCGGGACAAGTTTAAACCGGGATCAAACCTCAAGGCTTGGACGTTTACGATTCTCCGCAATCAATTTTATTCCATCAAACGTCGGTCGTGGCGCGCTACATCGCTTGACCAAGAAGTTGCCGAACAGACCATTATGGCGAATTCTGACCAAGAAAAAGTTGTGCAGCTTAATGAACTGCGTCGCGGTTTAGACAGCTTAAAAGACGATCAACGCGAAGCCATAATTTTGGTCGGCGCGTCTGGTCTCACTTACGAAGAGGCGGCAGAAATTTGCGATTGCGCTGTGGGGACGATTAAAAGTCGAGTGAGTCGGGCACGGAAAAATCTCGAAATCATTATGGAGAATGCCGACTTTGATACGGAAGCCGACCAAGTCAGCGCCTTAAATGCCATGGAGGAAATTCTGGGCGAAGCTGACGATCTCACGCGCGACGAATAAATTTGTTAACGTGCTAAGTTTGGATTAATCGGATGAAAGACTTACGTATCAAGTTCGGCGTAGTCTTGGCGACCGCTCTATTCCCAATTCTACTATTCGCCTTTTTCATGGCGCTGAAGCATCAAAACACGCTCTACTTAATTATAACCTTATTGGTTTGGTTGATCGGATATTTCATTATTTGGATATCAATCGATAAATTGGTCTTTTCCTATTTGCGGGTTATTCAAAAGGCCTCTCATGATTTTGCACGCGGAGATTTAGATGCGCGAGTGGGTCATTTGGAACATGCGCCGGAGCGCATTGCCACACTCGCCGGCTCTTTCGACTCTATGGCTGAAAATATTAGCGAGCGAGAAAAACGACTTTTATCAAACTTGAAAGAGAAAGACTCGCTGCTTCGCGAAATTCATCACCGTGTGAAAAATAATCTTCAAATCATCATTTCTCTGCTCAATCTTCAGGAACGGAAATTTCAAGGCAGTGCAACCGAGGGAATTATTCAAGACACGCGCAGCCGTGTGAATGCTATCGCCTTGGTGCATAGAGGCCTTTATGAAGGTCATGATCTGAGCATCATCGCTATGGATGATTTTCTCTCAAGGCTCATTGATGAACTTCAAACCAGTCTTGGGACGGATGCTATGGGTATCAGTGTCAATCTCAGTGTTGAAAAACTCAATTTTGTCTCTGACAAAGCCGTCCCAGTTGCCTTATTCGTTGTCGAAGCTTTGACCAATTCCGTCAAACATGGGGTGCATGCAGGCGGTACTATTGATATTTATCTCGGACAAACAAATGAGCTGGTGAAGGTCAGAGTGTCTGATGATGGGCCTTATCACGAACAGCCATCTAGCCTGGGAACAGGCTCAAAATTAATGAAAGGCTTCGCCCGACAATTACAAGGCGAAGCTGAATTAAAATCGACACCCCAAGGGTTTGTAGCAGAGCTCAATTTCAAGGCTTAATAATACACACAACCCAGTTTTATTCCGACAGCTTAGAAACTTTCTTGGAACCATATTGTCATGACCTCGTTGATTGTGTGTAATTAACCGCAATAAGCGGCATAACTTAAGGAGTTAAATTATGGCTACTAAGAAAAATGTTGTTTCAATCAAACAAGACATACCAGAACAACTCGAAATTCTCCGCGCAGACGTTTCTAAACTTGCTGAAACCATTAAATTGCAGGCAAAGAACACTGTGGCGGAAAAAACGGCAAGTGTGAAGGACGTTGCTACCGAGAAATCAGATATCGCCAAGGCGCGCTATGACGAGATTACGTCCAGAGCCGAAGCCAGAATTAAAGAGAAGCCACTGACATCCATCGCGATTGCGGTCGGTGCCGGACTTGTCTTGGGCGCGTTGTCACGCCGATAATATAGATGTTAAGATATGCAACGTTCTTGGCGCCTTATCTTCTGAAGGCGCCACACCGTAACCCAGTCAAACTTCTGGCTGGGTTTACATTTGCCTATGTCTTGATGTTTTTGGGTTCGGCCTTTTTATTTACCGCTGGCTTTATTTGGACGGCGTCTAACTTTGGTTATGATGTCGCATTCGCGGTTGGCGGCATAGCTCTCTTCATTAGCGCTTTTATCTTTTTGGCCGTTCTTGAGCGTCCGAAGAAAAATAAAAGGGCGAGTAAAGAGAACCTAAACGACGATCCCATCGGATCATTATTGCCGGATACACTCAAACAAGACCCTACAATTCAGTCGCTTATTAAACAGGTGAGCGACAACCCCATCATATCCTCTCTTGCCGCCCTTATTATTGGTCTGTTTTTAGCAAGAGAATTATTCGAGGAGACTTAAATGGTACATTTAAATCAAAAACACATAGACGAAGTTGATGCCAAAGGTGGCCAGACACGCGGCATATATAAATTGCTCGGCATCTCTACAGCCCTTATCGTCATTGCGATGAGTGTCGTATTCATAACGTATCTATTTTAAAATCGAAACCTATATTGAACATCGGAATCAAAGCCGGTCTCAGCTGGATTTTATTTTCCTCACACTCAAAATTCGCCCTGAAATTTTGAAAAATACCCCCCTTTCTTGGCCCTCCAAGATCATGAGCGAGAGTTATCAAAACTCCTAATCCAGCAGTGTTATCTTGGCCACTGTCGGTCTGGCATTTACGGCGGCAATAGAGATTACCGGTCTTTAGTTTAAACAAAATCACGAGGTTTTGTTGCGACTGATGTCTTTAAAATCTGAAAGCTTGGTCAGTAATCTCAAAGCGGTAGCTATATGAGATAAAGACCCATTCTGGTTTTGGATTGTAAATCACTCTATAATCTACATAATCTACTCTGCTGGTGTGGGAACGAGTTTGGATTGTCTTTCCAGTTTACGAGCGACGGCTTGTGGTGAAGCAGATTTTCGCGCAATAAGCGCATAGGCTGTGGGTACCAACAAGACTGTTATGACGGCCGCTGCGACGACGCCGAATAAAATCACCACACCGATGGCTGCACGGGTTTCCGCGCCTGCCCCTGAAGACAGTATCAGCGGTAGGCTACCCGCCGCTGTTGTCAGGCTTGTCATCACGATGGGGCGAAAACGCGTTAAGGCGGCCTCCTTTATGGCCACATCAAACTCACGCCCTTCATCGCGCAATTGATTTGCAAACTCGACAATCAAAATACCGTTCTTGGCGGCAAGGCCGATGAGCATGATTAAGCCGATCTGAGTATAAATATTTAATGTATTTCCCGTCAGCCAGAGCCCCAAAAGCCCGCCAGCAACAGTAACAGGCACGCAGAGAATAATGATAACCGGGTGACGATAACTCTCAAATTGCGCTGCGAGGACAAGGAAAACAATAATGAGACCAACAACAAAAACGAAAAGCATTGATGTTCCACTATCCTGTAAATCCAAAGATTGTCCTTTAAAGCCTATTGTTACGTCCTCGGGTAAAACATCACGGGCTATGCGAGTCATCTCGTCTAGCACTGGGCCAAGAAACTGCCCTTCAGCCAGATCCGCTTCTATAGTGATAGCACGAACACGGTTATAGCGGTTGAGCTCTGCACTATCCGCAACAGCTTCAGTTGTTACCAAATTAGACAATGGGACAAGTTCATTGGAACGCTCGGAACGGACATAGATATTTTCGATATCGCTCGGCGAGTTTTGTTCAGATCGCACTCCTTCCAAAATAACATCGTATTCTTGCCCGCGATCAATATAAGTCGTGACATTACGCGAGCCGAGCATGGTTTGAAGTGTCGCTCCAATTTCATTAATTGTAACCCCCAAATCTGCGGCACGGTCATAATCAACTTTTATTCGAAATTGAGGTTGGGTTTCCTTGTAATCCCAATCTATATCCTCGATGCCCGGATTTTTAGCCTCCAAGGCGGCAACAAATGTATCGCGCCATTCAACCAAAGTCTCATAGGACGGGCCACCCAGAACAAATTGCACTGGCTTGCCGGTACCACCGCCCAAACCTTGCCGCATGCGGGCAAAGGCACGAATGCCGGGGAGATCGGAGAGCTTTCCATTGACCTCTTGAATAATCTCATTTGCAGGGCGCCTCTCACTCCAGTCATTTAACGTGACAATCACTGTCGCCGCATTAAATCCGCCACCAAAACCTGGCGCACGAATGAGTAAACGCTCTACTTCACCGCCATCTTCGGTGTAGGGCAGAAGGCGACGCTCAATCTCATCAACATAGCGCTCCATATATTCAAATGATGCGCCTTCTGGGCCACGTATACTGACGAAAAATCCACCCCGATCCTCCTGCGGAACATATTCCTGACGTATATTTTGGGAAAACTGCCAAGACACACCCATCAAAACCGCCAAAACAATACCAACTAGGATGGGACGCAGTAATATTTTATCAAGCACCCAACCATAACCACGCATTACCACGCGAAACGCCCGATCAATCGTATCAGGAATCTTCACAAATGGGCCCATTTCCGGTTCGGCTTTAAGCAGTTTCGATGCCAGCATCGGTGTCAAAGTGAGAGCCAGGAAGCTTGAAATCACGACCGCACCAGCAATAGTGAAAGCAAACTCACGGAAGAGCTGCCCCAGCTCGCCTTGTATAAAGGTGATAGGGATAAAGACAGCGACAAGAACGAGCGTTGTTGCAATGACGGCAAAGCCGACTTGACGCGCACCTCTATAAGCAGCGACGAGGGGTGTTTCGCCTTTTTCTTTAATTCTACGCACTATATTTTCCAGCACAACAATCGCGTCATCCACGACCAGACCAATAGCAAGGACCATAGCCAGCAAGGTCAGTAGATTAATAGACAGACCAAGCGCGTAAAGAACGATAAATGTCGCAATGATAGAGACTGGCACAGTAATGGCTGGAATTATCGTGACACGCAAACTTCCGAGAAACAAAAAAATCACTAACGTGACGAGCCCAACCGAAATGAAAAGAGTTTTATACACTTCGGAAATCGAAGCTGAGATAAAAACAGAGCTATCAAAGCTAGGTTCAATTGACATCCCTTCTGGTAAAGTTTGGTTGAGCTCATCGGTTAAATCTCTGACCGATTGAGCAACATCAACTGTGTTGGCCACTGATTGCTTTATAACGCCAAGCCCAACCATAGGCACGCCATTACCTCGGAATAGATTTCTGTCTTCAGTTGTGCCTTGCTCTACTCGCGCCACGTCACCGAGCCTGACGAGGTATCCATCCTCGCCTTCCGCAATAACCAGATCGCGAAAATCTTCTGGTGTCCTGAAAGAGCGGTCAATCCGCATCACATAAATTTTGCGCGCACTTTCCAAGTTACCGGCTGGCGACTCTATATTTTCAGTTCGCAAAGCGCGTTCAATATCTGAGACAGCTAAATTGCGGGCCGCGAGCTTTCGCCGGTCTATCCAAACTCGCAATGCGTAATTTCGAGCACCGCCAACTCGCACACGTGCCACACCATCCAAGGCAGAGTACCGATCAACCAGATTGCGATCTGCATAATCTGAGAGCTCTGAACTTGTCATTTTCGTACTAACAAGGTTTCGCCAGATAATAACATCATCATTGGAATCGGCTTTTTCGACTTCAGCGGGATCCGCCTCTTCTGGCAAATTGTCAGATAATCCTGATATGCGGTCACGAATATCATTTGCGGCGGCGTCGATATCGCGACCAATATTAAATTCCAAACTAATACGTGAACGCCCATCCTGAGACCTAGAATTAATCGTCCGAATGCCTTCGACCCCCGCAATCCGTTCCTCGATCAATTGGGTAATTTGCGTTTCAACAATGGCGGCCGAGGCACCGCTATAGCGTGTATCAATTGACACAATTGGGGCATCGACATCCGGATATTCTCGAAGAGATAAGCGATCGAAGCTAATAATCCCAAAAATGACTAACAGAATGGAAACGACTGAAGCAAAGACTGGTCTTTTAACGGATATATCGGAGAGCATCATCGGATTAATTCCTAGTGAATGCGTCGGACGTTGTACCTCCAGAACTACGTGTTGTAGAATTTAATATGTCCGGCGATTGGATTTTTACGGGGGCCCCTTCTCGCACTTGCAATAGTCCCTCCGTCACAATTAACGTTCCTGTTTGAACACCTGACTTTACCTCGACATATCCGTCTTGATAGAGTCCTAGTTGAATTTCGGTCCGCTCGGCTATTTGTTGTCCGTCCTTCTCTTGTATTGTAAATATGAAATTACGAGGCCCTACAGATTGCACGGCCTCTTCCGGTACAGCCGGTACGGTTCGCGGGTCAGCATTAATCGTGACATCCATAAACATCCCTGAGACGAGCACACGGTCGGGATTGGGCAATGTCGCGCGCACTGTAACTGATCTTGTCACAGGATCGATCGCATTATCTACAGATGTAACTGTACCGTAAAAAATATCACTGGGCAGATCATCCGTCTTAGCAATCACTTCGCTTTTCTCACTGAGGACACGAATGAATGTTGAAGGAATATCAAATTCCAGATTCATCTCCTTATCATCCACAAGACGCGCCACAACACTGCCGGGCTGTACATATGAACCCACACTGACCTGACGGAACCCCAAAATGCCATCAAAAGGAGCGATGAGAATACGGTCTTTCTGTCGTGATTGTACGGCGCGTAATTGTGCCCTTGCGCTATTTAAGTCACGTTTTGCTTCGTCAACTTCGGCCTGACTGACGGCACGACTTTCGATCAAGCGCATCATACGGTCAAGTTGTTGTCTGGCTTCAGCCACACGGGCCTCTTCAGCCTCAACAAGCGCGCGTTGTTCACGCTGGGCGAGACTGAGTAAGGTCTGCCCCTTATGAACACGCTCTCCATCGTCAAAGTAAATGCTCTGAACACGGTCCGCTGCATTCAAGGTCAAATCGACCTGTTCATTAGGCATAAGCGTTCCTAAGGCTTCAATTTTTGAAGCGAATTCACGTTCTTGCAACGGTTCGGCAAAAATATTTGCCAGACGTGGCCCACCTGCATCTGAGTTGGCCGTTCTAGAATCGTTGCCACTACACGCTGCGAGCAGAAAAAGACTCAAAACGAAAATAAAGTAACTGCGGGTTATCATCATAAGGTCAAACTTTTCTTAGGCGCGGTAGCGTCTTGTGATTTTGGAAGTCTCTGTGCGAGTGTTTGATGTTTTTCGAGTTCTGCCTCAGTCCACATTCCACCCAAGGCGCGATAGACAGAGATAGCAAAAGTCGTAATGGCAATATCATTTTGAACAAGATCATCGCGTGTCTCGAGCAACGTTCGCTGGGCATCTAGGACATCAAGGAAGTCATCCAAGCCTTCTTTAAATCTTAGGCGGGCAAGGCGTAGGGCATTTTTCGCGGAGGTAACGGCTCCAACGAGGTCCGCGCGGCGTTCCATTTCCCGGCTATAAAGCGCGAGTGCGCTTTCCACATCAGAAAGGGCACTAAAGACAGCTTGTTCATAATTTGCGACAGCGGCGCGGGTGAGAGCATCACTTACATCAATATCGGCGCGTACACGGCGAAGGTCCGGGCCCTCCCAGCTAATTCCCGGACCTATACCAAACCCCAGACTGTTTACGTCCCCCAAGTCACCAAGACTGCCGAAAAACGTGCTCAGGCTGGCATTAAAAGTCAGGCGCGGGAACAACCGAGCGCGTTCGGCCTCACTTAGGGCCAAATTCTCTGCAATCCGGGCTTCGGCAGCACGAATGTCGGGGCGGCGGCGGATAAGCTCGGAAGGTGTTCCTATCCCGAGAGCGCCCTCATGACGCGGAATTTCGCCGGGCATGTTCAGCTTTCCCATAAGAGGCCTGGGCTCGGCAACTTCAATCGCCGTCAACACGGCTAAGCGCGCTTTAGCCGTCTGCACGTTTGCTCGAAACCCCGGAAGAGAGGCGCGCGTTGTCAAGAAGAGCGACTCCGCCCTGTTAAGGTCCAAATCATTAGACCTACCTGCATCCGCTAGCTCCCTCAAAAGATCTAAGCTATCTGACTGAATCACCACACTGGCTTCAGCAACGGCAAGCCTTTGTTGCGCCCCTCGCAAATCAACATAGGCCTGCGCAGTTTGAGCGGCGACAACAACTGCAATATCTCGCTTTGATTGAAGCACTGCCTCACGGTTCAGTTGGGCAGATCGAACTTGCGCGTCGATGCCGCCAAACAAATCATATTCCCATACTGCCGTCAGGCCGCCACTGAGCGAGGCGTTAATATCGGACACTCTCGTATTTTTATTCACGCTCAAATCACTGGCCGAGCCAGCATCAAAGCTGCGTTCTAATTCTGCCCTACGGAATAAGGCATCAGCGGCAGATAGATTGGCCTGCGCAGCTTGCAGGCTACGATTCTCCTGCAAAGCGCGCTCAACCAGACTTATCAAGATTGGGTCGTTGAATTGTTGCCACCAGTTAGGTACGACAGGCTGCATCTCGTCGAGCGCATAGGCAAAATTCGTTTGCTTTGGTTCTATAACAGCCACATTTGGCGCAGGCGGGACATCTATTGACGCACAACCCGAAACGGCCGTGGTCAACAGACAGCACAAGATGGCAAGTTGAGCTCGGTAGGGTAACAAGAGGAATCCTATCAGATGTTTCAAAACTACAGAATTACATACGTAGTAGAAACAATGAAAATGCGTAATTTATTCTAAAGTTCTATCAATCACGAAAAGTTGAAGCTGAATATGCTGAACCCGATGAAAAGACCCACACACTGGGTTGTCTGAAATCCTTCCTAGAACTCTCTGTAAGACTCTTTTTTTGGGGGAGCACCTTGATACCAATAATTGGCATTGCAAGTCAGCATGTTAAGAAGTTGAATGTGAGTGTGATTTCTAGGATTGATTAAATACAAAAACAGATGTTGATAATGGTGGAAGCGTAAGGCCTAAACTGTCCTGAAAACCGTTGGCCGGACTATTTTCACTTTCAAAGCCGCCGAGATTGCCAACGCCACTACCGCCATAATGGCTAGAATCTGTATTGAGCGTTTCCTTCCAATGTCCAGCTAAAGGCACACCAACGCGGTAACCTTCACGCGGAATTGGCGAGAAGTTGGACACGACTAGGCAGGGCTTTTTGCGGTCTTTATCCCACCGGATAAAGGAGAACACATTGTCATTCTGCGCGCCGCCATCGACCCAGCTGAAGCCTTCCGAGACGCAATCCTGTTCGTGTAAAGCGGGGTGAGCTTTATAAAGCGCATTCAAATCGGAGATGAGTTTTTGCGTATTGGCATGCTCGGGATATTGGGTCAGATACCAGTCGAGACTTTGGTCGGCATCCCATTCACTTGTTTGCCCAAACTCGCCTCCCATAAAGAGGAGTTTCTTACCAGGGTGCGTCCACATGAAGGCATAATAGGCGCGTAAGTTCGCGTATTTCTGCCAGCGATCCCCGGGCATGCGGTCAATGAGCGAGCCTTTGCCGTGCACGACTTCATCATGTGAGAGCGGCAGGATGTAATTCTCTGAAAAAGCGTAATCAATGCCGAACGTCATCATGTGATGGTGATGGCAGCGATTGATCGGGTCTTCGGACATGTAAGACAGCGTGTCGTTCATCCAGCCCATATTCCACTTATAGCCGAAGCCGAGACCATTATGATTTGTCGGCGCTGTAACACCGGGCCACGCCGTGCTTTCCTCGGCCACGGTGAAAATACCCCCCGGAACGCCGTCCAGTTCTGAATAAGCATCAGCATTGAAACCCTGCAAAAATTTGACGGCTTCCCAGTTTTCATTACTCCCGTCAGAATTAGGGAGCCATTCGCCGTCTTCACGGGAATAATCGAGATAGAGCATGGAGGCCACCGCATCGACGCGTAATCCATCCAGATGATATTCTTCTAGCCAGAACCGCGCATTTGACACGAGATAGTTGACGACTTCTCGGCGGCCAAAATTAAAAATCAGCGTATTCCAATCGGGATGAAACCCTTTGCGAACATCAGCATGTTCATAAAGATGGGTGCCGTCAAATTGCGCCAAGCCATGCTCATCACTGGGGAAATGTCCCGGCACCCAATCGAGAATTATGCCAAGCCCTGCTGCGTGGACGGCATCGACAAAAGCTTTGAACTCATCTGGTGTGCCGTGACGGCGTGTCGGAGCGAACATACCAATCGGTTGATAGCCCCATGACCCGTCAAAGGGGTGTTCAGTAATTGGCATCACTTCAATATGGGTAAAGCCGAGACTTTTGACATAGGGAATTAATTGGTCGGCTAATTCTGCGTATGACAGATAATCGTTTCCATCTTTGCGTTTCCAAGAGCCAAGATGGACTTCGTAAATCGAAATCGGTCTTTCGCGTGTATGCCGCTCCCAACGTGTCTCGAGCCACTTTTCATCCTGCCATTTATAAGTCGAGAGATCGCGTACCACCGACGCAGATTTAGGCCGCATCTCTGCGCCAAATCCAAAGGGATCAGCTTTGAATGGAAGCAAATTTCCGTGCTTGTCGCGGAGCACATATTTATACACTGCGCCGTCGCCGACATCCGGAACAAATAGCTCCCAAATACCGCTACCGCCACGTGAGCGCATGGGGTGTTTCACATCACTCCAGAGATTAAAATCAGCGGCCACGCAGGCACTGCGCGCATTGG
This sequence comes from uncultured Algimonas sp., assembly GCA_964511495.1. Classification (GTDB taxonomy): domain Bacteria; phylum Pseudomonadota; class Alphaproteobacteria; order Caulobacterales; family Maricaulaceae; genus Litorimonas. The sequence goes on along the minus strand of CAZEFT010000018.1, from coordinate 27,319 downwards.
GTGCCCAAACGGCGAAGCGTGTGCCTTTCACGCCGCCCTGCTCCATGATATGTGCGCCGAGACAACGAAAGGCATGAGCATGGCGGCCTTCGGACAACAGGTAGAGATCAAGGTCGCCGATAGAGGGCGCAAAACGATAGGGGTCTTGATAGAGATGCGGCAAGCCTCCAAACCAAGCACGGTATCGATAACCAGATTTGATTTTCGACGCTGCAATCCCGCCTTCAAACATTCCTCTTTCATCGACTTTGCTCAAGGTGGTCACGGCGGCTTTGCCGCGCGACATAAGAACTTCTATCTTATCAGCACCCGGAGCAAATGTACGTAAAATGGTCTTGCGACCCACCTTATGGCGGCCCAATACGGAAAAGGGGTCCGTTGAGAGACCGTTCGCAATCTCCTGATACGCCGTTGTCATAAGCACCCCCTGTGTTTCTAGAAATCTTATCAGAAAGCGAGGTCAGCGTCCCAAATATCTTTCGCATACCCACGAATAGTTCGGTCAGAACTGAACCAGCCCATTCTGGCTGTATTTAGTATCGCCATCTCTGCCCATTTTGACCTATCCGCAAAAACCTCATCAATATGGCGCTGCATATCCCAATAGGCTTCAAAATCCGGCACCACTTGAAAATAGTCGTGGTGATTCAGATTATCGAGTATGTCATTATAGCGATCCGTGTCACCCCCAGAGAATGTACCGTCTTCTAGCTGTACCAGAATTTTCTGGAAGCGCGGTAAGTCTTTAATGATTTCTGATGGTCGTGCGCGGCGGTGTTGACGTTCTGCCACTTCGTGGGCCTCCATACCAAAGATAAAGAAGTTTTCATGGCCGACATGCTCTGCCATCTCAACGTTCGCGCCGTCGAGTGTGCCAATTGTTAATGCGCCATTGAGTGCAAATTTCATATTACCCGTGCCAGACGCTTCAAAGCCGGCTGTTGAAATCTGCTCCGAAAGATCCGCTCCGGGAATTAAAATTTCAGCGGCCGACACGTTGTAGTTGGGCAGGAAGATAACCTTAAGCTTATCGCCAATCTCAGGGTCGTTATTCACGACATCTTGGACATCCGTGATGAGTTTAATAATGAGCTTGGCGAGGAAATAACTCGGCGCCGCTTTGCCGGCGAAGATTTTAACTCGCGGTTGCCACTTCGCTTTTGGGTTTTCTTTGATGGCATTGTAAAGCGCGATAGCCTCAAGGATATTCATCAATTGACGTTTATATTCGTGGATGCGTTTAATCTGAATATCAAACATAGCCGCCGGATTAACGCTGACGCCTGTCTTTTCCAAAAGGTATTGTGCCAACCGCTTTTTATTAGCCAGCTTCACGTCCATATATTTTTTTTGGAACGTTTTATCAGTTGCCAGAGGCGCAATTCTCTCAAGCTGTTCCAGATCATTAATCCAAGCGTCACCAATTTTATCCGTAATCAGGTCGGATAAGCCGGGATTACATTCCAAAACCCAGCGGCGCGGAGTCACGCCATTGGTCTGGTTCACAATTTTATCGGGATACATAATATTCAAATCATGGAAGACTGTTTCCTTCATCAATTCTGAATGCAGGGCTGATACGCCATTTACTTTGCGAGCGCCGATAAAGGCTAGATTGCCCATGCGCACCCAGTCTTGCTGATGCGGATGGATAACCTGCATGCCCGCAATAATGTGGTGCTCCAGCCCTTTCTTTGTCGCTTCCTGATAGAAATTACCGTCGATCATATTGATGATTTGCAGGTGGCGTGGCAGGATGCGTTCGAACAAGCCTTTCGGCCACTTTTCAAGAGCTTCGGGAAGAAGTGTATGATTTGTGTAATGTAGCGTTTCTCGTGCAATCTTCAGGGCCGCCTCAAAACTGTAATCATATATATCCATGAGGATACGAATGAGCTCTGGCACAGCGATGGCGGGATGCGTATCATTGAGCTGTACGGCAACATGATCGCCCAGATTATCTAAGCTATCATAATTGGTGAAAAATCGGCGGATGAGGTCTTGCAGTGAGGCCGATGTGAAAAAGACTTCCTGTTTAAGTCGAAGCTCACGCCCTTGCTCCGTATGATCGCCAGGATAAAGAACTTTGGAGACAGTCTCTGCCAAAATTTGCTGACGCGCAGCCGCGATGAAATCACCGTCATTAAACTTTTTGAGGTTCATGCTCTCCGACTGCCGTGCTGACCAAAGGCGTAGCGTATTCACATGCTTTCCTTCCCACCCCGCAATAGGCAGATCAAAGGCGATGGCTTGGAGTTGCTCTGTGGGCTTCCACACATCCTTACCGGTATTGTCTGTGACTACATGGCCGCCGAAGTCGATATTATAAACGACTTCTGGGCGGCGGAATTCCCACGCATTTCCTTCCACAAGCCAATCTTCCGGCTCTTCCATCTGCCAGCCGTCTTCCATGTTTTGGCGGAAGATACCGTGCTGATAACGAATACCGTATCCCATGCCCGCTACCCCGACAGTCGCCATGGAGTCCATAAAACAGGCAGCCAAGCGTCCCAGCCCTCCATTGCCCAGAGCCGCGTCTTGTTCGGCGTGAAGCACGTCATGGAAGTCAATCTTTAAGTCTGAGAAAAAGTCTTTGGCATCGGACAGTAATCCGAGATTGGTCAAATTGTCCTCGAGCATGCGTCCGATCATAAATTCCATTGAGAGATAATAGACACGCTTTTGCTTCTTCGCGTAGATTTTACGTGTCGTATCAATCCAGCCGCCAATCATGCGGTCGCGGACAGCTAAGGATAAAGCGACACACCAATCCCGTTTGACAGCATGTGGGGCATCTTTACCCACGGAGTAGGTTAAGTGGCGCATCACAGACTCGCTAAGGCTTTCTTTGGGCGTTGCGGGATCAGTCACAATTGCATTACCGTTCTGGGCAAGTGAGGAAGATGTGGACATCGAATTACTTTCAGGTCTAGACTGGAAGAGGAAGACAATTTTCAAAAACGGGATATACGCCGAAATCACATATTCTAAAGCGATATTCTCTCAAATAATGAAAATTAAGCCCAAAATAAAAAATAACAGGGGATGGGAGGCAGATTGATGCAAAATAAGGCGTTTTCTAAGAACCGGCGGCTAGCCGAGCGGTCTATGGCATTTATTCTAGCGGGCGGTAGAGGAAGTCGCCTAAAAGACTTAACTGAAGTTCGCGCCAAGCCTGCTGTTTTTTTCGGGGGGAAGTTTCGAATTATCGACTTTGCCCTCTCTAACGCCATGAATTCCGGCATAAAACGCATTGGCGTTGCCACTCAATATAAGCAACACAGCTTAATACGTCATTTGCAGCGCGGTTGGAATTTCTACCGTGCCGAACGCAATGAAAGCTTTGATATTATGCCAGCCTCCCAAACCATGTCGGAGAACCGCTGGTATGAAGGCACTGCGGACGCCGTTTACCAAAATATCCATATCATCGATTCACATGCTAACGTCGAATATGTCGTTATTCTAGCCGGCGACCATATCTACAAGATGGACTATGAAATTATGCTTGAAGAGCATGTCCATTCGGGGGCTGATGTTACGGTGGGATGTCTTGAAATTCCCAAAAAAAATGCAAGCGAATTTGGTATCATGCATGTTGATGAATCATACCGCATCACCGATTTCCTGGAAAAACCGGCAAATCCACCGACAATGCCTGGAAGCGAAGACACCTGTTTGGCATCCATGGGAATTTATGTTTTCGATAAAAAATTCTTATTTGAGCAATTACGGCGTGATGCTGCCGAAGAAGGGTCTGATCGGGATTTCGGTAAAAATCTTATACCTTATATTGTCAAAAACGGAAAAGCTCAGGCGCACAGATTCACACAATCTTGCGTAAGGTCAGAAGGTGAAGAGGAAGCCTATTGGCGCGATGTGGGAACAGTCGACGCCTATATGGAAGCCAATTTGGATTTGACCTCATTCGAACCAGCACTGAACCTTTACGATAATGAGTGGCCAATTTGGACATATTCTGAGCTTGCACCCGGGGCAAAATTTATTCACGACGATGTAGGGCGGCGCGGATCTGCCGTAAATTCCGTTATCTCCGGTGGCTGTATCGTTTCAGGTGCGCGGGTTGATCAATCACTGCTATTTACAGGCTGCTATATCCATTCTTATTCAACGCTTAAGCGCTGTATCATACTGCCTCATGTTGATGTGGCGGAGGTTTGCCAGCTCACCAATGTGGTCATAGACCGGGGTGTGCAAATCCCAAAAGGTCTTGCGGTTGGTAATGATCCCGAACTGGATGCTAAACGATTCTATCGGACAGAGAGCGGTGTTTGCCTGATCACCCAGCCCATGATTGATAGATTAGAAATGTAAAAATGCTATGCGAATTCTATTTGTGGCTTCTGAATGCTTCCCGCTTATCAAAACAGGCGGGTTGGCTGACGTTGTTGGGGCGCTTCCGTTGGCGCTTAGTGATCAAGGTGTTCATGTTACAGTCTTTCTCCCAGGATTTCCGGCTGTCTTAAAAGAGTTGGTAAAGAAAAAAACCATTGGCAAACCTTTTGCTGTTGGCAGTGGAAAAGCAAAGCTGGTTCAGGGACAAACAAAATCCAACTTAAATATCATCGCCTTAGACGCACCGCACCTTTTCAAATTTGACGGTAACCCTTATCAAAATCCAGACGGAACAGACAGGGATGGCAACGGCCTTCGCTATGCGTCTTTCAGCCGGGTCGCCGCTGACCTCGCTATGGGGCGATATGGACTGCCCGCTTTTGACGGTGTTCACGCTCATGATTGGCAGGCGGGACTGGTCAGTGCGTATTTGTCGGTTGAGACGGCGCCCGTGCCCGCCTCCGTTCTAACGATTCATAATTTAGCCTTCCAAGGCTTGTTTCCTAAAACCCTTATGGCTGAAATTGGATTGCCTCAGAATTATTTCGCCAAAGATAACCTTGAATATTGGGATAAGATTAGTTTCCTCAAAGCGGGCATTGTCCATAGTGACCATGTCACGACAGTATCGCCAAGTTACGCGCTTGAAATCCAAACAGATGAAGGCGGTATGGGGTTTGGTGGTTTGCTGAGAAGCCGGGGCAATGTCCTGTCAGGGATATTAAATGGCATCGACACCGACATTTGGAACCCCGAAACCGATGCCGATATTGCCGCAAATTATTCCGGCGCTAAGCTGTCCGCAAAAGCAAAAAATAAAGCACAATTGCAAAAAGACATGGGGCTTAAGCTGCGTAAAAAGGCACCGCTATTTGCCGTGATTTCGCGTCTGACAGGACAAAAGGGTCTTGATCTTCTCGCCGACGCCGTGCCGCAAATTACGGCCTTGGGCGGGCAACTTATGGTGCTAGGATCTGGTGACAGCGCGATTGAAGCGCAGTTCGTCGCGAGTGCCAAAGCGGATCCAGAAAATGTTGCCTGCTTCATCGGATATGACGAACCGCTCGCCCATCGCGTGCAAGCCGCAGCAGATGTCATTCTAATCCCGTCCCGGTTTGAGCCCTGCGGCCTGACACAACTATGCGCTATGCGTTACGGAACAATTCCGGTTGTCGGGCGAGTGGGCGGATTAAATGATACGGTGATTGATGCGAGTCCCGCCGCCTTGGCGAAAGGCTGTGCAACGGGGGTGCAATTTTCGCCGATTGACCCGCATATGCTGGCCTCGGCCATTAACCGCACATTCGCGCTTTATGCGAAACCAAAAACATGGAAAGTCATGGTGAAAAATTGCATGGCTCAAGATGTGAGCTGGGATGGTTCGGCCCAATTATATGCCGAACTTTACGCGCGCCTGAAGGAATAAGTCCAATTCATGACCCCCGAATTTCGCGTCAGCAAAGGTGGTCCTGCCCCGCTCGGACCGACCATATTGGAAGGTGGTGTCAATTTTGCGCTATTTTCAGCCCATGCTACCGCTGTAACGCTCTGCTTGTTTTCTAAAACCGGAAAGCGCGAAATCGCGCAAATTCGGCTAACAGAAAAAACAGGAGATATCTGGCACGGCTTTGTCAAAGGCTTAGAAGCCGGGCAGCTTTATGGGTACCGCGTCGACGGCCCTTATGCGCCGCAAGACGGTCACCGTTTCAATGTTAATAAGCTCCTCATCGACCCTTACGCGAAACAGCTTTTCGGTGAGTTTATCTTGAATGATGCGCTTTATGGCTTTGATATTAACGCTCCGGAAAAAGATCTCAGCTTTGATACAAAAGATAGCGCCCCCTTTATGCCAAAATGCGTGGTCGGAGATGTTGAATTTGACTGGGATGGTGACGTTCATCCGCGGACGGATTTATCAGAGACAATTATCTATGAGTGCCATGTCAAAGGTGCGACAATGCTCAAATCGGATGTACCAAAACGTAAGCGCGGCACGATGGAAGGTTTGTCGTCGCCAGCGATGCTAAAGCACCTCAAAGCGCTTGGCGTGAGTGCCGTTGAGATATTGCCGCTTCAGAGTTTTTTCTCCGAACTGCGCCTCTTGGAAATGGGGCTGACCAATTATTGGGGTTATAATCCCGTCAATTATTTTGCGCCGCATAATGCCTATCTTGGCCCTGCGAAATCCCAGTCTATTCAGACCATGGTCAAAGCCTTTCACGCGGCCAACATCGAAGTAATATTGGACGTCGTGTATAATCATACGGCGGAAAGCTGGGAACTCGGCCCGACACTCTCCTATCGCGGTATCGATAATAAAAGCTATTATCACCTGACGAACGATAAGCGGTTTTACGAAAATTATACGGGGTGCGGGAATTCGCTGAATATGACCCATCCTGCTGTTTTGGAACTAACGATAGCGAGTCTGCGCCATTGGGTTGAAACATATCATATTGACGGCTTTCGATTTGACCTTGGCCCAACCATGGGGCGCAATCCGAATGATTTTGACCGCGAGGCTGCATTCTTTAAAGCGCTGAAAAATGATCCCGTTTTATCACAGGTCAAATTTATTGCGGAACCTTGGGACATTGGCCCGGGTGGCTACCAACTTGGCGGGTTTCCGAGCGGATGGAGCGAGTGGAATGATCAGTACCGCGACAGTGTCCGCAGTTTTTGGCGAGGAGACAGTGGAGCGCATAAAAACCTTGCAGGTCGACTGCTTGGCTCTGCTGAAAACTTTGATCATGACGGTCGAAGTGCACTTGCATCTGTGAATTTCATCGCCGCCCATGACGGGTTTACCTTGCAGGATACGGTCAGCTTCAACGAGAAACGCAATCACGCCAATGGCGAGAATAATCGCGACGGGCACGGTCATAATCTCTCAGACAATATGGGCACCGAAGGTGCGACAGATAATCTGGATATTATTGAAAACCGCCGCCGCCGTAAGATTAACATGCTCGCAACATTGCTGCTCTCGCAAGGCGTACCAATGCTTCTCGCCGGGGATGAATTCGGACAAAGTCAAAAGGGTAATAATAACGCCTACTGCCAAGACAATGAGATTACGTGGCTAGATTGGTCCGAGGGTGACGACCATCTTCAAGCCGCAGTGACGGAGCTTGTTAAACTTCGGAAAAAGTTCCCGCATTTCGGACAAAGTGAATTTTTACACGGTGAAACGGTTGGAGAACGTTATTCCAAGAACGTGGATTGGTTAGATAGATTTGGCAATAGACTGACCCCTTCAGGTTGGGACGACGCAGACCGTGAAGCCTTCGGTATGATGCTGACCATGAAAGATCATGGTTCAGTTTTAATCGTGATTAATCGCTCCAAAAGTAGCGAGTTTATCTTACCGATAGGCGAAGGTTGGACAATTGAGTTTGCTAGCGCGAAAGCGATACTTGACGATCAAAAATGTTATGTGCCCGATGATACTGTCGTTGTGCTCAGCTCTCCATCGCTCGCCCTTCCACGCGATGTCGCAAATGCGGCCATTGAGGACGAAGCTGAACGCGCAGGTATTATTTCCGAATTCTGGGATATTTCAGGACATCACCATGTGGCATCGACAGAAACGAAGAGCGCGATTTTAGAAGCCATGGCTAGTTCCTTCCACAAATCTTTGCCCTCAAAACCCAAGGAGATAGCCAAAGCTGTCTATGGTGCAAAAGCTCTGAAAGAGCGTGGCAGGGTCTGGGGCATAACAGCCGCACTTTATGGTCTAAAATCCGCCCGCAATTGGGGCATAGGAGATTTTGAAGACCTCGCCAATTTAGCCGAAGAGATGGGCTCTGAAGGGGCGGACTTTATCGGTATCAATCCGGCTCATGCTCTCTTTCCAACAAGCACCAATCTTTACGCGCCTTATTCTCCGTCATCACGTGACTTTCTTAATATCATGCATATTGCCCCGGATAAGATCCCCGAATTTTCATCTGGCAATTTAAAGCCATTCCAGCTCAAAATTCGGAAAGCGCGAGAGACTGAATTCGTAGACTATAAAGCTGTTTACGCGCTGAAATTTAAAGCGTTTGAAACCGCATATGCGCATTTCATTACACTCAGCAATTCCCACCCTCGGCGTATTATGTTTGAGGCGTTTAAAAAGCGTGAGGGGGGCGCCTTGTGCCTCCACGCTGTCTTTGACGCCATTTATGAAACTCTACCGAAGAACAAACGGACTTATGACGGGTACAAGAATTTCCCGAAGAAACTACAATCTCCCGACAGTGCCGCCGTACAAAAATTTGCCCAAGATAATAGAGAGCGGGTTGAGTTTTACTGCTACCTCCAATGGATCGCGCAGAACCAATTACAAAGCGCGCAAAATCGCGCCGTTACGGCAGGTATGTCTATCGGGCTTTATTTGGATTACGCTGTTGGCGTTGTTCCGGGCGGATCGGATGTCTGGCGTAACAGAGGGGTGTATGCAGAGGGGATAAGTCTCGGCGCGCCAGGAGATGCGGCTAACCCCGACGGGCAAGTTTGGAACCTTGTTCCCTATAATCCACATAAGTTGGCCGCAAATAATTTTGAACCTTATCGCTCATCCTTGCGGCGTATGATGCAGCAAGCCGGCGCAGTCCGTATCGATCATATTCTGGGACATATGCGCAGCTTCTGGATTCCAAATGGTGAAGGAGAACATCATTTGGGCGGGGCCTATGTCCGCTATCCTCTGGAAGGTTTGCTCAACATGATTGCCGAAGAATCCCAAGCGGCAGAATGTGTCGTTATTGGAGAAGATCTTGGCACTATCCCTGACGGGCTAAGAAACGCCATGCAAACCTATGACCTGATGGGGTGCAGTATCGCAATTATAGAGCGGAGTTCAGACGGTCACCTTGTCGAGTTATCCCGCGCGCGTGAACTTTCACTCACATCCTTTAGCAATCACGACTTCCCGACATTGGCCGGATTTTGGAAAGGGACTGATTTTGACTGGCGCGCAGACCTCGGAATCGCGTCTGATGAGCTGGCAATCAAGATGGAGCGTGAGCGACGAGAACGAGACAAACATTTCTTGCAACATCAAGCCGGATATGATGGCTCAACCAACGGGGCTTTAACCACCGACCTAGCAGCCGATTTGCAATCCGCTCTGGCCCGCTCACCTGCACTTGCCGTCGCTGTACAACTGGAAGACCTACTGTTGCAGACTGCCCAGCCCAATGTCCCGGGCACGACGGAAGAGCAACCGAATTGGCGACGAAAATATAGCGCCGACATAAAATCAATAGCGAGTTACCCCTCTGCAAAGCAGATTATCTCTGCTATGAGAATGGCGCGATCGCGTAAGGAAGGATAATTATGCCAAGCGTGAAGACGACGTCCTTTACCGATCAAAAACCGGGAACTTCAGGCCTGCGCAAGAAAGTGTCGGTCTTCCAAGAGCCAGGCTATTTGGAAAATTTCGTGCAATCGATATTTGACGTGGTGGAGGCACTGCAGGGGGGCTCGCTGGTGGTCGGCGGAGATGGCCGATACTACAATGACGTTGCGATCCAAACGATTTTGTCAATGGCCGCCGCCAATGGTGTTAAAAAATGTATTGTCGGACAAGGTGGACTTTTCTCAACGCCTGCTGTGTCTCACATCATCCGGCGATATAAAACCCAAGGCGGAATTATACTCTCCGCCAGTCATAATCCGGGCGGCCCCAAAGGCGATTTCGGCATTAAATTCAACGGACAAAATGGTGGTCCGGCGAGCGAGTCCGTCACAAATGCCATTTTTCAAAACTCACTTGAAATAAGCAAGTATAATATATCAGACAGCACCGAAATTGATTTGGAAACACTTGGGCAGTCAAATCACGGCGATATGGTTGTCGAGATTATTGACCCTGTCTCTGATTATGCCGACCTTATGGAGAGCTTGTTTGATTTCGATGCAATCAAGACGTGGCTCGCGGATGGACATAGTCTCTGTTTTGATGCGATGCATGCGATTACTGGGCCTTATGCCAAGGCGATATTTGTCGATAGGTTGGGCGCGTCTGAAACGGCCTTGATGAATGCGAAACCATCACCAAATTTTGGTGGTGGCCACCCTGATCCCAACCCCGTTTACGCCAAAGACTTATTCGCAAAAATGTTTGCCGAAGACGCACCGGATTTCGGCGCAGCGTCAGACGGAGACGGAGACCGGAACATCATCCTCGGCAAAGGCATATTTGTCTCGCCGTCAGATAGTGTGGCCATCATTGCGGCCAATGCGCATCTTATACCGGCCTATAAGGATGGTATTTCGGGTGTGGCGCGATCCATGCCAACCAGCGCCGCTCTGGACCGTGTGGCTGAAAAACTTGGTATTGAATATTTTGAAACGCCGACAGGGTGGAAGTTTTTCGGCAACCTTCTCGATGCGGGACGCATAACGATATGCGGCGAAGAAAGCGCGGGGACTAGCTCAGACCATGTACGCGAAAAAGATGGCGTCTGGGCTGTCTTGGCTTGGATGAATATTTTGGCCGCCCGCAATATGTCCGTCAGAGACATCATGAACAATCATTGGGGTAAATTTGGCCGCAATTTCTATGCAAGACATGATTATGAAGGCGTTGAAGTGGATAAAGCCAACGCTGTGATGGACCACATCAGGGCGCAGCTCGACACACTGCCCAGACAGACTTTCGGAAAAGAGAGTGTTAAATTTGCCGACAGCTTTACCTATCATGATCCGATTGACTGCTCGATATCAAAAAACCAGGGCCTGCGTATTGGTTTTGAAAGCGGGAGCCGTTTCGTTGTTCGCCTGTCAGGGACAGGGACGGTCGGAGCAACGCTACGCCTTTATGTTGAAAAATACGAAACCGATTCCGACAAGACGGGTGCTGACAATCACGAAGCACTTGCAGACATCGTAAAGATTGCCGAGCAGATTACAGATATTAAAAACTTAACAGGCCGCGAGAAGGCGAGCCTCATCACCTAGATAATCGAGAGGGAAGAGTCGAAATGCCTCTAAAATTTAAAAGCCAAGTTAAAAATCTTGATGCCGTCTATGCGGCCCTTTTTGCTGCAGGCGAGACAATTTACAACGAGTTGAAAAAGGGCTCGGGACTGAAATTTGTTGAAACCAGCAATGAAAGCGGCGACGCCCAAATTGGTTTGGATGTAATTGCTGACGAGGCGTTCTTTCGAGAACTTAAAAATGCGGGCAACATTAAATATGTCGTCTCTGAAGAACGTCCTGACATGGATAAAATTTCCGATGGGGAGTATAGCGTCGCACTCGATCCTCTGGATGGTTCGAAAGCGGCCCTAGTGGGCATTCCGTCGGGTGCAATTTTTGGTGTGTTTAAATCCGTCGAAACCGAACATGACCTGAATGGTGACAACATTGTCTCCGGTGGATTTTTTGTTTTCGGAATGCATTTGGAAGTTTTTTTCGCGGATGGTAATAAGGTGTATAAAGGTATTTTTGATCAGGACACATCTGAATGGAATGTCCTGCCGATAGCGCAAGAAATGCCGTCTGCACGTTTTTGCGCAGTCAACGCTTCTAACCTAACGCTCTGGCCTGATTGGTTTAGAACCTATTACATGAGTTTACTAGACACAAAAGGTGGTACGCAAAAACCTCATAATATGCGTTGGTATGGCTCCATGGTCTCCGAAATAAAACGATTGATTATTGAGGGTGGATTGTTTGCTTATCCGCCGGATGGCCGGAAAGGATATGGCGAAGGTCACCTTCGACTCGTTTACGAAGCCATTCCTATGGCCTTCCTTATCAAGGCGATGGGAGGCGCATCGACAAATGGCGACCAGGCCATTCTGGATATTCCGGTTAAAGGGCGACATCAGAAAACACCCGTATTCATTGGTGAGAAAGATAAAATCACGGCTTTGGAAGTGGCTAAAAAAAATTCAATGAGCTAAAGGAGAAAACAAAATGGGTGATCGCGTCGTATGCTTCGGGGAATTATTACTGCGCATGGCCGCACCTGACGGAGAAAGGCTGCTGCAATCCGGAATGTTACATGTTCATGCCGGCGGCGCGGAGGCCAATGTTGCCGTCTCTCTCGCACATTTCGGACACCCAGCCAAACTCGTTACGATAATTCCCAAGAACTCTTTGGGTAGAGCGGCGCTTTCTGAAGTCAGAAAAGAGGGCGTCGATGTGTCGTCAATCATTCACGGCCCAGGGCAGATGGGATTGTATTTCATCAGTTTTGGCGCAGTCGTCCGTCCATCCCGTGTCACCTATCATCGCGACGGATCATCATTTGCGAATGCTGAGCCTAGCGTCATAGATTGGGATCCGATTTTCAAGAAGGCTGATTGGCTTCATATCTCGGGTATCACGCCGGCTGTCAGCGGCAATGCCACTGAGGCTGTATTAAAGGCTGTTGACGCTGCCCGAAAAGGAGGCGTGAAAATCTCATTCGATGGTAATTACCGCTCTCAGCTTTGGGACAGCTGGGGAGGAGACGGGGCCAAAGTCATCCGATATTTACTTTCCAAAACTACAATCGGATTCATTAATGAGCGTGATATCGGTCTCATCTTGGGTGAAAAATTTACGGATAGAGAAGCCGCGTTCCAGCGCGCCTTCAAAGAATTTTCCAATCTTGAATATCTATCAGCAACCACGCGGGAAACTTTAACCATGAATCATCACCGGATTACGGCTGAGATTGTCACCCGCAAAGGCCGTTGGTTTTCTAAGTCTTATAATGCAGCCGGTATCGTCGACCGGATTGGAGGCGGCGACGCATTTGCTGCCGGTATTCTTCACGGCATAATATCTGGAATGTCGGAACAGAAGACCGTAGATTTCGCGGCAGCCGCCAGTGCGTTGAAACATTCCATACGGGGTGATTTCAATCTCGTTGACGTATCCGATGTCGAATATGCCATGGGTCAGGAAAGCCTTGATGTACGACGATAGACTTATAAGAAAAAAGCAGAGATACTCTATATGACTCATCGCGTTTGGTTTTTTAAAGACTTATTTAAACGCAAACCACTCCAATCACAGATCTTGATGTTTAGGCGTTTCTGATTTGTTTGCTGCCGTCGCATGAGAGGAAACCAAATAAGGCACGAGATAGGTCAGTAGAACTTCCCAAGGCTCTGGCCAATGCCCACTTAAAATAGTGTTCGCATGATTAATAAAAATCAGAAGGGTGCCAACCAATAATGCGACTTTAACACTTCGCTTGATTGTTGTTGGTAGGAACAAAGCCTCTCGAAACGTCATGATTTGAACGGACATTAGAATTTATACGGCTTCAAAGTTCAAAGACGCGCCGTTTATGCAATGAAGGATTTCGCCTTTTACATATAGAATATGTCCGAAATGGCTTCCACATCTACGGCAATGAACTTCCGTAACAGAACCATTCTTTTCTCTACCGCCATATGTCGTGACTAAGTCAATTCCCAGAAGGACACTATCAGGTTCGCTTTGTCTAAAAAATGCCCAGCCTTTATTGAGTTTTACCTTATAGTTGGAGGCATAAATGAGAAGGTCACATCCTTTGCACTGATATGTACCGCCTCGCTCTTCTTTCCAAAGTGGACTGGATTTCCTTTTCTCAGTTTTTCCTTCTCTCAAAATTCTGTATTCGACTTCAGTAAGCTGTGTTCGCCACTCTGCATCAGTTTTTTGACAACTATATTGAAAATCTGGGGTTTGAATGAATACATCTGATGAAGTGTTAACTTGAAGGTTGGCTTGCGCCACCGTCTTTCCCGCGAAGCCAGTTGTTGCGACTGCTACATAACTGGCGAGGATAGAACGTCTTGAAATTGAAACAGTCATATTATGGCTCCCAATAACGGTTTGATTAGAATGCAAATTTGAGCTGAGCCGTCGCCGTTGTTGCGACTTGATAAGGCGTTTGGCTGTAGGGAGAGCTGTCAGACGGTAAATATGTAATATCGCTGATATGTATCGTATTATTTGACCAAAGCAGCTCTTGATAATCAGACTGAACGCCTATTTTGATGGCGCCTAACACCGGGTATTTAAAATTTGTAACATCAATCCGAGAAAAAATTGGAGTTTCAATCTCGATAAACTGGTTTAGATCTTGCTTGGGGAGAGGAGTCAATAAAGCCGTATTATCTTCGTTATTTGTTTGGAAAATAAAAGATTGGTTTTGCGAAGGCATTCCTTTCAAGACCCAATCATTGCTATCCTTAGCGGATAGCTCAGGCGCCGACGATGATTGCGCAAAAGCGGATCCAGCGGAGGCCGTGGCGACCAAGATTAAAGTGGTTGTTATGGATTTTGTAATAAGGCTCATCTTCATTTCCAATTCTCTTGGTCTGTAGACCCTGGTTACACAATTAGAGTTTTATATTGAAATTGAATGATTAAATAGGTTATATTCATTTTATGAATTTACGCCGACTCGATCTAAATCTATTGGTTGTCTTTGACGTCTTGATGCGCGAACGCAATGTGACGCGGGCGGCGCAGTCAATTGGATTATCACAACCGGCATTCTCAAATGCTTTGACTCGTTTGAGAGAACGGCTCGGAGATGAATTGTTTATTCGAACTTCAGATGGAATGAGACCAACCGCTTGGGCCTTAGAATTGAGCGGCCCCATCAGTAAGGCGCTTAGCGAAATTGAAACAGCTTTGGACGGTGCAAATTTTGATCCTATGACATCAAAGCGGGTCTTTACTATCGCGACTTTGGATTACGCGACGCTGACGATATTCCCCCCATTGCTGGAAAGAATAAGAGTTGAAGCCCCTGGTGTTTCCATTCGGGTCATCAAACCAAGTTTATTCCCAGGAGAATATTTGGATTCTCAAGATACAGATATTGCCCTCCTAAATTGGGACGATCCGCCGGACCGATTTATTTCTGAAACCTTAGTTGAAGAAGACTGGGTCTGTGTGGTCAGGGCCGACCATGATTTAGTAAAGAAAGAGATGACGACTGAGAACTTTGCAAATCAAGAGCATCTATCCATTAGTTCCAGTGGCGATGCGAAAGGCTGGGTTGATGCTGCCTTGGCTGAAAAAGGCTTTAAACGTCATATTGCATTCGTCATGCCAACCTATGGTCCAGCCGCCTTAATCTTGGAAACGACAGATTTGGTTTTAACGTGTCCGAATCGGATTGGACAGATCATGTCTGAAACAGGAAAAACAGTTGTTTTGGATTGCCCACTAACTCCTCCATTTAAAATGCAAGCCCTCAACATGATCTGGCATTCGCGATTGGGCAATCATCCAGCGCAAATCTGGCTACGAGACGTTCTGAGGGATGTCGCAAAAAGCGAAGCTCTCCAATAATTGAGATGCCGAACATGGTGCAAGACGGAAATTCTTTAATCAAATTCCCAGCATTCGGCTAATTGCTGCAACGGCGATTGCGAAGATAAACAAGTTGAACAAAAACGAGGCAACTGCATGAACTAAAACCAGAAACCGCATCTGAGATGTATTAACTTCCACGTCAGATGTTGCAAATGTCATTCCCACCGTAAATGAGAAATACAGCATATCGATAAAAAGTCCGGGGGTCTTACCAGGAAACGTCAAGTCACATTTGTCAGGCCCTTCTCCACCATATTGGGTATGAGTGTAATGAATCGCTCCGATAAAATGTAGAAGAACCCAAGCAATAGTTATAGCAGATATTGAAATTGTTATTTCAAAATTACTCTGCCCTTCAAGCCCTATAAACCCGCAAATCGCAATAAAAACGCCAATGATAGCGGCCCACCCTAACGCCATAACCGTCAGATGCCCGCAATCGAAACGTGTCACTCGTTTTGACAAAGCATCATGATCTAAGGGAAGGAAAACGATGACTACAAGCCCCATGTAAAGAAGGCTACCAACCGAGAAGCTCATGAGCATGACTTCTAACGGGGAGAAAAAAACCTGTAAAATCGAGGCGAATGTACAGACGAAACCCAAGGTCGTCAGTTCAATCCAACGTATTTTTATGTGTCTAAGCATATGGCATCAGGTCTATACTCTTCATTGATGTTGATGGTCATAACCCACTCAAGCCTTGTGGGTCAGAATTTTAATTTCATTCTCAAGAGTTTTATGCACCGGACACTTATCCGCAATTTCTAGCATGCGTTTCAGCTCCGCTTCATTCAGATTTCCATCAATTGAAATACGGCGCGTAAATTGATCAATTTTCCCGTTTGTTTTTGTGCAGTCATCGCAATCGGCAGCATGAATTTGCTCATGCCGTACATTTACCGAGACCGATTTGACATCCAAGTCTTTACGACGCGCATACATATTCAGTGTCATGGAAGTACAGGCCCCCAATGCCGCTCCAAGAAAGTCATAGGGCGTAGGCCCTTTATTGGTCCCACCGTAAGAGACCGGTTCGTCAGCTAAAAACTGATGCGACTCCGTTAAGACCTGTGTTAGAAAGCCTTTTGCCATCTGGCCTGTCGCAGTGATGCCGTCAAGAGTGTTCGATGAAGGAATTTTAGGGCTGACGAAACGCAGAGCCCACGGTGCAATCATTTTAACTGCATAGGCCGCATCTTCAGTTTTCGTTAGTAAGTGATCGCTTTTGTCCAATGAGGCAAAACTTTTGGGGTGCTTGGCTATCGTAAATATTTTTCCGGCTTCATCGATTGATACCAAACCATCCATCGGCGCATGCAAAACCATCAGTGCCTTACCCAATTTTCCAATATCCAGTGTGTAGTTCCGCACGTCATCTACAAAAGATTGTTTGAAAACGAAATCACGCCCCGCCAAATTAATCGTAACACCATCGGGAGAGGCAGCTATTTCATCAAGCCTGTCTGCTAACATATGCAAAATATGATCCGGAGAGGCAGGAGACCCGATGGTCGCGACGGCTTTAACTGAGTTTACCAAGCCCGCCGCAGCAAGTACTGCTGTTCCGCCGAGTGAGTGTCCCACCATGATTTGTGCGGGTTCATAATTATCTTCCAGAAATTTGGCAGCGTTCTGAAGATCAGCGACATTACTGCTAAAACTAGATTTGGAGAATTGTCCTTTACTGGCTCCAAGTCCGGTGAAGTCAAATCTCAGCGCTGCGATACCATGATTTGCAAGCGTTCGGGCAAGAACTATCCCTGCCCTGAGACTTTTGGTGCAGGTGAAACAATGGGCTAGGATAGCGTAACATTTCGTATTTTGATTTGAGGGTTCGTGCAAAACGCCCGAAAGCTCTATGTCGTTTTCCGACAAAAAATTGACTTTAGTTTCCAAAGTGATTGTCCTCTTTTCTGCGGTTAGTAGCAACTAGTTCGAAGTTTCAAGAGGCTGGGCCGCCCCCTTCAAGTAGTTTTCGCCCATCTCCCAAAAATTCCCACCCAGACTTTTCAGAGGCCTGGTGGGCGTGCCGGCATCGCTGGGTGTATTAATGAGTCTCACGATGTCCGACAGCGCTGACGGGTTTTTAACGAAGTAACCGTGATTAGAAATTCCCGGCGTCTTTGAGTTGACAGTGATGAAACTCACATTGGTAACACCTTGGAAAATTTCCTTTGGCCGCTCGCCTTCCTCAGTCGGGAGTAATTTTCCGAACCTCAGACTGGCTTGAAGCAATCCGGATAGGCTTAAGGCTTTATCTCTGGGATTTGTATAAACTGTTATCCGCCCAAACCCGGCCGCAAACTGTTCTGCAATCAGGCGCTGGGTCACGACGCCGTAATCAATGTCGGGTGCCGCCAAAATGAGGTTTTCGATATTAAATTTGTCGAGAGGGTTCTCTCCAGCCGCGCGGGTCTCAATAAGCAGTTCTCGCAAAGCCGTTGTGGTCGCCTCTGTGCCAAGACTATGCGCTACGACGTGAATATTATTAATTTCGGGCATGCTCATCAGGTTGCGGAAAAGCTCCTTGAGATGATAGATTGTGTAATCTGCTGAGCTTTGATCATGGAAATAACCGAAAATATTTCCGTCACCAGCAGGCCATGAATACGCAATAGGCACGATTGCACGTCCGCTGTAATGATAAATATCATTTGTTGTAAACAGCGCCTCTTCAAACGAGGTGTTAAACCCGTGAATATAAACAACGACATCTTTCTTGCTTGCGCTCTCAAGTTCGTCCCGAATGAACGCCCTAAAATCTTCACGGGCTCTCTCAAACAGTTGCGCTTGTTCGGCATTAAATGTAGTTATTCCCTTGTCCAAGGTAAATAGAAGCGGCGTGCGAGGGAACTCAGATTGAGGCAACACTGATTGCCGTGTCACTTTCATTTTAATGCGGCTAATATCTGAATTTGCCGCTGATGTAATGTCGTTCCAGCTTTTATCCTCCCCAATTCTCACCTGCGCAATACCATATTGCATAACGGCAAAACGTTCATCTCCAAACTCCAACTCACCTGCTTTGGAACGTACGGGTAGCCGATCCGTGACATAAACAATTTGGCTAGTTGCCGACTGTTTTTCAGGCGGGACATCAGCAGAAGGATAAGGTGTTGTGGTAGTGTATACATTGGGAGGTTTAGGCAAGTAATAAGTTGTTGAGCACGCCGATAAGACGAATGAGACTGCAATTACGATTGAAATCTTGAGATTCTTCATGCTGTCCCCTGCCGTCTATTCATGATTAGGAAAAGACCTAAACAAAGCAAAGCCATGGCCAAAGAATAGAAACATTGCGGGATGCCCATAGCGCCTGGCGGGCAAATATCTTGCCCGAAGACTTCCAGACTAACCCCCATCGCCGCCAAAAGGAAAATAGGGTTCCACCCTAAAAAGAAGAGAGTTTTAAGATTGAGTTTTGACGCAAAAACAGCATTCACGAGAATAAGGACATAACCCACAAAGACAACAAAGCAGGCTGGGACAGGCCCCAATATCGGACAGACCTCTCCCATTTGCAGATGTTCAATAGACAAACTCCCGCCTGCAAGCGTTCCCAATAGTGACAAGGAGATAAGTGCGTAGCGCGCGAACCTATCCATTTTTCAAAACCGTATCGACTTTATGCGTTGTTAACAAAGCGAGAGAAAATACAACGAAATGTGTTGCATTCATTGCAATCGGAAAAAGACATAATCCTAAAGTTGTCTTCGCAAAATAAAGGCCCGCAATACTTACAAGGAGTACAATAGGACTAAAAACCGCCAACCATTTCGGAAAGGTCGTCTGACCCGATAAAATAAGTTTAATCCAGAGTCCTGAAACAACCACCATTGCAACTCTCAGGACATTCACAAAAGGCTCATTATGTTCCGAAAAAGACGTCAGAAGCACACCAATATCCGCGCCCGCTGCAAGTTCATGGACGGTGGCAGCGATAAAATATCTTTGCCCAATCCAAACAGCCCCGATTATAAACGAATAAGCGCCGATGACGAAAAATGCTTTTGACTGCTTCTGCCCTGCAGGCTCGAGTTGTTTGGACAGAAAGTAATAGCCAAGCACATAAAGCGGAGCTGACAAGACGGAGATATAATGCCCCCATGTCAACCGGGCCTCGCTTATGTCGTTAAAGAAGAGATAGCCGTGCACATCTTCAATGCCGCCATTTGGCGTGTACTGTAGTAAAAATTCCCCTGTTCCGACAAGCAGAGACGCAAGCAAGCCCACCCATCCACACAGCCGTATCCAGTTTATAGTGCCCATCTTATGGTGTGCTGACCATTATGGTTTGCCCCATTTCAGGTTTATTGAATGTCTCCATTGACCCGTCTTGAAACTCGACTTTAATGGTTGATACGAAATCGTTGGGTTTGAACCCGAAGATGATATCTCGCCCTTGGTCAGAGCCTAAACCTTGGGATGTGATCACTTGTTTAGATTGGACCACCCCATAAGCGCTTGTGGCAATCACCCGTGCATTGATGGATCGTGCAACATTGGGCAATCGCACTTTGATGTAATTATTTTCGCCGCCCTTATTTATATAAGCTTGGGATTGGCCATCCAAATTTGCCCAAACCAAATCGGGCCAACCGTCTTGATTGAAGTCAGAAATAATCGGCGATATGGCATATTTACGATTTTCTGCACCAGCTATGTTTTCGACAGGTTGGAATTGATCACCGTAATTTTGTAGGATTTTCCCCGGATATTTCGTCAATAATTTTTGGGCCGGAAAACGCGCATAATTTTGCGCAATCAACAGGTCTTCTTTGCCGTCCAAGTTCATATCAGCAAAGACAGTGCCCCAACCAAAGCCATATCGAGCCGCGTTCATGGTTTCAGCTTTGTCTGAAAACTTCAAGTCGCCATCATTGTGAAACAACATGTAAGCAGGGTTAAAAGGATCGTCCTTTTTCAAATTACCACGCAATAAACCCGATGGCATTGTGTAGCCTACATTTGAAAAATAAAGATCCAGCAAGCCATCATTATCGTAATCTCCGGCAGCCACGCCCATCGGGTAGGAATAGACGGACGGGTTCGGAATGGGAGTAAACGTCATGTCGCCATTATTGGAATACATCTCAATAACACCGGTATCTTGTGCAATAATCAAATCACTGTCGCGGTCATTATCCAAATCTGCAAACAAGCCGATAAAAGTATTGTGTTTCCGCCAAACACCAGCCGATTTGGAAATATCTATCCAGTCTCCATCGCCTGCATTTTGAAAAAGATAGCTATACCCGCCATAGGTTTTGTCAAAATTTGTTTCGCCTTCGACAAGGCTAATTTTAATATAGCCCGCCACATACATATCGGCGAGGCCGTCTTGGTTGATATCGGCCAGACCGATGGAAAGCGGGGTTGTATTCTCTGCCAGATCTAAATTTAGCCTAACGCTTCCAAAACGGCCGCCTTGATTTTCATGATACCAAACGCCGCTTTCTCTCGCGACCAACAAATCTACATCCCCATCATTATCCAAGTCCATCGTCGCCGCGCCATGTGTGGCATCAACCTCTCCCTTGGTCAGAGTAATTTTTAGAGGTTCAAATTTGCCGTTTCGGAACGCTAGAAAAGCGTCGACTTGACGATTGCCGCCCCCCAAGAACAGCTCGTCAACCCCGTCACCGTCAATATCAATCGCAGCACTTGCCAAAAACGGAAGTGAATTTTCAAGATCAGCTTTGTGTGTAAAAGGCAAATCGACGGCTTCAAACCGCAATTGGGTTTCACCTTGGGGGATTTTCTCAGCCTGCCAATAGCGAAACGCGCCAAATGCACTGAGAATAAGAAATAAGATCGATCCGATGCCGATAATTACGCTACAGACAATCAAATGTCGTAGTTTCACTCTAAACTTTGGCTTTAAATTATCCGTCATAGTCTTACCTTACGGTTTCATCGGCCAAAATTACTTTCGTACGATAGTGGACAATGGGAGCACGCTCAAATCAACTTTTTGGAAGGCGCCCCCAATTTAGCAAAGGGCTTAGTCGGCCATAGACTTAGACGCCATCGTAACCCAAAGGGAAACTAAAAAGAAGACTACGGCCATGATGAAGAGCATGGGGCTCAAGGGAGCGTCAAGCGCCGAAGACTCAGGGGTAAAAATACCGATGACAAATAAATGCGTAAAAATCGCCCCACCTATCACCATGATAGATAATGCACCGCCTTTGAAACGTTGGCCCAGCAGCAACAAACCGCCAGCAATTAATTCGAGCACGCCCGTAAAATACTTAAATTGCGGATCAATGAAGCTGAGATTAATTCCAAACTTTGACCCCAAATTATTCTCCAACAAAGTGAAAATTGGGACATCGCCAAAAAATTTCATCGCGCCCATAGCGACCATAAATAGTCCTAAAACATATCCTGCCCATTTTGCATATTTTACCATTTTGTAGCTCCTAGAGATATTTTGAAGTCAATCATTTCTACAAATCCGAACTAGACTAAAAAAAGACATTTTCCAATTGAATGAAAAAATTATCAATATTCAAATCATGAATAATAGTAGAAACGATCGAACTCGCATCCCTATCCCTATCGTCCAATCAATACCGCCTTCGCTAAAAAGTTTTCCTAAATCGATGCGTAAAGCGTTTCTCGTACAAACCGGGCAAAGCTTTCTGCAGCAACGTTAGATAAGCATTAAGGGTCGCCATTATTCCATAAACTGACCTCAGTAATTTAATGAAAACTAATATGCCTTCATGAACAACAAGACTAGCCTCGGAAGAAGTCAGCCTTGTATCTAATTTTCGTCGGTTTCTAGTTAATCTCTTGAACATCCATAACAAGGTTACCCCAATTGCGTTGGTTTTCTATGTCATGCTCAAGGCCTTGGTCATCAGCAATTTGGAAACGCTTTAGCGCGGGCGTCTTGCTCGTCGCTTGATAGAGCCAGTAGGCTTCCGCTTTCAAAGCTTCATCAATAGGTTTATCGATACTTTCATAGACCATTTGTTTACAGGCATTGATCGACTCCGCTGGGAATTGGGCGATACGCTTAGCAAGGTTGTTGACATATTCACCAATCTCGTCTGGCTCGAGTGCTTTGTTAATTGTACCGAGGCGTTCGGCATCATCAGCGTCGTAATCCTGCGCGCTTAGAATGATTTCAAGCGCTTTGCCCAGACCTGTCTGGCGCGCCATACGGGATGCACCGCCGCCGCAAGGCAAGATACCCATACCGACTTCCATTTGCATGAACTTATATTTGCCTCGCGCCGCGAAACGCATATCGAGCGCCAGTGCAAGTTCATGGCCGCCCCCGCGAGCAAAGCCTTCGAGTTTTGCAATGGTTGCTTGTGGGACTTTGCTGATCCGCTCACAGACGGCTTGCAAATCCAGTAATTGAGCGTCTTCGCGTGAAACGGCCTCATCTGACATGTCTTTCAAAAGCTCAGTATCGTAATGACAAACCCAAATTTCCGGGTTAGCGGATTGGAAAATCACGACCTTTGTCTCGCGGTCTCTTTCAAGGCGCATTGCTAGACTGTTCAAGTCCGCCAGCATTTCTTGTCCTTGTACATTGACGGAACCAAAGTCGAATGTGACGGTCGCAATGCCATCTTTTTGATCCACTTTGAATGTGGTGAAGCCTTCATATTTCATGGTATTTTCCTTATTTTAGGGTGCAGTTAGAGACCGCGCTCGAAAGCACGTGGTTAAGTCAGACTGAAAATTCAGTCCGAAATTCGGTAGCGTTTGAAGGTTAGGTTGTTTACGTAATTAGGCGTTCAATCGCTTCGACAAGCTGTTTGTTTTTGGCCGAGTTCAGCACGTCCGGATGCGGCTGTGCGAAAGATTTTCGGTCATTGTCGTAATAACGACCAGAGGCCTCAGCAAACTCATCACTAAGCGCTGCGCGGGTTAAAATATCCGCGCCAATCCGCAAGTCATTTCCTGCTCGGCCATAAGCTTCTTTCACCATTTTGCTACCCAAGAAAGAGGCCGGATTTACGGCGACAATCATAGGTCCGTTCGCCCCCAACTCTTTCGCCATTTCAAAAGACCACATTGTCAAAGCCAACTTGCTTTGTGCGTAGGCATCGCCATCGGAGAAAGCCTGCTTGTTGAGGAAGCCTTGGACATTGACAGGCGCTTGTGCTGCTGACGATAAATTCACCACGCGGCCATTTGAACCTAGTGTTGGAAGCAAGGCTTTCGTCAACATATAAGGCGCGACAACATTGACGATAAAGCGCGCGTCATACCCGTCTTTCGTCAAGGGGTTAGACATTTTGAAAACACCCGCATTGTTTATTAGGACGTCAATGGTTTTAAAACCATCTTTGATATCATCTGCCAAAGCTTCGACCTCAGGAAGGACTGATAAATCAGCACGGTAGGTTTTGATCTCACCAGTACCCTTTAGTCTTGATACGGTTTCAGCTGCGGCAACCAGTTTGTCTGGATTACGCCCATGCAGTAAAAGTGTGTGGCCTTCCGGAGCCATCATTTTCGCCGTTTCTAGACCAATGCCGTCTGTGGCACCTGTGATTAGAATTGTCTTTGTCATATTCTTTTCCTGTGTTTTGAGTGTAAATCTGTGAACGAAGCAAACATTTAAAAGGGTGCAAACCCATCGGAACTTATCTGTGGAATTACCCAACGCTGTTTGGCGGATATAGGTTCCGCTGCTGGACCGTGTTGATAAGGGATTTGCCCTCTCTCGCCGTAAAGCCAAAGCACAAAATTATGACGCTCACCCTCAGTAATTGGCTCGGACGCGTGAGGCACTCGGCCATGATGAATAAGGGCCGTTCCCGGCTCAAATGTCAGGCTTTCAACCTTGCGGCTATTTGAATCCATAAACCGCACCGCTGAGCCGGCGAAGTCTTCACCCGGTAAGTTCAAGTTAATATTCAATGTTACACTAGACGCGTCCGTATGTGGCTGTAGCTTTGTGTCCTTGCCGGCTTGCCAAGCAATAGAGAAACCAAAAGTTTGGCTGTCATAGCCATAGACGTCTGGGAACAAGAGCCTTGAAACAGGCCGCATGTAGCGATCCATCAAGTCTTCATAAAAGGCTTGAAAGGTAGGCGCGGCCAAATAACCCTCAGACCGCGGGTCAAGCATCGCACCGCCGCGATTGAGGACAATCCCATAGGGCGGCCTTAGCGGGATGTCCGCATCAGCAACCCGGTCTAGATAATAACGCAAAATGCGGAGCTTATCGGGATCAAAGAATTGAGCTTTGTAAACATTGGGAAAAACTTCCGTCCAGAGGTCTTTGACTGAAGATTCTTTTGCTGGGTCTTTCCAGGCCTCTTCAATCGCACGTCGCAAGGCGGGCGCGTAGAGAGAGCTGTCTAATGCGATACCCGCATGACCATTTTCATTTTCCCATTCCGTCCAAGCCGCCTCGAACGTCTGCTCATTATCGTTCCAAAAACGACTTACGGATGGGTCTCTTTGTAACATGGCTTCCCGAGATGGACGGATCACAGTACGGGCTTTCGTCAGTGTAGATGTCGACATGATTTTCGTGCCTTTCTTTAATTATGGATACCGAATGAGCGTACGGCTCTCGATACTTTTGCGCGGGATAGACGCACGGACATCGCTGGGCAGGTCGAGCGCGCTATGCGCCAAATGTGGACGGCCCCCGCTGTCGTAAATGTTGAAGACCACAGCTTCATCGGGAGTCATGTGGGACTTGTAGAACCATTCATGCGTATCGTTTGCTGCCACACCAAGAATTTGACCCAACCTGTCAGGGTAAATGAGGTCGATATCCATCCAATCATCTGGCTGCATAGAAGACGGACGGATAAAACCCAATGGAGAGGACTTAATAGTGTTTTTTATCGGACGCCAGACATTCACGAAGCCAAAACCAGCCTCAGAGAACACCTCGGCTTGGTCCTCACCGACGAGGTCAATAAGGCGTTGTTTCGCACCTGCTTCATTATAGTCATTGTGAACATTGCGTGCAGGGCGACGAGCGGCATCAAGGTCATCAACGCGAACAGTGTGATCAAAAATAATGACCTCTTCTGATCCAATATGTGACTTTAGGAGGTCAGTCAGTTCTTGTTCGTAAATGCTTGTCCAGTCACCACCACTTTCAAAATCTGAAACGCGAGAGGACTTTTCAATGAATTCAATACCATCGCGTTGAAAGTTAGGTTCGTAATTGGCGTCCCGTAAGTCGGCGACTTTCACGTCGGTTGTCACCAGCTCCGGGGAAATCAAATTCCCAATAATTCCATCGACATCAAATTCAAACGCTTGCGGCGTAGGCTTCTTAACATGGTAATTCACGCTTGCGTCGATGTGCATTGTTAATCTCCATCCTAATTTCATGACCCGGTTGGTTCAGTTCGAAGCCATATGTATTGATTTTATTTTGAATATAAATTATCAATATAAGTAATCAGAATATAGAAATTGGATATAATATGGACACGGAAGCCGTTCGCCTTTTTGTGATGGCCGCTGACCTTCTCAATATTAGCGCGGCAGGACGACAGCTGGGCTTAGCCCCTGCCGTCGCAGGTGCACGGCTGGCTAAACTCGAGAAAGAAGTCGGTGCGGATTTGCTTCACCGTTCTACACGCAAAGTCTCTTTATCGCTCGAGGGTGCAGAGTTCCTTCCCTTCGCTAGGGAGATTATTGCGCAAGAGGATGCAGGATTAGTCGCGCTCGGGAAAGGAAATCCAGAAGTGTCTGGAACACTACGTTTTGCCTGCTCCAGCACATTTGCGCAGTTATATATTGCCCCCATCCTTTCTGAATTTCTTGAGCGTTTTCCTCAGATTAATTTGGATCTTCGCCTGTCAGATACACAAACCAACCTGATTGAAGGCGGATTTGACCTCGCTTTACGCAACCTAGCCATCGAAGACAGCGCCATGATTGGCCGCAAGCTGGCCGATGATAAACGCGTTCTTTGCGCCTCGCCGGAATACTTAGAGCAGAACGGTTCGCCAAAGACACCGGATGATTTGGACAGTCATCGACTTGTTGTTTTTGGGGATATGAAGCGTGATTTAACGGCATCTGGCGAGCGACAGTGCCAGTTTCCACCGCCCAAGGCTAAGGCACGAATTCGGTGCGATGATGGGGCCAGCACGCGTGTAGCTACTCAGGCGGGAGTCGGGATATCCATGAACTCCATCTGGAGCATCCATAAGGAGATACGCGAGGGGTCACTTATTCGGGTTCTACCTGACTATGAGGTAAATGACGGTTCAGCCGTTTGGCTTGTCTACCCGAAATCAAACGTTCTAACGGGTAAAGTCCGTGTGATGATCGATTATCTGATTGAAAAAATTGGCTCCCCACCGCCTTGGGAAGCGTAGTTTTATATTCAATATATAAAAACTGATTATAGGATAGCTCCGCTTATCTTCTGAATGAATATGATGCATAAGCATGCTTCAACATTCAAAGAGGTAAATCAAATGAAAGCAATGGTTCTGAAGTCTTATGGCGAGACCGCAAAATTCGAAGCTGAGAATATCGATGAACCAACGGTTTCAAAAGGCCATGTCCTTGTCCGTATCGCAGCGTCAAGCGTAAACACAGTTGATACCATGATACGCCAAATGGGTCAGGAAAACCTTCCGCTTTCACCTGACCTCCCAGCCGTTCTGGGCATGGACTTCGCAGGCACTGTAGAGGC
>CAZEFT010000017.1:0-57392 GCA_964511495.1 uncultured Algimonas sp. | reverse complement strand
GTGAAGGTGGACGCACAGTCGGCGCCGGCGTCGTGTCCAAAATCACTGAGTAGTTTAGAAGTTATTATCCGTTCGGCGCAGCACGCTGCGCCGACTTGTTGTTTGAAGCGTAAAGATTAGGCCCTGTTATGGATCGTCAAAATATTCGCATCCGGTTGAAAGCGTTCGACCACCGTATTCTCGACACCTCGACGAAAGAGATCGTGTCTACGGCTAAGCGTACTGGTGCTACAGTACGTGGGCCCATCCCGCTACCAACCCGCATTGAGCGTTTTACTGTGAACCGTTCACCACACGTGAACAAGAAGTCACGCGAACAATTCGAAATCCGCACTCATAAGAGAATGTTGGATATCGTTGACCCGACACCGCAAACTGTGGACGCGCTCATGAAGCTCGACCTCGCGGCCGGCGTTGACGTCGAAATTAAATTGGGAGCATAGGCATGTTACGAACAGGTCTATTAGCAAAGAAATTGGGCATGACCCACGTCTATGACGATTTGGGCAATCATGTTCCTGTGACGGTTCTCTCTTTGGAGGGATGTCAGGTTGTTGCTCAGAAAACGCAAGAGCGTGATGGTTATTCCGCCGTTCAATTGGGTGCGGGTGAAGCCAAGCCTAAGCGTGTTTCAAAAGCTGAACGTGAGCGTTTTGCCAAGGCGGGCGTTACACCGAAGAAGAAATTGGTTGAGTTCCGCGTCGCTGATGAAAATCTGATTGAGGTTGGTGAAGAGCTTATTGCGGGTCACTTCCTACCGGGTCAAAAAGTTGACGTCTCAGGCGTGACTGTCGGTAAGGGTTTTGCCGGTGCGATGAAACGTCATAACTTTGGCGGTTTGCGGGCCACACATGGTGTGTCTATCTCTCACCGTTCGCATGGCTCAACAGGTCAGTGTCAGGATCCGGGTAAAGTCTTTAAGGGCAAGAAAATGGCCGGCCACATGGGTGCGGTTCGTCGGACGAACCAAAACCTTGAAGTGGCACGTGTTGAAATCGAAGATGGTCTTATTTTGATCAAGGGCGCAACACCGGGTGCTAAGGGTGCATGGTTGGAAATTCGCGACGCCGTCAAAAAAGCTCAGCCAGAAGATTTGATCTTCCCGGCCGCAACAATGGGCGACCGTAAAGCGGCTTTGAAAGCCGCAGAAGAAGCAGAAGCAGCGGCTTTGGCCGAGGCGGAAGCAGAAGCGAAACGTGTCGCCGAAGAGCAGGCCGCCGCTATGGCAGCCACAACAGATGAAGGCGGAGAAGGCTAAATGAAACTCGACGTCCAAACATTAGCGGGCAAGAAGTCCGGTTCCGTCGATCTCGACGACGCCGTTTTTGCCAATGAGCCGCGCAAAGATATTTTGCACCGTATGGTTCGTTATCAACTGGCGAAACGTCAAGCGGGTACGCATCAGGTTCAAGAACGTGGCGATGTCTCTAAGACAACAAAGCGTATCGGTCGCCAAAAAGGTGGTGGTACAGCGCGTCACGGTAACGGATCTGTTTCGCAGTTCCGCGGTGGTGCAAAAGCACATGGCCCTCGTTCTCGCTCTCACGCACATGACCTGCCTAAAAAGGTGCGGGCCATGGCTTTGCGTCACGCTTTGTCTGCCAAGGCCGGTGCAAAAGAGTTGATCATCATTGATGACGCTGTTGCGAAATCTGCCAAAACGGCCGACCTTCGTAAATCGCTCGAAAAATTAGGTGTTACAAACGGCTTGGTCGTGGGTGGTAACACTATCGAAGAAAATTTTGCCAAAGCGGCGCGCAACATCCCGAATTTGGATGTTTTGCCGAGCCAAGGTGCAAACGTATATGACATTCTGAAGCGTCACACACTCGTGTTGACAAAGCAGGCTGTCGCAGATCTGGAGGCTCGCTTAAAATGACATTAGCTGCCCGCCATTATGATACGGTGGTCTCTCCGATCATCACAGAAAAAACGACAATCGTTTCTGAAAACAACCAGGTTGTTTTCGAAGTGCCGTTAAGCGCATCCAAGCCGGAAATCAAAGAAGCTATTGAACAGCTTTTCAAGGTTTCTGTGACGGCTGTGAACACGCTTCGCGTCAAAGGTAAAACCAAGCGCTTCCGGGGCCGACCCGGTCGTCGAAATGACGTCAAGAAAGCTATCGTCACGTTGAAAGACGGCGACAGCATTGACATCGCAACAGGACTATAGGGAAGAGAGATGGCTTTAAAGACATTCAATCCGACCAGCCCTTCGCGCCGCAACCTCATTCAGGTTGATCGCACAGGCTTGCACAAAGGTCGCCCCGAAAAGTCTCTGACTGAGGGTTTGACCAAGACCGGCGGTCGTAACAATACTGGACGTATTACATCCCGTCGCCAAGGTGGTGGCCATAAGCGTCTTTACCGTAAGGTTGACTTTAAACGGAACAAATTCGACGTCGAAGCGACGGTTTTGCGTTTGGAATATGACCCGAACCGCACAGCCTTTATCGCCTTGATCGAATATAAAGACGGTGAGAAAGCTTACATCTTGGCGCCACAACGCTTGGCCGAAGGTGATAAGGTGATTTCTTCAGCGAAAGCTGACGTGAAGCCGGGTAACACGATGCCTTTGCGCGCTATGCCTGTCGGGACTATCATCCACAATATTGAGCTGAAGCCGGGTAAAGGCGGTCAAATCGCCCGTTCTGCAGGAACTTATGCCCAACTCGTTGGTCGTTCTGAGGGTTATGCTCAAATTCGTTTGAAATCAGGCGAAATGCGCATGGTTCACCAAACGTGTTTGGCCACTGTCGGTGCGGTGTCCAACCCGGACCACATGAACATCAATTTGGGTAAAGCCGGTCGTAAGCGTTGGTTGGGCAAGCGTCCACAAGTTCGCGGCGTAGCCATGAACCCGGTTGATCACCCTCACGGTGGTGGTGAAGGCCGGACTTCTGGTGGTCGTCACCCTGTGACACCTTGGGGTAAGCCGACAAAAGGCGCTCGTACTCGCTCGAATAAAGCGACTGACAAATTCATCATTCGTTCGCGTCACGCGAAGAAGAAACGCTAGGGAGCGCGGACTATGCCACGTTCAGTCTGGAAGGGCCCGTTTGTTGACGGTTACCTGCTTAAAAAAGCCGAAGCGACACGTTCTGAGGGGCGTCATAAGCCAATTAAAACTTGGTCTCGTCGTTCAACGATTATGCCAAGCTTTGTCGGTTTGACATTCCAAGTTCATAACGGCCAAAAATTCATCCCCGTTCTCATTGATGAGGACATGGTGGGGCATAAACTCGGCGAATTCGCACCGACACGTACATATTACGGTCACGCGGCCGATAAAAAAGCCAAGCGGAAGTAAAGACCATGGCAAAGACAAAAAATCCACGTCGCGTTGGCGACAAAGAGGCTCGCGCCAAATTGCGCATGATCCGTATCAGCCCACAAAAGCTGAACTTGGTTGCGCAACTTATTCGCGGCAAAAAAGTTGATAAAGCGCTCGCTGATCTTGAGTTTTCGCACAAGCGTATATCAGGTGAAGTGAAGAAGGTTCTGGAAAGCGCCATCGCAAACGCTGAAAACAATCATGGTTTGGACATCGATTCACTGATCGTTTCCGAGGCCTATGTCGGCAAAAACTTCGTCATGAAACGCTTCCGTGCCCGTGCCCGCGGTCGTGGCGCGCGTATCTTGAAGCCGTTTTCCGAGCTGACAATTGTCGTGCGTGAAGTCGAAGACACACCTGAAGAGCCAAAAGCCGCTAAAAAGAGTGAGGCCGCGTAATGGGACAGAAGATTAATCCAATTGGCCTTCGCCTCGGTATTAACCGCACGTGGTCATCACGTTGGTATGCGAATACCGCCGAATATGGTGATTTGTTACATCAAGATCTCGCCATTCGCGCTTTCTTGATGTCAGAGCTGAAAAACGCCTCCGTTTCACGTATCGTTATTGAGCGTCCGCACAAAACATGCCGCATTACAATTTACACGGCGCGTCCGGGTGTTGTGATTGGTAAAAAAGGTGCTGATATTGAAATCCTTCGCAAGAAAGTCGCCTCTATGGTTGACGGCGAAGTTTTCATCAATCTGGTTGAAGTGCGTAAGCCCGAAGTTGATGCCAATTTGGTTGCCGACGGTATTGCACAGCAGCTTGAGCGTCGTGTTTCTTTCCGTCGCGCCATGAAACGTTCCATGCAATCTGCCATGCGGATGGGTGCCAAGGGCTGTAAGATTAAATTGGGTGGCCGCTTAGGTGGTGCTGAAATTGCGCGTGTTGAGCAATATCAGGAAGGCTCCGTGCCTCTACACACAATGCGGGCTGACATCGATTACGGTGTTGCGCGTGCGATGACGGCCATGGGCATTATCGGCATTAAAGTTTGGATCAATAAGGGCGAAATCATGGAGCATGATCCTTATGCTCATGAGAAGCGCATGACACAGCAGGGCGATACACGCTCACGCGGTGGCAATAATAATGACCGTGGCGGACGTCGTCCGGCGCGCGCCAATTAAGATAGAGGCTAAGAGAAATGTTACAGCCAAAACGTACAAAATTCCGCAAAGCCCATAAGGGCCGGATCAAGGGTGTCGCCAAAGGCGGAACAGCTTTGACCTTCGGTTCTTACGGACTGAAAGCCATGGAACCTCAGCGTATTACAGCCCGTCAGATCGAGGCCACACGTCGTGCGATTACCCGTCGTATGAAACGGGCCGGTCGCGTCTGGATTCGTATCTTCCCTGATGTTCCTGTCACAAAGAAGCCGACCGAAGTCCGCATGGGTAAAGGTAAGGGTTCCGTTGAATTCTGGGCCGCCAAAGTGCGTCCGGGTCGGATCATGTTTGAAATTGACGGTGTCTCTGACGAAGTTGCGCGCGAAGCGCTGCGTCTGGGTGCTGCGAAACTGCCCGTGAAGACGAAAATCGTCACACGTCCGGGCGAGTAATAGGAGGCGATGATGAAAGCTACTGACGTCAGAGCCATGAGTGCCGATGAGCTTAATGATAAGCTGTTGGAGCTGAAAAAAGAGCAGTTTAACCTGCGCTTTCAAGAAGCCACCGGCCAGTTAGAAAAGACCGCCCGCGTTCGCCAAGTGCGTCGTGATATTGCGCGCGTCAAAACAATTATGGCGGAAAACAAATCCGCCAAGAAGGCTTAAGGTAGGTCGAGATGCCAAAACGCGTACTTCAGGGCACAGTTGTGTCAGATAAAGGTGAAAAGACG
Organism: uncultured Algimonas sp.; assembly: GCA_964511495.1. Lineage (GTDB taxonomy): Bacteria > Pseudomonadota > Alphaproteobacteria > Caulobacterales > Maricaulaceae > Litorimonas. The sequence goes on along the minus strand of CAZEFT010000017.1, from coordinate 52,218 downwards.
GTTGTGGTCAAAGTTGAGCGCGCCTATCTCCACCCTCTATTCAAAAAGACGATTCGTCGTTCGAAGAAATATCACGCGCATGATGAAAAGAATGCGCATAAGGTTGGCGACAAAGTCCGCATTACGGAATGTACGCCAAAGTCAAAGTTAAAGCGGTGGGAAGTGATCTCAGCGTAAAGGCCCTGCCTTTTCGTTGAAATCCCTCTCATGTAATCAAGGAGACGTCTCATGATTCAAATGCAGACAAACTTGGATGTGGCCGACAATTCCGGCGCCCGTCGCGTTCAGTGCATTAAAGTACTGGGTGGTTCAAAGCGTCGTTACGCTCATGTGGGTGATACGATTGTTGTTTCTGTCAAAGAAGCCATTCCACGCGGTAAAGTAAAAAAGGGTGACGTGCGTAAGGCGATTGTCGTGCGGGTTCGCAAAGACATTCAGCGCCGTGACGGTTCTGTAATCCGTTTTGACGGCAATGCTGCTGTCATCATCAACAATAATGGCGAGCCGATCGGCACGCGGATTTTTGGCCCGGTTCCTCGTGAACTGCGTGCGAAAAACCACATGAAGATCGTCTCTCTGGCTCCAGAGGTACTATAACCATGGCTGCGAAGATTAAAAAAGGCGACTATGTTGTCGTCATCGCCGGTAAGGATAAAGGCCGTAAGGGCGAAGTCCTGAAAGTGTCTCCGAAAGAAGAGCGTGTCGTCGTCAAAGGCGTCCGTATGGTCAAGCGTCACACACGTCCAAGCCAAATGGACCCGGATGGTGGCATCAAAGAATTTGAAGCGCCAATTCACGTTTCAAATGTCGCTCATCTTGACCCGAAAGATAATACACCAACGCGCGTTGGCTTTAAAACGTTGAAAGACGGCAAAAAAGTCCGCGTCGCCAAGAAATCAGGGGAAGTCATCGATGACTAAACCGTATGAACCACGCCTCGCGGCGGTCTATCGTGATGAAGTCCGTGCGAAGTTGAAAGAACAATTCGGCTACACGTCTGACATGCAGATTCCACGTATCGAAAAGATCGTGCTGAATATGGGTATCGGCGAAGGTGTCGGTGATAAGAAAAAAGTTCAAGCCGCTATGGAAGAGCTTGAATTGATCGCCGGTCAAAAGCCTGTGCCTTGTGTGGCCAAAAAATCGATTGCGGGCTTTAAGCTGCGTGACGGTATGGTTATCGGCACAAAGGTGACTTTGCGTCGTGATAAAATGTATGAATTCCTTGATCGTTTGGTGAACATTGCGTTGCCACGCGTACGGGACTTCCGCGGTCTGAACGGTAAAAGTTTTGATGGCCACGGCAATTACGCCATGGGCTTGAAAGAACATATCGTCTTTCCTGAGATTGATTATGATAAAGTCGATTCCGTTCGCGGAATGGACATCGTGGTACAAACAAGTGCCACAACTGATGAAGAAGCCAAAGCATTGTTGGCCGCGTTCTCTTTCCCTTTCAGAAACTAATCTGACGGGTTCGGGAACGAACGCAACAAGCGAAGCAGGTTGAGGGCATTGTGCTCAAAACCTCGCAAATAGGAGAAAAATAAATGGCTAAAGTAAGCTCAGTCGAGCGTAATTTGAAGCGTCAGCGCCTCGTTGCCAAATATGCAGGTAAACGTGCTCTGCTTAAAGATATTGCTCGCAATAAAGATTTGCCTGTTGAAGAGCGTTTTCAAGCCCAGTTGAAGCTGGCGGCTCTTCCACGCAATTCCGCGGAAAACCGTGTTCGTAACCGTTGCCAAGTCACCGGTCGTCCACGCGGTTACTATCGTAAAATGAAAATGTCCCGTATCGCGCTTCGCGAATTGGGCAGCATGGGCCTGATACCAGGTCTCGTGAAGTCAAGCTGGTAGGGGAGAGACACCATGTCATTTTCAGATCCTCTGGGCGATATGCTCACACGTATTCGCAATGCGATCATGCGTAACCGTTCTTCCGTCACAACACCTGCTTCAAATCTGCGTGGACGTGTTCTCGACGTATTAGCCGATGAAGGTTTCATTCGCGGTTACGAAGAAACAAAAGACGATGCCGGTTTCCGGGCTTTCAACATCGAATTAAAATATTTCGAAGGCGAAGCCGTTATCCGTGACATCAAACGTATTTCTAAGCCGGGCCGCCGCGTTTATTCTTCTGTGAAGACTTTACCACAAGTGCGTAACGGTTTGGGTATCGCGATCCTTTCAACCCCCAAAGGCGTCATGAGCGACGCTGCTGCACGTGAAAATAACGTCGGCGGTGAAGTTCTTTGCCAAGTGTCTTAGGAGGGCTCTATGTCACGTATTGGTAAACAACCTGTCGCCGTTATTGACGGCGTGACTTTGACACAGTCCGGTCAGGACATTACAGTCAAAGGCCCGAAAGGCGAGTTGAGCTTCACACTTCCTGACGCCGTTACTGGCGAATTGAAGGATGGTGCATTCACGGTCACTCCTGTCGAAGGCGTGAAAAACGCCAGTGCTATGTGGGGCATGAGCCGCACAATGGTTGAGAATATGATCCTAGGTGTAACAAAGGGATTTGAAAAATCGCTTGAGCTACGCGGCGTGGGTTACCGAGCGCAAATGAAAGGGACAAACCTTTCTATGCAGCTTGGTTATTCGCACGACGTGGATTACACACCGCCGCAAGGCATCACAATTGAAGCGTCGAAGCCAACACTGATCAAAGTGTCCGGCATTGATAAGCAGCAAGTGGGTCAAGTTGCCGCCGAGATCCGTGCGTTTCGTAAGCCAGAGCCTTATAAAGGCAAGGGTGTACGTTATGTCGGTGAGTTCGTGCGTAGCAAGGAAGGTAAGAAGAAGTAGTCATGAAATCTGCTCACCAAAATATGAAGCGTCGCGCGCAACGCGTTCGTCGCCGTTTGAAGAAACATGCCAATGGGCGTCCTCGTTTATCCGTTTATCGGTCATCAAAGAACATTTCCGTTCAGATTATCGACGATGTAACAGGCACAACTTTGGCATCAGCCTCTACGCTTGAAGATAAAAAGCAAAAAGGCTCTGATACTGCGGCCGCGGCCCGTATCGGTAAATTGATCGCAGAGCGTGCCGAGAAGGCCAAAGTCGGTGAAGTCGTCTTTGACCGCGGTGCATACCTTTATCATGGTCGGGTGAAAGCCTTGGCCGATGCGGCTCGCGAAGCCGGTCTGAAATTCTAGGAATACTGATATGGCTAGAGAAGATAACCGCCGTAAACGGGACGAAGAACAAGATAATGAATTTATCGATCGTCTTGTTCACATTAACCGCGTTGCCAAAACCGTAAAAGGTGGCCGTAACATGTCATTCGCTGCTCTCGTTATCGTGGGTGATGAAAAAGGACGTGTTGGCTTTGGTAAGGGTAAAGCCCGCGAAGTGCCTGAAGCTATTCGCAAGGCTTCCGAAGAAGCAAAGAAAACAATGATCCGCGTTCCACTGCGTGAAGGTCGTACGTTACATCATGATGTACGTGGCCGTCATGGTGCTGGTAAAGTCGTTATGCGTTCAGCCCCTCCCGGGACAGGCGTGATTGCCGGTGGTCCAATGCGTGCTGTTTTGGAATGCCTCGGTGTACAAGATGTTGTCGGTAAATCTATCGGCACATCTAATCCTTACAACATGGTGCGTGCGACATTTGATGCGTTAAAGCGTATGGAAAGCCCACGCATGATTGCGAATAAACGCGGTAAGAAAGTGGCTGAAATCGTTGAGCGTCGTAATGACGGTGCCTCAGCCCCTGAAGCCCTCGAAGCTTAAGGAGCCGAACAATGGCGAAAAAAGCAACAGTGACTGTCCGTCAGACCGGTTCGGCAACCCGCCGTAAGCCGGATCAGCGCGCAACACTTGTCGGTCTTGGCCTTGGCCGCATTGGCAAGCAGCGTACATTAGAAGATACACCGAGCGTTCGTGGCATGATTGCCAAAGTCGCTCACATGGTGAAAATTGTAGAAGAGTAGTCTACTGTCTTTTGACGGTTAGAAACCTCTTGGAGAAAACAAATGCGTTTGAACGAACTCTCAGATAATCCCGGCGCGACTAAAGAGCGTAAACGGGTCGGCCGTGGTATCGGCTCCGGTAAAGGTAAAACGGCCGGTCGTGGTGTAAAAGGTCAGAAGTCCCGCTCAGGTGTGGCGATTAAAGGCTTCGAAGGCGGTCAAATGCCTATCCATATGCGCCTGCCAAAGCGTGGTTTTAACAAACCGAACCGCAAGCGTTTTGCTGAGCTGTCTGTTGTTAATCTTAATCGTGCGATTGAGTCTGGTAAGATTGACGGAAAAACTGAACTCACAGCCGAAGCGCTTGTTGAGGCCGGTGTTTTGCGTCGTGCTTTTGACGGTGTGCGCCTTATTGGTGCTGGCAAAGTGTCTAAGGCTGTCAAATTGGTTGTTTCTGGCGCAACGCCGGGCGCGACAAAGGCTGTTGAAGATGCCAAAGGCTCTGTCACCGTATTAGACGAGACTGTTACGCGCCGTGAAAAAGGCGTCAAAGCGGATCGCAGCGGTAAAGTCTCAAAAGCGGACAAGAAAGTGGCGAAGGCATCTGCCGCTCCTGCTAAAGAAGAGAAAAAGCCTGTAGTGAAAAAAGCGAAAGTCGAAAAAGCCGAGCCTAAGGCTGCAGCTAAGAAGCCTGCTGCGAAAAAAGCCGCTAAAGAAGACGGTGAGTCAGCTTACTTGGCGCCAACCCGCGAATATGATGCGGATGCGGATAATGCTATCGTCACAAAGATCGAAAAATATCTTGGTGCGTCTCTCAAGAACCGTGATGCGAAATATGTGTCTTGTTCTGACGAGACAGAGCTCGAGACAATCGTCAAAGGCTTCATGAAGAAAAAGCTTGGTATTGATGACAAAGACGCGGCGATGGAGAAAGTCAAAGCGGTCTGCGTAACAATGAAGCCCACACGGATGAAAAACCGTGTAACCTTCTATTATCTGCTCGCCAAAAACGAAGGCAAGCTCGGCGACCTTTAAACCGCTCAAATAAACCCTATCTGTATCGGATAGGGTTTTCACTTTGATACGGGCAGGAGACGTTTCATGGCATCAGCGTCAGAACAGTTAGCAGCAAATATGAACCTTGGCGTTTTCGCTAAGGCAAAAGAGCTACAACAACGTCTACTTTTCACCCTTATGATTTTGGTCATCTATCGGATTGGTACTTATGTGCCAGTTCCGGGTGTTGATCTTGAACAGATTTCTTCCATGATGAATACGGGCGGTCTGGGCGATCGTCTGAACATGTTTTCTGGTGGCGCGGTGGAACGGATGGCGATTTTTGCGCTGAACGTGATGCCTTATATTTCCGCCTCGATTATTATGACCCTGATGAAAGGCTCTATCGGTTCTCTGAAAGAGTTGGATAAGGATGGGGAACAGGGTCGAAAACAAATTAACCAATATACGCGTTATCTGACGGTTCTATTGGCCGCTTTCCAAGCCTATGGCGTTGCGCGGTTCATTGAGACAAGTGGCGCCGCTATCAGCCCCGGCGCATTTTTCCAAGCTTCCACAGTTATTACACTGGTTGGCGGAACAATGTTCCTGATGTGGTTGGGTGAACAAGTCACTGCACGCGGTGTCGGTAACGGTGTTTCTTTGATTATCTTTGCCGGTATTGTGGCGGAATTACCAAAAGCGATTTTCCAAGCCTTTAGTTTGAATCAGCAAGGCACAGTGTCTGAGCTCTTGCTCTTATTCCTGATTGTTCTGTTTATCGGCTTGTCCATGTTAATCGTTTATGTCGAGCGCGCGCAACGTCGTCTGCTGGTTCAATACCCGAAACGCCAAATGGCGGGTGGTAAGACTTTCGGCGGTGAGAGTTCCTTTATGCCGCTCAAGCTCAACACAGCCGGTGTTATTCCGCCTATCTTCGCGAGTTCTTTGCTTCTTCTTCCTGCTACCCTTGGCCCGATCATGATGGGCAGTGGTGGAAATGAAGCGGCCTCTGGCGCTGCGGGTACGCTCTTGGCTTTCTTGGCTTACGGTTCACCTGTCTATCTGACACTTTATGGTTTGTTGATTATCTTCTTCTGTTACTTCTACGTCCCTTATGTCTTTAAGCCTGAAGATGTTGCCGACAATCTGCGTAAGAACGGTGGCTTCCTGCCCGGTATTCGTCCCGGCAAGCGGACAGAAGAATATCTCTCTTATGTCTTGTCTCGCCTGACATTTATCGGGGCGATTTATGTGGCCTTTGTTTGTGTGCTGCCTGAATTGATTATTGCGCGCCAAGGAGGCGCTATCCCGCCATCTGTTGCTATGTTGATTGGCGGTATGAGCTTGCTGATTATCGTTTCCGTGACATTGGATACTGTGGCACAAATTCAGTCCCACCTCATTGCTCACCAATATGAGGGCTTAATTAAAAAGTCCCGTATGCGTCGGCGTAACCGATAGGGCTTTGATATGTTGAATCTCGTTCTTTTTGGCCCCCCGGCCGCCGGTAAAGGCACACAAGCCAAACGGCTCGTATTGGAACGAGGCTTAATGCAACTCTCCACAGGGGACATGCTACGCGCGGCTCGGGCTTCAGAATCTGAATTGGGTAAAACTGTCGCCGGAATTATGGATCGTGGTGATCTGGTTTCTGATGAGATTGTTATCGCTTTGATCGAAGAGCAATTGGATATGTACCCGAATGCCAAGGGCTTCATCTTTGATGGTTTCCCGCGCACTGTGGCGCAGGCTGAGGCGCTTGATGTGGCTTTGGCGGCTCGTGGACACAAGGTCGATAAGGTCATTCGCCTCTGTGTCGATGATCAGGCCTTAATGACCCGGATCACAAAGCGATTCGAAGAAGAGGGTCGCAAAGATGATAATCCTGAAAGCTTCAAGATTCGCCTTGGAAATTACAATGAACAGACAGCTCCGCTTCTGCCATTTTACGAAAACCAAGGTAAATTGAGCGAAGTCGATGGAATGGCGACGCCTGATGGTGTTGCAAACAGCATAAGCCGCATCTTGGATGTGGAAAAACCGGCCGAACCGGCCAATAAAAAAGGATTCTTTGCCCGTCTCTTTTCCTAATCGGAAAAGAGTCTGAAGAATCTCATGAAACAAGGCGTCCCGTGCTTGACGGCATGGGGTGTTAAGACTAAGTAACCCGCTTTCGCGGACGGTTCTTCTATCGCTCGCCCCTTTTGTTATGGGGTGAGCTATCTGTTCAGGACCCAAGCGAGTGTAGGAATTTGAGGAGGCCGCAAGTGGCTCGTATTGCTGGGGTAAACATCCCGACTAATAAGCGCGTTGAAATCGCGCTACGTTATATTCACGGCATTGGTCCGGCGATTGCGTCCGAGATCTGCGAAAAAGTGGGTATCGCACGTGAGCGTCGTGTTCATGATTTGACGGATCAAGAGATCCTGCAAATCCGTGAAACGATTGATGCCAATTATCAGGTGGAAGGTGATCTTCGCCGTGAGCGCTCACAAAATGTGAAGCGTTTGATGGATATGGGTAACTATCGGGGCTTGCGTCACCGTCGGGGTTTACCAGTTCGCGGTCAGCGTACACATACAAATGCACGCACGCGCAAAGGCCCGGCAAAAGCTATTGCCGGCAAGAAGAAATAGGGTAGGCTGATATGGCTAAAGAAGCAGGTCGCGTTCGCCGCGCCGATCGGAAGAATATCACTTCCGGCGTCGCTCATGTGAACTCCACATTTAACAATACAATGATCACGATTACGGATGCCCAAGGCAATACCGTAGCTTGGTGTTCTGCTGGTGCGATGGGCTTTAAAGGCTCCCGCAAATCCACACCTTACGCGGCTCAGGTGGCTGCTGAAGAAGCGGCTCGCAAGGCAGCAGATCACGGTATGACCACTTTGGAAGTTAATGTGAACGGTCCGGGTTCAGGTCGTGAAAGCGCGGTTCGTGCTTTGCAGGCTGCCGGTTTTACGATCACAACAATTCGTGACGTGACTCCTATCCCGCATAACGGTTGCCGCCCGCCAAAGCGTCGCCGCGTTTAATAAGCCGATACCTGCCACTTGGCGGGTCATATACGGCGCGAGACGGGTTTAAGCTGAACCCCTACTGACGCGCCGAGTTTGAAAAGAAAAGGCCACTATTGTGATTGAGAAAAACTGGCAAGAACTTATTCGTCCAATCAATCCGGAAATTGAGCCGGGTCGTGATCCGGAACGTAAAGCCGTCGTTACTGCTGAACCGCTTGAACGTGGTTTTGGTATGACATTAGGGAATGCGCTACGTCGCGTTCTTTTGTCATCTTTGCAGGGCGCAGCTGTGTCCGCTGTTCAAATTGACGGTATCGTACACGAGTTTACATCTATTCCCGGTGTTCGCGAAGATGTCACCAATATCGTTTTGAACCTCAAAGGCTTGGCCGTGCGCATGCATGCCGAAGGCCCGAAGAAATTGCTTCTTCGTAAAACCGGTTCCGGCCCCGTCACAGGTGCTGACATTGAAGAGACTGCTGATGTTGAGATATTAAACAAAGATCACGTCATTTGTACAGCGGACGAAGGTGCGGATATCCGCATGGAGCTAACGGTCACAACCGGTAAAGGTTATGTGCCTGCGGCTGACAGCCGTCCTGAAGATGCACCGATTGGCCTTATCTCTATCGATGCGCTTTATTCGCCTGTTAAACGCGTGGCTTACCGTGTTGAAGATACACGTGAAGGTCAGGTTCTTGATTATGATAAGCTGATTATTGATATTGAAACCAATGCTGCGGTTACGCCTGAAGATGCCGTTGCCGTTGCAGCCCGTATCTTGCAGGATCAATTCCAGGTCTTTGTTAACTTCGACGATCCGGAAGATATGTCTCGCGGTGAAGAGAAGCCAGAGCTTGACTTTAATCCTGCCCTTCTGCGCAAAGTGGATGAGCTGGAATTATCCGTTCGCTCTGCAAACTGCCTGAAAAACGACAATATCGTTTATATTGGTGATTTGATTCAGAAGTCAGAAGCAGAAATGCTGCGCACACCAAACTTTGGTCGTAAATCTCTGAATGAGATCAAAGAAGTCTTGGCTGCTATGGGATTACATCTCGGTATGGACGCGCCAAACTGGCCACCGGAAAATATCGAAGAACTTGCGAAGAAATACGACGACCACATTTAATTGGTCTTCAAAGCATATTAAGAGGATAAAGCCATGCGTCATAAAATGGCCCATCGTAAACTGAACCGTACTGCCAGCCATCGCAAAGCGATGTTTGCCAATATGGCATCGAGTCTGATTGAACACGAGCAAATCGTGACGACTTTGCCAAAAGCGAAAGAACTCCGTCCGTTCGTGGAGAAGCTTGTCACTTTGGCCAAGAAAGGTGACTTAAACAGCCGCCGTATCGCCATTGCCCGAACACGTAATAAAGAACAATCTAAGAAGCTTTTTGAGGTTCTCGGCCCGCGTTATAAAGACCGCCAAGGCGGTTATATCCGGATCATGAAGGCTGGCTTCCGCTATGGTGATAATGCTCCAATGGCTGTTATCGAGTTTGTTGATCGTGATGTCGATGCTAAAGGTAAAGTCGACCGCGAGCGCGAAGACGCCGTTGACGCTTAATCAAGATTATAAGCCGATTAAAGAGACCCGCCTTATGGCGGGTTTTTTATTGTTTGGAAGACGATGTTGTGAGTATTTTGGGGTGTTGGGTAAAAAGGGATTGCCAAAAGCGAGCGAATAGACTACATATGTAGTCAATAACTTGATTGGTACGCTCCTATGTTTGATGTTTCCGTCTTTAAAAATATGTTCATTGCGACATTTTTATTCTTCGCAAGCCTTTTGCTCGGTATCGATTTCAACAAACCGTCAAACACGCAGACGACAGAGGCGAGATTTGTTATTCTTGATGTCACATCGGATTTGAAATCAGATCAAGATGAGGAATTGCTTTCCGGAACGACGGGGCATTCGGACGCAAAGACAGGCGGGCAAAAATATATTTCCCGAATTGAAGACGGTGAGATTGAATAGGCTCAGATAGGACAGTCTGTCTTTTGCGTTACGTTACGAAAAGTTCCGCTCTCTTTGTAAAACATGCAGTCACTCATTTGTGAGAGACTGTGACTGGTAGTTCCAAAAAATTTTGCTAGGCATAAGTCGAACTTTTAAAAGGACGATCCGTGGCGCATTCTATTTCCAAGCTATTTCTTACAGCGAGCCTCGTCTTCGCTTTACCCTTGGGGGGCGTGTCTCTGGCACAGGCAGCAGAAAATACGGATAAAAAAGTCATGGCAACGCAAAGTGATAATGTGAACCAAGTTTATAATGACTTTCTCAAGACCTATGTCCGCGCGGATGGTGGACTGAACCTTGTGGCCTATGGCGATGTCAGCGAATCGGATGAGAAAAAACTCGAGGCCTATATCGAAACACTATCCAATTTGGATATCTCCGGCTTTTCAGATGCCGAAATCATGGCCTATTGGTTCAATCTTTATAATGCGAAAACCATTGACGTGATTTTGGATGAATACCCCGTAAAATCTATTCGTAAAATCGGTTGGCGCGGGCCCTGGAAGAAAAAAATTCTCACCGTGCGTGGCGAGAAGATGAGCCTTGATAACATTGAGCATGATACGATTCGTGCAACTTATGACGAACCCCGTATTCATTTCGCGTTTAATTGTGCGTCGATTGGTTGTCCGAATTTGATGATGAAAGCGTGGGAAGCCGAGACTTTAGAAGCAGATTTAGATCAAGTCGCCCGTGACTACATTCAAAGTCCGCGCGGCGTTCAATTAAAAAATGACGGTAGTTTAGTCGTGTCTAGCCTGTTTGATTGGTATAAAGATGACTTTGGTGATAGCACAGCCGAGGTTGCGCAATATTTGTCTCAATTCGCGAGTGGCGAAACAAAAACCGCTTTGGAGAAAGCCACAAAATTTGACAGCTATATTTATGATTGGGATCTAAACAACGCGAAGTAATTCGCGCGGGCGTTAGAACGTTCTATCGATAAGGATTTTTACGGCGGCGAGGGTTGCGTGCGGATTTGCCTTTGGGCGCTTTGCCGCGCATCACAAGTGAGGCATCGTTCAAAGCCCAAATATCTGCATCGCCTGTCAAAATGGCGTCTCCTAAATCAATCGCCCTTTGCAAAACAGGTAATGGCGTGTGCCGCCACGCAGGGGGCTTGATGACGTCTCGCCAATATTGACCGACAGCATTATCCAAAAGAAGGCGGGCAAAGCAGTGATCTGCTTCGACAGGCCAATCTAGCTTTTGCCTTGCTGCGTGAGGCAAGGTTTCCCGATAAAGGGTTAACCAGGCTTGGCGAATTTCACGCTCATCATCGTCTTGGAATAGATCATAACCAATCACGGGTCTAACGCCTTAAAATACGAGTTAATCGCTCAAGAACTGTTGAATAACAGTCGCTTGCTGCTTTTTACCTGTCGGATCCAGTTCTGTCTTCAGTCGGGTGAAATCTTCCCCCCATTTAGAGGTGCGAGCCCGAATGGGTGGGTCTTCCGATTCTACAGATTGCATAATGACATCGGCGACTTGGTCGCATGTTTGATAAATATCTCCGCCTCCCTGTCGATCACGCGCGCCGCCTATATAGCGCTGCAGGATAGGCAAATACTCATCCTCTAACATACCGCCGGAGCTAGCGACCTGTTTCATAACATTGGCCGCGAAGTCAGATTCGATACCGCCCGGTTCAATCGAGGTGAAGTGAATACCAAAATTCGGCGTGACATAACTGGCGAGTGATTCCGTATAACCTTCAACGGCAAATTTTGCGGCGCAATAGATTTCGTTAAAGGGCTGACCAACCAAACCACCAACAGAAGAAATATTGATGATATGCCCGCTTCGGGCTTTGCGCATATGCGGCATAACGGCTTTGGTGCAGCGCACAACACCCGTGAAATTGACATCCATGACCCAATTAACCTCATCCAAATTGGCCTGTTCCGTTGTGCGCACAAATCCGGCACCGGCATTATTGATGAGCGTATCAATCCGACCTTCTTGTCCGGTTATCTTGTCAACGGCTGCGGTGACAGTCTCATTCTCTTGTACATCCAAGGGTAATATATTGAGAGACACTCCGGCCTGTTTAGCGGCCTCGTCCAATGTGCTCCGTTTGGACAGGTTCCGCATTGTGGCGTAGACTTTATGCCCCGCCTGGGCCGCTTTGACTGAGAGGCTAATGCCTAACCCTGAGGATGTGCCTGTAATGAGAACGACTTTGGACATGGCGAATACTCCTTCAGAATAAATATTAACGCGGCAAAGGTCTCATTATGCTATGGTGTTGTCGAGGGACAATGCCTTCGAATGGTCCATAAAAAGCCAAATATTCTCGAAATTTTGACTGCCTGGGAAAGCGGAAGCGAAGGATATATTTCACTTGTCCGTGAATAGTTATACCAACTCGCATCTCAAGGCTTACTCATGAAACACATCAAAACTACCGTTCTTTCCGCGACAACTCTAGTCTTGGGGAGCGAGATGGCTTTTGCTCATACAGGCCCTAGTGATAATGGTGAACACTCCTTAAGCCCCGTCAAAACGGAGAACCAAATCACGATAACAACAAATGGAACAGATCGATGTTTTACGGCCAATGGTCTGCCGGATCATCCAACCGGAACTTTCCCTAATCGAGGCAATCCGAATGCTATTGCCCCGCAAGATGTGAAAGTCTGTGTCCCGCAAAACCCTCAACCAGCCCAAGCCATAACGCCTATACGCGGAACTATGGGTATCGCCATTAATGGTGTGCAATTCCGTCCCAATACTGCCGGATATTATGATCCCGAAGGGCGGCGCGGTCACAGTCCGAGAGGTGATCGGAATTGGAGTTTGGATATTCATGGCGCCCCTGGAAAGTTGGGTTTAGATTTTAACAATGCGCATGTCGGGCGGGGCGGGCTCTATCATTATCACGGCATAGCCAAGCACCTTTTGGATCGCTCAGGCAGCAGTTTGATAGGGTATGCTGGTGATGGATATGAAATTCATTATGTGGGTGAGAAGGTGGAGAGCGGATGGGAGCTGAAATCCGGCACGCGACCAAATGGCCCGGGCGGGCGATATGACGGCACTTATAATGAGGATTTTGTCTATGTCGGCGGTTTGGGCGCAAATGACAAACCCCGATTGGACCAATGCAATGGGGGTCAGTTAAACGGACGTTACGTTTACTTCGTGACCGATAGCTACCCTTACGTTTCGCGCTGCCTGACAGGTGTTGTGAGTGAGGATTTTAATAAAGCCAATCATAATGCTGAGCGTGGCCGTAGCGGACCCAGAGGACAAAACAGACGTAATCGGGGTGGAGACGGGAACTCGCGGCCGCGTCGCGGAAACCAATAGTATCACCATAATGAGCGATAAAGGGCAGCGAGGTCTCTGACATTGCTGCCCTTGTCAAACAAGACTTCCCAATAATTGTTGAGCGCTTGTCCAAAAATGAGACGGTTTCGCTCATAACGCGTTCATCTTTATAAATGTATTTGAACTGCGTGTAGTGGCTTTCAATCCGAATAATTTATCGTAAGTTATCGGTAGGGGCATTATTGGGAGACATAAAATATGTTGAAATCTGTCCTTGGTCTTGCTGTTTTTTCCGCCTTTTCTGCCATACCCGCGATCACTCTGGCGCAATCCGCAGATGTCAGTCCTGTTCTGCTCATTGAAACCGGCCCGTCAGATAACACCGAATATCGACGTATGGTCTTCGTGAAATATTTATCGGGTGATAGAGTGTCCGTGAATTACCGCGCCTATAATCGCACTGAATTTGCTCAAGTGCCCAATACGACACCGCAAGATGTGATCAGTGCTTGCGCCAATGGGCCCGCAACGTCCTTGTCGACCATTCGCCGATTTAAGGATGAAGAGGCTGCCCGAAAGCGGAGCGGCCAAAAACCGGAAGTGGTTCGTTTCTGTGTGAAAAATGTCCAAAACTGGGAAGGGGGTGGGCGAAAGCGTTATCTCGACCCGATTTTTGACGGCCTGCCTTATGCGGCGACTTTGAACAATAACTGAGTCATGCTTTCCCAAATATCGGGTTCAGGCTGCAATCTTCTCAGGGGGCAATCCCTATTCTCGTAAAATAGGCCGTCTGGCCTAGGTTTTTATCTGTCTAAAAATTAACACGGCCTTGTCAGTTTTTTATTGACCACAAATGTAATCGATGCCATATGACTACAGGTGTAGTTAATGGAGCTGTCATGGCCTTACGAATATCGCAATCTGAACTCGACATTATGAATGTGTTATGGGCGAAAAGCCCTCTGGCCGCGAGTGATGTCTGTGACGCGCTGGATAATGACAAGGACTGGAGCAGCCGCACTGTTAAAACGCTTTTATCCCGCCTTGTTGAAAAAGGTGCCTTATCGACGGAGGCTGATGGTCGCCGTTATCTTTATACCCCTCTGATCGCAAAGGAGACCTATGCCTCCCATGCGGCGCGTAGCTTGTCTGACCGTTTATTCGGTGGTCGAGCCGCACCGCTTGTGGCGCATTTGGCGGAATCAGACGGATTATCCGACACGGATATCGAAGAATTAGAAGCGCTATTGGCGAAGCTTAAAAAATGACCTTTGACGCTTTGGCAGTCTGGGGTTTGCAAACGGGGCTGATGGTCAGCCTATTAATCGGACTGGTGCTGATTATTCGGCGCCCGTTTGCTCGCTATTTCGGTGCCAATGCGGCTTATGCTTTATGGCTTTTACCTTTGGGTCGGCTTTTTATGCCAAGTTTTACTTTGCCCTTTATTACTAAAAAAATTGTAGAAGCCGCGCCGATTTCAACGGTTCAATCCAATGCCATCACCCCGATGAAGGAGACGCAGTCAGAGGGGCTTCAAACTGTCACGGTGGAGGCCACACCAGTCCCCATCCCTGAGGCAGGAGCGGAGCCCTTGACGCAAGCAGGGACGGCTGTGCCAAGCCAAACTGCCGAAACCGTAACGGTCGAGGTCGTGACTGATAATTCGCAATCCGTGAGTGCGACAATCAATAGTCCGACTTCCTCTGTATCGGCCTCACCTTCGTCCCCATCCGAAACTTCTGGCTCGTCATCAGTGGACTTTCTGTCCTTCTTGGGCTCTTTGGAATGGGTCAGTGTCTTGGTGGCACTTTGGGTCGGTATCGCTGTTGTGTGGTTTGGCCTTCAATTGTTCCGGCAGCAGCGATTTATGCGCCATATGAGACGGACGGCAATTACGCCACCGAAAACATTGGACGCTCCTATTCAAGCGGCGATGGAAGCGATTGGCTTAAAGCGTCGTCCAGCACTTATCCTCTCTTCTCACGTAAGGGGGCCGATGGTGACTGGTGTCGCGCGGCCTCTCATCCTGTTGCCTGAAGACTTTGAAACGCAGTTCAAACCGCATCAGCGGAGTTTTGCCCTTATTCATGAAATGGCCCATATTAAGCGCGGTGACCTTTGGGTCGCCCTCATGATGCTCGCCTATCGCGCCTTATTTTGGTTCAATCCACTCATACATTATGCCGCGCATAAAATGCGCATTGATCAGGAAGCCGCCTGTGATGCGTCAGTCATTGCGAAAACCGGCGGAGAGACCGCGACGCATTCCTATGCCGAAACACTTATTCATGCCGCTAAATCTGCCGGCCAGGCGAAAACAGCGTCGCCTCTCGGATTGGCGATGACGGATGACAAACCTTAGATGTCAAAGGGGACAGATGTAATGATGAAACAAACAGACATTTTGAATTTGGACAAAGCTGTGCGAAACAAGGCCATTAAGGGAGAGAGACGTATGAAATGGTTGGATTTGGGTATGTCAGACCCGCTGACACTTGGTATGGCACACCCATTGGCGGATCGTCTGGAATGTTTGGCGAGCCGTAAGATGAATAAAGGCGTGTCTCGCTCAATCACGGGCCTGCTTATGGTCACAGTCGCAATTGCGACGGCTCCGTTCACAATCGCAAGCGAAACTGTTTTTGAAGAAGCCGAAGCGCGCTCATCTTCTGATCTTTATCCGACTTCAGAGGCACAATTGAAAGATACAGTCGTGTCTGCTGCTCAATTGCAAAGTGAAGCTGAAGGTAAAGCAGAAGGACATAAGCATTCGAACTCCAAAATTACGGTAAGTAAAAGTAACGATGATGGAAAACAGACTTATGTCATCGATATTAAGGGTGACGAGATTAAGGCTTATAAGCTCGCCCGTTTCGGGAAAAAGACAGCTGTGCCGCTAAAAGATATTGTCGGTTATGACAAAGAAAAAGCTGCGACATCTAACTCTTGGTCTTTCGATATAAATGATAAGAACCAATTAGTGTTCTCAGCCAGTAACGAAAAAGCCATTCACAAACATGATTATATTCGCGATTTCCCGCACGCCGAAGTCATGCGCAAAAGAGAAAAAGAAATAGAATCCAGACGTTTGACAACAGAAGCGCGTGCGAAGACTATGGAGAAGCACCGTGAAGCTGCCATGGCCCGTGCAGAAGAAAGCATGAAGCGGGCCGAAGAGAGCCGGAAACATATTCAGCGCATTGAAATCAAGCGGTTAGAAAACCTGAAGGATCTGGAAAAGCTAAAAGGTTTAGAAGCCCTCAAAGACTTAGAAAAACTTGAAGGGTTGGAAAGCCTAGAGAGTTTGGCTGATTATGCGACTTTTATGAAAGATAGCGAGGGTGCAAATATCATTGTTCTAGATGATGGTACAAAAAAGATTGAGCGCTATATTTGGTCAGGTGATATGCCAACGCCTCCTGATGTTCCCAAAGGTCTGAATGCGCCAAAGCCTCCCGCTGCCCCGCAACTCTTTGCCGATCAAAACAGCATTATCATTAAAGATAAATATCTTTTCTCCAATAAATTTGGCGATGACGGACACAAAGTTTTCCATTTTAATTCAGATGACCATTCATTCTTCTCGTCTGGAAAACATGGGGCCTATTCACAACAGGCACGGTTGAACGCCGCGACTTCCATGCTTGAGTCCGTGGAGGGATTGCTCGAAGAATTAGACGGAGAAGATAAAGCCCAACGCGATCTCGCCGAAGCGCGACGGGATCTGAAGCGGGCGAAGAAAGCTTTACGGGATGCCGAGAAGAAAATCATGAAAGCGCAAGAAAAAGCACAACAGAACGCACAATAGACCTTAGCCTTTTATATGGTTTTGAACTCGACCGACGTGTTCAGACCGCTTTTATGCGCTCAATTCTAAAAAATACCTCATAATTCAGGGTGGGGCTTGGTAAATGCCAAGCTCCGCCCTATTTTATATCCATGAAACATCCACTTCTTTCTCTTTTAGGCGGTCTTTTCGTAGGAGCAGGGGCGACATTTGCCGCACCTGTTGCTCAAGCACAGTTTCCGGTCGATATGCCGGACAGGGTTGTGCCGACCTCAGAAGCGCAAGTGCAGCTCTCTTATGCTCCGGTTGTGAAACAAACCGCGCCGGCTGTGGTGAATGTATACACGTCCCGCACAGTCCAAGCGCGCGGCCGGTCCGATTTTTTTGATTTTATGTTCGGTATGCGCCGCGCCCCACAAGAACGAGTAGAGAACTCTCTTGGCTCAGGCGTGATTGTCCGCTCCAATGGCATCATCGTGACCAATGCTCACGTGGTGAAAGGGGCGGATGAGTTACGGGTTGTGTTAAATGACCGCCGCGAATTCCCGGCAGAGATTATTGCTCAAGATGAAGAAATTGATGTCGCTGTTTTGCGTATTGATACAAAGGGTGAGCGGCTACCCGCCCTCGCTATTCAAAGCGAAGGTGACAATCTTGAGATTGGCGATATCGTTTTGGCCATCGGTAACCCTTTCGGAGTGGGTCAGACTGTAACAAGCGGTATTGTCTCTGCTTTAGGCCGCACGAATGTGACGGATGTTTCCTCATTCATTCAAACCGATGCGGCGGTGAATCCGGGTAATTCAGGGGGCGCTTTAGTCGATCTCTCCGGTGAATTAGTGGGTGTGAATACGGCCATTTTTTCCCGCTCAGGTGGCTCCAACGGTATCGGTTTTGCCATCCCTTCGGAATTGGTCAGTCGAGCTGTTGATAGCGCCTTAACAGAAGGACGTATCGTGCGGCCTTGGATTGGCGCGCGAACTAATGCGGTAGATGCGACAATGGCGGCAGCTTTAGGGCTT
The DNA here is from genome assembly GCA_964511495.1 of uncultured Algimonas sp. GTDB lineage: Bacteria > Pseudomonadota > Alphaproteobacteria > Caulobacterales > Maricaulaceae > Litorimonas. The sequence continues at coordinate 34,161 of CAZEFT010000017.1, read as the reverse complement.
GATCGGTCCAAAGGCACGGTCATCAATGAGATACTTCCCAAAGGCCCCGCGGATCGGGCCGGTTTGGAAAAAGGTGACGTCATTTTATCCGTAGATGGAACAGCGATTAATGATGATAGCGGTTTGCGCTTTAAGCTTGCCACGCTCCGCAAAGGTGACACAGCTAATGTTGTTTATTTCCGAGACGGTCGGGAGCGCAGCTTGCGCGTCAAAACCGATATTCCACAGGAAAGCCCCAAGAGAGATGAGCGCAAGCTTGACGGCTATCACCCCTTTGACGGTTTGACCGTCGTGAATATGAGCCCGGCTTTGGGTGAAGAGTTAGGGTTTGACCCCTACCTAAAAGGCGTGATGGTGCTAAAGGTCGAACGTCGCAGTGCGGCCAATTATAATCGCTTTCGCCCCGGTGATTTTCTCACCGAATTAAACGGAGACCCGATTACGACGACACGACAATTGGAAAACCTTCTGGCCACGATTGATGTTGAAGAAGGGTGGAAAATTTCCATTGACCGAAATGGTCGTATCGGGGTTTTGCCCACGCGTTATTTGCCGCGCACCGAATAGAAGACGAGCAAGCTGATTTCAGACCTTTTCTCAGCCGCCGGATTGGAACAGAACGCTCCGCGTCCTCTGGCGGATGATCTGCGTCCGACACGCATTGAAGACGTCATCGGTCAAGACCATCTCTTGGCAGAAGGTGCCCCTTTGCATCGCATGCTTAATACGGGGCGGCTGAGCTCTTTGATATTATGGGGCCCTCCGGGCGTTGGAAAGACGACATTGGCCCGTATCCTCGCCGACCATGCTGATATGGAATTTGTCCAACTCTCTGCCGTTTTTTCAGGTGTGGCGGATTTACGCAAAGTATTTGAAACGGCGAAAGCTCGACGCAGCACAGGGCGTGGAACATTATTATTTGTTGACGAGATTCATCGTTTCAATAAATCCCAACAGGATGGGTTCTTGCCCTATGTTGAAAATGGCACAATCACCTTAATTGGCGCTACAACGGAAAATCCGAGTTTTGAACTTAACAGCGCTTTGCTGTCCCGAACGCAGGTCTATGTTTTAAACCGCTTGGACTCTGCAGCGATTGCGGGGCTTTTGAACCGCGCCGAAGCCCATATCGGGGCGACGCTACCTGTGAATAAAGAGGGGCGAGAGACGCTTATCGCCATGGCCGATGGTGATGGACGTTACGCATTGAGCTTGGCGGAAATCCTGTTGAATTATGCCGATGGGTCGCAAATGACATTTGGCCCCGATGAAGTGGCGAAAATTCTACAGAAACGACGGGCGCATTATGATAAATCGGGTGAGCAGCATTATAATCTGATTTCGGCGCTCCATAAATCTATTCGCGGTTCAGACCCAGATGCCACGCTTTATTGGCTCGCGCGAATGCTGAATGGTGGAGAAGACCCGATTTATATCGCGCGGCGTCTCGTGCGCATGGCGAGCGAAGATATTGGGCTCGCTGACCCTACCGCGCTTACGGCGTCAATGGCGTCGCTATCGGCCTATCAATTGCTTGGTACGCCGGAAGGTGAATTAGCACTGGCCCAGACGGCGGTGCATCTGGCCTGTGCGCCGAAATCCAATGCCGTTTACACCGCTTTTAAGTCGGCACAGGCTGCGGCTCAAGAAACAGGGTCACTCGCGCCGCCAGCCCATATTCTGAACGCGCCAACCAATTTGATGAAAGATTTGGGCTATGGTGCGGGGTATCAATATGACCCTGACACGCCTGATGGGTTTTCAGGACAGGATTATTTCCCCGACGGCATGGCGCGTCTTAATTTCTACGCGCCTAAAGGCGAGGGTGCGGAAGGCACCATACGTTCTCGTTTACAGGGATGGCAGGCTTTACGGGAAACGTTACAAAACCCGCCGAAATAAAATGCCTTCCGAGAACAGGCAGCAAACCCGCCCCGTATAGTCATGTTTTTTATTAGCCCTGATGCCGTGACTGTTCTATCACTCGCATGAGTGGAGACCGCCGAAAGTTAGACGGACGGGCAGAGCGATGGAGCCACCTATGTCGGGATTATTCTGGGGGTCAAACTTATTATGGGTGGCGTTTGGCGGGGCTTTAGGGGCCAGTGCCCGCCATTTATTATCCGGTTTGACTTTACGCCAATTTGGCCCGGGTTTTCCTATGGGTACACTCAGCGCTAATATCATAGGGAGTGCTCTGATGGGCTTGCTTGTGGGATGGCTTGCGCATAAAGGCGCAGAGAGCGGACAGACCCTGCGTCTCTTCCTTGGTGTCGGCGTGTTAGGCGGCTTTACGACCTTTAGTGCGTTTTCTCTGGAAAGTTTTTTAATGCTCGAAAAAAAGCAATATAGCGCATTATTAGGCTATGTAAGCGCCTCATTTATTTTATCTCTCGCAGCCTTGGCCTTGGGCCTTTGGCTCTCTCGTTTTATGGTGTCCTCATGAGTGGCGTCCAAATATTAGACGTCCCCGAAACGGATGCGGGTCAACGTTTAGATCGATGGTTCAAAAGGCTTTTCCCGCATATCCCGCATGGACGGGTGGAGAAGCTGCTGAGGACGGGTCAATTACGCGTGGATGGCAAGAGGGCCAAAGGTAATTATCGATTGGAGGCCGGACAATCCGTAAGGATTCCGCCTTTGCCAGATCCCACAGAGACCAAATCTAAACCGACAATCAATGAGAAAGACAAAGCGTTTATGCAGGGGCTCGTCATTTACGAAGATAATGACCTCATCGCTTTGAATAAACCTGCAGGATTGGCCGTGCAGGGTGGGTCTAAAACAACGCGCCATATTGATGGTATGTTGTCAGCCTTGGGTGAGGGTTGCCGTTTGGTCCATCGTCTTGATCGAGATACGTCGGGCGTTTTGCTAATCGCAAAATCCGCCAAAAGTGCAAAATGGGCAGGGCGCGCATTTCAAAGTCGCCGAGCCGAAAAGATCTATTGGGGTATTACCAATGGTGTGCCGCACCCGAAATCAGGCGAGATTAAAGGCTATATGGCCAAGGGCCGGTTGGATAATCGTTTCGGGAATATACATGAGGGCAAAGAGGTTATGGAGCCAGTGCGTCATGGAGCGCCGAATGCCAAACATGCGAAAACGCTCTATCAAGTGCAGGCCAATGCCGGACAAAAAGCAGCCTGGGTGATTATGATGCCTCTGACTGGACGTACGCATCAATTACGTCTGCATATGCAATTACTCGGCGCTCCGATTGCGGGCGATCCAAAATATATGACGGACAGACCTATGCCCGGCGGCTTGGAAAATCAACTTCACCTTCATGCCCGACATTTATCTTTGCCGAGGGAGGGACAACCGCATTTGACCTTCACAGCCCCGCTTCCACCGCATATTGAAAATGCGTTCGCGCTGATGGCGTTTAACCCGTCCAATGATGAGGTGGATTGGGAAGGATTGCGGACATGACCACCGCACGGGATCTGCAAGCGGCCTTTCAGGCCTATCAAGAAAAAGACTTTGCGCGGGCTGAAACGCTTTGCGCCGCTGTACTGAAGATCGATAAGCGCGCCTATAAAGCACATCAGCTCCGCGCGCTCGTCTACAGAGCGCAAGGTCATTTCAAAGAGGCACTGGCGTCAATTAAAAAGGCCTTGAAACTCTCTCCGAACGATTCTGAATGTTTGAATAGTCTGGGCAATATTGAATCGGATTTGGGAAATGAAGTCCAAGCCATACGGGCCTATAAGAAAAGCCTAAAGGCCGCCCCGAATTATTTGAATGCTTCACAAAATTTGGGAGCACTGCTCCTTCGTCGACATGACCCGATTGATGCCATTGATGTTTACCAAAATGCTTTGGTCAGTCACAAAGGCCATCAGGGGCTCTTGCGCGGCCTGCTCATCGCTTTGCAGGAAGCCAATCAAACGGAAAAAGCCTTAGACCTCTTATCGCATATTCAGCAAACGGCAGATATGTCTTTGACAATCGGTCATATTTTGACGGCTGCTAATCGGTTTGAAGAGGCCAAACGCGCCTTTCAACACGCCATGTCTTACGAGCCTAATCTGTCACCCGCTTTTGAAAGTCTGGCCCAACTTTATTGGCTAAAAGACGGTGCAGAAGGCGTCACGGCATTTCTCGAACAGGTTCTGGCCTCTAACCCGAAGGCCGGAATATTGGTCATCTTGTCAGCTAAAATTTTCAGGCAAATTGGTGAGAATGACAAGGCGATGACCTTGCTGAAACGTTGTGAAGAGCAATTCGGAGCGCACCCCGAAATTCACAGCGCTCGCGCCGAAGTCTTTATAGAGAGGGGCGAAGGCGAAGCGGCTTTTGCCGAAACCGAGGCTGCTCTTCGTCTGCAGCCTGGTAATTTGCGACATATTTCTCCGCATGCGAGGGCGGCCCTAATGACGGGCAGAGCAGAGCTTGCATTGAAAGCCTGTAAAATGGCTCAGAAGCTTGATCCCAAAAATCAATATTGGATTGCGATGGAGGCTTCGGCTTTGCGCGCCCTCGACCAACCTTATCAGCATTTATTTAATTATGAAGATCATGTGTGCGCCTATGATATAGAGGTGCCTGCGGCTTATGACTCAATGGATGAGTTTATGGCAGATTTGAAACACGCCTTGGAAGAGACGCACACCACACAATACCACCCTTTGGGGCAATCTCCCCGTGGCGGCACGCAATCGACTTATGATCTGCGGTTCGTGGAGAACACAGTCATTCAAACTTTTTTCAAAGCTTTGAATGCGCCGATCAAATCTTATATGGCGTCTTTGGGAACAAAGGCCGACCATCCGTTAAGCGCGCGGAATTCAGGCCGATTTGCCTTATCGGGGGCATGGTCCGTTTATCTGGAAAAAGGCGGTCATCACGTCAATCATGTTCATCCCCGTGGTTGGATCAGTTCGGCTTTTTATGTAGATGTTCCAAAAGGCATTGAAGCGGCAGAAGATAGAGCCGGGTGGATTAAATTTGGTGAACCGCCCTTTTCGGCTGATGGTCTGGACGCAGAACATTTTATAGCGCCTAAAAAAGGCAGATTGGTTCTTTTTCCGTCCTATATGTGGCACGGGACAGTCCCGATTACAGGCGATGAAAAGCGCCTGACTTTGCCCTTCGATGTGGTTCCAGCTTAATGGCGAAGAAGGCTGATAAACGCTTCTATAAAACTGTCTCTACCGAAAAGGGTGAGGCCGGATTTCTTGTGAAACTGGATGGCTTCACTCTGAAAACGCCGGGTAAAATCAAATTGGTTTTACCGAGTGAACAATTGGCCAAAGCCGTGGCCGCTGAATGGGAAGCCCAAGAGGAGAATATTCATCCACCGTCCATGCCCATCACGCGACTTTGTAATGTCGCCGTGGAGCAAACACCGGGTAACCGCCCTGAATTAATAAAAGAGGTGCGCCGTTATGCACAGACAGATTTGCTGTGTTATCGTGCGCCGCAACCGCGTCTTTTGGTTGAACGTCAAAACGAGGCTTGGGATAAATGGATTATATGGGCCAAAGAGTTTGGTGTGAACTTGCAAGTGACCCAATCTCTCAAAGCTATAACGCCTCCGGATGACACGCTGAAAGCCGTTGAAGCTTATGCTCAGCCATTTGATGATATTCGGCTGACTTTATTCGTTCATTTCGTCGCTGTTTTCGGATCGGTGATTTTGGCGATGGCGGTTATGGAAAGGGTTTTGAGCGCCGGGGACGCGTTTGACCTTTCCCGTTTGGATGCTCTTTATCAGATAGAATTATGGGGCGAAGATGAAGAGACGGCAGACATATCAGCGGCTTTAAAAGCTGAGACTGAAACCCTTGGAACGATATTGGAGATGATTTAGTCGTGGATGGAAGTCTTTTATTCTCTGTATTTGTGTTTCTCTCTGCGGCTTGTGTTCTGGTTCCGCTGTCGAAATTATCAGGACTAGGCTCCGTTATTGGGTATTTGATCGCGGGTGTGATTATCGGACCTTTTGTATTAGGCGCGATTACAGACCCCGAAACGATTTTGCATTTCAGTGAGTTTGGCGTTGTCATGATGTTGTTTCTCATCGGGCTCGAATTAAAGCCGCGCGCCCTCTGGGATATGCGCGGACGTTTATTGGGTCTCGGCGGATTACAGGTCGGAATTTCAACCGCGCTTATCGCGGGGGCTGCTTTGGCGATGGGCCGTCCAATGGGCGAGGCTCTGGTAATCGGTATGGCTTTGGCTCTGTCATCGACCGCTATTGCCCTGCAAATCATGCAGGATAGAGGGATGATGGGTGAGACTGCAGGGCAATCAGGGTTTTCAGTTCTGCTTTTCCAAGACGTTATAGTTATCGCCATGATCGCCGTCTTGCCGATTTTAGCGACATTTACACCCTTCGAACCTGTGACGGATTACGCACATGGTGAAGGCCATCATGGGCCACAGGGTGTGGGATTGGCGCTCAGTATTTTCGGCGTTTTTGCCGGTATGATTTTAGCGGGTCGCTTATTATTGCGTCCCGTTTTCCGGCTCATTGCGCGCAGTAAAGTGCGCGAAACTTTTACCGCCATGGCGTTGCTCTTAGTCGTGGGCTCTGCCCTTTTGATGAATTGGTTGGGTTTATCGGCGGCGCTCGGAGCGTTTATCGCCGGAGTGGTCTTGGCCGACTCTGAATATCGGCACCAATTAGAACGCGACATTGAACCTTTTAAAGCCCTTTTACTGGGACTGTTCTTTATCTCTGTCGGTATGTCTCTGGATTTTGTGACTTTGGCGAAAGAACCCGTTCTAATCCTCTGTTTAGTGGCGGGCTTAATGGCCGTGAAATTCATTGTCCTGTTCATTGTCGGGGCAATCTTCAAACTTGTTACATCAAGCCGTCTTCTCTTTGCCGCACTCCTTTGTCAGGCGGGCGAATTCGGTTTTGTACTTTTTCAGTTCGCCCTCGCGGAAGGTGCGATTTCTCGCGAAATGTCCACCCTTTTGACTGCCGTGATTGCGCTCTCCATGGCGCTCACGCCCATTCTGATTCTGTTTTATGATAAGGTTATTGCCCCACGTTTTGCGACGCAATCCATCACGGGTGACGCTCCCGTCAATGAGCATAATGATGTTCTGGTCTTAGGCTTTGGCCGAGTGGGGCAATTGGCGGGTCGTCTCTTGCAAACACAAAATATTGCCACAACGATTATTGACAATGACGGAGATCACATCGAGTTTCTGAAACAATTCGGGCATCGCGTTTATTACGGCGATGCGTCTGATGTTGACCTTCTCCATACCGCGGGGGCGAAAGAAGCCAAAGTCATCATCGTCGCCATGGATGACCGGGAGAAGGTAACAAAAGCCGTACACGAAATTCGGGAGCATTTCCCCCACGCCAAAGTCATCGCGCGCGCTCGAAACCGGAATCATCTTTTTGACCTCCTCGCCGAAGATGTTGATTTTGCGGAACGTGAAACTGTGCGAGGCGGCTTGGCCATGGGGCGAAAAGCTTTGACCTATTTAGGATTTACCGAAGAGAAAGCGGAGCAGCTCTCCGATACTTTTCTTGAAATGGATTTCCAACTCGCGATGGAGGCTTATGAAATGCGGGGCGATATGGATGCTTTGGTCTCAAAAGCCAGAGAAGGGCGGGCTTTATTGAAAGAAACCCTAAGCGGAGATGCGCATTATAGTTCGCATGACGAAGAAGAGAATTAGGGTGCAAATCACGGCTTGAGCGTGACAGTTTTGCTCTTGTTTTTCCGACGCCAACGCGTCAATGAATAGGCATGTTCAAATTATTTTTATCTCCTGTTGGGCGTATGGGGCGTCGTGATTTTTGGGTTGGCTTTATCGGCTTTACGGTTTTTATTATCGCGATGCAGTTCATTTTGGATAAAACAGCACCGACACTTTTAGGGTTCTTTTTATCCCTTATTTATATCGTATTAGTTTTTCAGATGCTCTTCAGTATTTTCGGGAAACGTCTTCACGACATGGGAAAAAGCGTTTGGTTTATTACAGGGACTTTGGCGTTGACGGTTCTTTTATCTATCGTACTGATGATGACTTTTGGTGGGGCTGAGTATTTTTCAGAGTTCGCACAATATAACCGTAAAGAGGATATCGACCCCGTAGAAATTGAACGCATTCAATCTGCTTATCAAGATCGATTAAAGGATGGCACCTTGCCACTCAAATATAGTCTTTACGCGTTATGGGGCGCTTTCATCATTTGGTTGGGCCTCGCTAAATCAGACCCTTCGACCAACCAATATGGTGAGCCTGTATCCTAAAATTATCCGATTTTGCTTGCCTTTTTGTGAATTTCTGACAATCTCTTATCGTAAAACAACAATAAGGGAGAGTTTACATGGGAAGTTTATTGTTTTCACCATCAGGTCGTATTGGACCGTCCGAGTTTATGAAGGGTGTTCTGATACTGGTTATTGTTAATTTCGTTTTGGGAATTTTACCCGCTATTAGTCCGGCACTCGCTATGCTCAGTGTTCTGGGTTTGGTTGTCATATGGTGCTGGATTGCACTTTGGATCAAACGTTACCACGATGCCGGTAAATCGGGGTGGATGTGCGTTATACCAATCATTGCCTATCTTATTGCAGTGGTCATTTTGAGCATGGTCGTACAGCCTATGTTTATTGATCCGGAAATTGCTGCTACATTAGAAGAGGCAGAAGCGGCCGGAGATTTTGGCGCGATTATGGACATTGCATTTTCTGGCGGCGGCGTAACGAAGTCAGGAATCTTTATCCTCGCTGCCATTGGTGCAGCGGTTTCTTACGGTATCGCTCTTATCTTTAACGGCATGATTAAGTCTGATCCGCATGACAATCAGTTTGGTCCTGCGACGATTGGTGATTCTTAAGATTCCGATTAATCTGTAATTTGGAACCGCCCGCAATGGGCGGTTTTTTTATGCCCGTAGATATCACCAAGCTAAAATGCACCTTTGAGCCTAAGGTGAGGCTTTGTCATTAAAATGAGAGAGTCGGACTAAACAGGCGTTGGAAATTATTGTTTAGGACTTCATCAAGGTCTGACAGTGTCGCGGTTATGCCCAGATCGGACAGGCTAGTCACGCCATGTTCCGTAATCCCACAAGGCACAATTCCTCCAAAATGGTTCAGGTCAGGACTAACATTGATAGAAATCCCGTGAAAGCTGACCCATTTTTTTAGGCGCACCCCAATGGCGGCGATTTTCTCTTCACGTCCGTTTTCACGCATCACCCAAACACCGACCCGTCCGCAACGCCGTTCTGCGCTCACACCAAACTCGGCGAGACTGTCTATCACCCATTGCTCCAAAGTGCGGACAAAGGCGGCGACGTCGCGCCCTCTTTTACGTAAATCAAGCATCACATAGGCCACTCTCTGCCCCGGCCCGTGATAGGTATATTGCCCACCCCGTCCGGTTTGGAACACCTTAAACCGGTCCGGCTCCACAAGGTCGCTTTCCTGTGCACTCGTTCCGGCGGTATAAAGTGGGGGATGCTCCAACAGCCAGACTTCCTCAGGCGCACCGTCTGTGGCGATAGAAAGGGCGGTCTCTTTCATATAATCATGGGCTTGCGGATAAGGCGTTAAACCTTGGCTGACGCGCCAGCGCACAGGGGCGTCACTAAAAATATCGGAACGGCATTGCGGCTCTGTTATCACATCTTTTGTCACCAAGCGTCTATGGCATGGAATGCGATGACAGGGGAAAGAAAAATGCAGTTTCGGGCGCGTTCCGGCCGAGAGAAAACTTCAGACAGACTTGCGGAATTGGCTTTTCTTTTGCACCAAGCCTCGCTATAGGGCGCTTTCCTCAATGTGCGGCCGTGGCGGAATTGGTAGACGCGCAGCGTTGAGGTCGCTGTGGGGTAAAACCCGTGGAAGTTCGAGTCTTCTCGGCCGCACCACTTTCCTGACATTGCAAAGAGCGTAAGCCTTTGAAAAGTCTCGGAAAATCTCTCTTTCCTGTACTTTCCATACGGTAACTCGCGCGATTTGCCTAACTTCTTGCCTTACAATTGGCACGACAGGAGATGGCTATATGAGGTCGATTCAGCGTCCAGATCAGTATTTAAAACTACGCAACGACATATGGCATTATGTGCGCCGCGTCCCGAAAGCGGTTCGCCACATAGATGATCGTGTCTTGATTTACCGTTCCCTTGAAACAGACAGCCGCAAAGTGGCACGGCAACGCCGCGATATATGCGCCGCAGCAGACGACCAGCGCTGGAGTGAGGTTACGCCCAGCCGTTTCGGGACGCCTGCACCCGATGCCGTAATGAAGGACTTGCAACAACGAGCGCAGGCATTCGGGTTTACCTATATGCCCGCCTCTGAAATCGTGGACAAATTGAACGGTGAACAGATTGTGCAGCGCGTCACGGCACTTGGCCCAATCAATGGCCCTCTATCACCAAAACAGCAACGGGATGCGGATGCACTCCTCGGCTTGGCGGAAACGCCAAAGGTGAAAATTAGCCAAGCGCTGGAGCTATATCTATGCGAGATTGCGCTGGAGGCTATGCGGCAGGCTCCAAACGGGTTCCCGCACTATCATGATCGAGGCTATCTCTTGTCCCAAACGCTCTTAAATTGCTTCAAAGTCAGAGAGCTTTTACCAACAACTAGCCACAGAATTTATAGTTTCAGACACAGCTTTGAGAAGCGCATGTTGGAAGGCGGGCTGGACTATGGGCTACGCTGCACGCTTATGGGGCACCGCAATCCGCGCCCTGAATACGGCGATGGAGGCTCGCTTAAATACCGTCGTGATGAGATGATGAAGATAGTTCATCCGGTGAGTGAGGAATTCTCCAAAGGGTTTCCGTTTGAATAAGGCTGCAGCCTGTCTAGCAGTCTAAAAACGTACGAACGGTTTTCCAATTTGGATATTCCGCGCTTCCGAAATGCAAAAGTTTACCGTCGAAATTTTCTTGTCCGCGACCTGTTGTGTGGTCGTCTATTAAAACGTCCCCTTTCAGCAGAGATTTATCTGGTGAGATGATGAGCCTTTTGACCCATTCAAAACCTAAATGGTTTTCGACCCATAGGCGCTTTTCAGTATAGCTTAGGGGATTGTAGATTGACGGCGCTGTTAGAATATAGGGCGCAAATTTATCCGTACGAAGAATAGTGTCCATAGCGCCTAAAGCGTCCGCTATAGGTTTAAGGGCAGTATAAAAGCCTTCACGGCTTTGCGGATAGGGTGTGTTTGGGAAGGCTTTTTTATCGCGCTCAAATGCACCCGCGAAGTCACATAACACGCCGTCCATATCAATATAGATTACGCTGTGGCTCATAAGGTTTCCAAATTCACATCTAAAAGCCCCGGAAAGATATGGTCTTCTTCAAAACTTTTCGAGCGCTTGTATAAAGCTGCTGGGCGGCGGGCTGTGGGACGCATCTTACCTGTCTCGACAAGCAAGCCTGACGCTTCCATACGACGACGAAAAGATTTCTTCTGAAGCGGACTGCCTAGAATAAGCTCGAACATGCTTTGCAGTTCCGTCAGAGTGAATATATCAGGCATAAGGCTAATGGGTAGGGCTGTATAACGCGTTTTATTGCGCAGACGATTAATGGCTTTTTGCAACAGCGCTTTATGATCAAAAGCCAGTTCAAGCTTCAGTGCATCGCTTAAGGCCAACCACTGCGCGTCCTGTGTTTGCGGGCTTAAGTCTAAGGTTTCAAAGTCAATCAGCGCGAAATATAAAAGCGTTATCGACCAGCCGCGCGGATCACGCGTAGCATTGCCAATGGTCTCTACTTGTTCGAGGTAAGGTGACTTTATTCCTGTTTTTTCGAACAGCTTTCGGTTTGCCGTTGCATCTAATGTGGCATCATTTGTAAGGTCGCAGAAACCGCCGGGCAAAGCCCAGCGGTTTTTAAAAGGATGTTCGTCGCGCTGAATCAACAGCACTTTTAACTCGCCATCTTCGACTGCAAAGATTGCCATGTCGACCGTGCATAGAGGCGAGTCGTAGTCCTTCGGATTATATGATTTTAGAAACTCGGACTCGGTCATTGTTTCACGCTAATCTTTCACGAATACTATTCAAGTTTTCATCAACTCTAAGCTCACCATTCTCAAAGACGATCTCAAGAGCACCTTGCGCTTCTTGCGCAGCGGTTTGCTGATCATAGAGAACAAAGTCATCGCCGTGTTTTTCAATGCGGATTAAGCCTTTGGCAGATTTTTTAAGGCCGCTATCAGTGATTGGGTCTTTGAAAATGTCGCGACCCACACCGTTGACCTGTCCCCATGTTGCTTTCATAGCAAATCCAAAGCTATCGCGGGTCATATATTGATAGGTATAGCTCCCAATCCCCAGCACAACATTGCTGGAGGCAAAGCCCTTTGCAGCAAGACCATTGAGAATACGGTTGGCACGTTCCAGTGTGATAGAGTCGCCATAAATAAGACCGACCCGCTCATGCAGGACTTTATAACCTGCCTCTGTTTGGGTGCCGCCAAAGACATCCCAAAGGCACTCTACTGCGCCTTTATAAGCTGGGCTATCTTTTGGCGCATCAGGGTCACCGCAAATGATCTTTACGGGGTCGCCGCTATCTGGACGAAATACGACTTTGGCAAGACCGAGTTCATTGGGTTCGCGCGCTAAGATTTTATCTTTTAGAGCCAAAGTAAACTCTGTGATGACTTGCCAAAAGTCCCATGTGTCAGCAACAATACTCACAATGCCTTTAGGGTATAGGTCTTCGATTAGGCGACGAAAGGTTTCGACCTCGTCCTCTTTGGTGCCCATACACATAACGCTATGTTCGGTCGCGGGAACAGAGACGCCAATGATGCCATCAGCATTATAATAGTCTTCCAGATAATCAATGGCTGCGACAGTGTCTGTGCCTATGAAACTAGTCAGGTGACCTGCGCCGTGCTGGACGGCATCGTGAATGCCGCTCATGCCGCGAAAGCTAAAATCATGGGCCTGTATGGCAATACTTTCAACGTCTACGCCTGTCTTTATAGCCGCATCACGCAAGAGCTTTTTATACTCAAAGGCGATTGTCGCAGTCGCGCAAGATTTCCAAAGCCCTGCGCTAAGGCAAGTTTCAAGATAGTTTGTCAGCCAGAAAAATTCTGGTTTTGTATTGATAATCGTTAGCATTGGGACGCGCATATTTACGCGGCTTCCTTCGGGGAGCGCCTTAATACGAATGGGCAAATAGCCTAAATCGTGAAGAGCTTCGATATGGCCGGTAGGCACGGCGTCTACGCCCAATGCACCGTCCATCCGCGCCTTATAAGCACTTACGATTTCAGCCTTTGGTTTGCCAAAAAACTCTTGGTTCCAAGTCTCAATTAGGAAGTGTTTGATGAAACCTTGAAGGCCAAAAAAGACGACTTTCTCATCATAATTATCAAGAACGGGCGCGAGTTTTCCAGATCTCGGCGTGAAGTTAGAATAGACATATTCTGTGCCGTCTGGATATTGGCGGCGGTGATCAGCCTTGTAAAAATCGATAGCTGTAAGTGGATTCAGTTTCATGATGACCTCCTAATTTTGGTCTTAATTTTGATGTGGGAAAAATGGGAACTGATAGGGAATGACGGTCAAGCGAGGGTCAGGTTTGTGCGCAAAACTATCTGTGGTGAACACATGGTCTATAAGCCCGTCAAAGACATCGAGACCTTTGGAAAAAATGCCGTGGGTGACGAATAAAACAACTTTATCCGCGCCTTTGGTTTTCAGCTGCTCCGCCACTTTTATGAAGGTATAACCCCCGTCACATATATCATCGGTGATGATAGCGGTGCGTCCTTTAAGGCTTTCTACTTTCACATCTGTATGCGTAATTTGGCCAGTAGCAGGGTCACGCACCTTCTCGCAATAAACGATAGGCTCAGGCTGGAAGTCCTTTTCAAAGGCGTTTACAATGTCGCGTGTGCGGTGCACTGCGCCTTTATCAGGGCAAATAACAACGCTGTTTAAGTCCACGATAAGCGCGCTTAGAGCGGGGTTTGTTTTGATAATGTCCTCTGCTAGTATGTTTTCTGCACCTGTAAGTTCAATCCCTACAGGGCTATGACAGTCCCACACGATGACTTTTTTGACGTTTTCGATCTGGCCCAATAATCCCGCAAGGATTTTTAAAGAGAACGCTTGTCCGGGTGCACACACGCGATCTTGACGGGCATAGGGGAGGTAAGGGATTTCAATAAAAAGCTCACAATTATCGAATTTTTGATTAAGGGCATCTGCTGTTAGGAGCAAATCAAACACATCATCAGACGCTCTGAGATCAGCTCTTAGAATATAGGTCGTCTTATTCTCAAATGTGCCAAGTTGAACGTGCCGTTCTCCGCCAGAGAACTGAACGAAGCTAATTTCTAAGGCGTTTTTATTTTTATCGAATAAGGTAATAGTCATCTCTAAACTCCAATTTGCACATTAAGTGTCATAAAGACATTTATTGGTCAAGCATTAAATGTCCTAATGACACTTATTTATTTCCAACATGACCTTTCGCCGCTTTGCGGGGAGTCCGACACCCCTGCCTCCGCTCGTGTGGGCGGCTCCAGCAGGCGCGTCGGACGGCGTTGTTTTGAGAGAGCGTAATTAATTAGATAAGATTGGAGCTAGAGGGGAGATTAAAAGGAAAAGAGCTTTAGCAAGATAAAGCAAACCGTCCTTTTGGAGGCACTCAGCCACTGTCGAGGCCTTCTACGGTTATGGTCGGCCTACTGGAGCGCCCATTGTTACGCACCACCTTCGAAGCGCTAAAGCTCTGTTTTTGCTACGCGAGTTGGGTGTCATTTTTTAGTTAACTTATGTGCAATGCCTCTATCCCGCAAACTATAAGGGTTTTTCCAAGAGGCTCGCCTTGCCAGTCTGAACGGTATCAGATTTCCATCAAACCCAGTGCCAGATTGGCGGCGGTTTTTGCTGTCATATTGTCTCTGTCATAGGCGGGTGAGACTTCTACGATGTCGATAAGAGGGAGGGGGGTTTTTGTGGCCCGAGACACGGCTTTGATGTGGCTTATAATTATTTCCACCGTTGAGAGGGTAACGCCGCGGGCGGCTGGGGCGCTCACGCCGGGGGCTTGGAAATGGGGGAGGAGGTCAATATCAATCGTGAGATAGATTTGATCATTCCGCGCAAATATATCCTCAATGGCGCTGCGTGCGCTCATAGGATCGTTAGCCAATTCCGTATCATAAATAATGCCCACACCCCATTCACGCGCCCGTGCGAATAGGGCTTGCGTGTTGGATTCGCGTGCGGCACCGATACACAAATAATCAAAATCCTGTCCTTCGATTTGACGAATTTGGCGGAACGGTGTTCCTGATGACGGGCCGGCCTCGCCAACATTACGTAAATCCAAATGCGCATCTAAGTTAATAATGCCGATTTGGCTCTCGGGAGAGGCGGCCCGCAATCCTTGAAAACTGCCAAAAGCCGTTTCATGGCCACCGCCCAAAACGATGACACGTTGGTGGGCGTTCAGTGCTTGCGTCAGATGACGGGCGTAAAGCACTTGCCCCTCTTCTAAATCATCCCCTTCGACGACAATATCTCCCCAATCCGTAAAGGGCTTGAAGCCTTCCGGGGCGGCTAAATTGGCGAGGGCTTTACGAATGGCGGGAGGGGCGTCTTTCGCGCCAATACGGCCTTTGTTCCTGTGCACGCCCGCATCACAGGCAAATCCCATTAAGCCTATATCGCTCTGTCTTTGGCCTCTTTCCGACAGTGTTTCCATTTCCGATGAAGCGAAGTGATAGACGCGCTTGGCCAAGGGGCCGTCTTCGCGGTCATCGCGGCCGGTCATGGGGGAGGCAGGTCGGTGGAAAGCAGGCATTGCGGTGTCTCCTTCAGACCTGAAGATAAACGTCAAAGCCGGGGGCGTGGAGCAGTTTTGTGGTCGTAATAAAGCTGTCATCCGACCATGTCGTTCTGTCAATCACAAAGAGCGGGGCGCGCTTGGGGACCGTCATAAGCTCGGCCGTTTTTGCGTCTGCGCTGATGGCTGAAAAACGCATATCCCCGTTCGAAAAAGGCACGGTTTTGACGAGCCATTCATTCAGGCTCAAGTCGCTTTGGCGAGGCAATGACCCGAAAGGTGCAAGGGCCGTGCGATTGAGCCACCGCTTTTCGAGCGCGAAAACAGCTTGATCGGCAAAATGTAGAGTTTCAACATAGAGCACATCATCATGGCTCGTGAGGTGAAGTGTTTCTGTAATCGCTTTGGGCGGCGGCGTGTCCAGTCGCTTTAACTCTGTGAAGCGATAGCTTTGACCTTTGACTTCGACCTGTTCGCGTATGATGGGAATAGTCAATTTCGCCGTGCGAACGGGATTGGGTCTTATCCGCGTGCCGCCTTTGCGTTTGCGGATAACGAGACCTTCTTCGGCCAATGTCCGCAAAGCCCTGTTCACGGTTGTACGGGCACAGCCATATTCTTCGGCCAATTGCATCTCTCCCGGAATGAGCGCGCCCAAAGCCCATTCACCGGACTGAATACGGCTCAGCAAAGATTGCCGAATATCATGATGGGAGTGTGTCGCCATTTCCTAATTCAATTTGCTTGCCTTACAGAATTATTATGTGCATACATAAAAAAGAGACGATAAAGCAAGGCCTAATTACAAAGTCAGTCGCAAGGCAAAGCCGCCAAAACGTAAAATGAAATTGACCGGAGGGGTATGACAGACGCTATTCTATATCATGATTGTACCCTCGCCACGATGCGTGCGGGTGATACGCCTTATGGTTTGATAGAGCAGGGCGCGGTTGTGATTTCGGCCGGAGAGATTGCCTGGGTCGGTTCATATGATGATGTGCCGCAGACATATAAGGGCGCAGTGGCGCAATCCTTGGGGGGGCGCTTGGTCACACCCGCTTTGGTGGATTGCCATACCCATCTCATTTTCGGGGACAATCGCGCCAAAGAATTTGAGATGCGGCTGAATGGGGCGAGCTATGAAGAGATTGCCAAAGCTGGGGGTGGAATTTTATCGACCATGCGCGCGACTCGCGCAGCTTCGGATGAAGATCTGCTGGCGCAAGTGCTGACCCGCGTTGATGCCCTGTTATCGGAAGGTGTCGGGACGATAGAAATTAAATCCGGCTATGGGCTTTCGGTTGATCAAGAATTACGCATGTTGCGTGTCGCGCGTCAGATTGGTGATTTACGGGACGTGATTATTCGTACGACATGGCTCGCCGCTCACGCGCTTCCGCCAGAGTATAAAGACAAGGCAGATGATTATATCGATGAGGTCGTGATCACGGGTTTGCGCCGTGCGCATGAAGAAGGTCTGGTCGACGCCGTTGACGGGTTTTGTGAATCAATCGGATTTACCACCGCCCAAATGCGGCGCATTTTCGATGTCGCAAAAGCGTTAGACCTGCCCGTCAAATTACATGCGGAACAATTATCAGACCAAAAAGGCGCTTTACTCGCCAGTGAATATAATGGCCTATCGGCAGACCATCTCGAATATTTAAACGCCAATGATGTTCCGGCTTTTGCTCAAGGCGGGAGCGTGGCTGTCCTTCTGCCGGGCGCTTATTACACGCTCGGTGAGACCCAGTTGCCGCCTATAAAGGCCCTACGCGCCCATGACGTTCCCATGGCCGTTGCAACAGATTGTAATCCGGGCAGTTCGCCGCTTTGCTCTCTTCTCACCGCGATGAATATGGCCTGCACCCTATTTGGCCTCACACCCGAAGAGGCGCTGTGCGGGACGACCCGTCATGCCGCCAAAGCTTTAGGATTGGGAACAGAACACGGGCAAATTGCTATCGGTTATCGGTCCAATTTGGCCGTTTGGGATCTCAACCATCCATCAGAGCTGAGCTATTGGATCGGGGGCTCGCCCCTGCATAAACGCCTCTCCATGAGGCGTGAGTCTAAAGGGAATAAATTATGAGCTTCACCTTTACGCCCGGACAAACGTCTTTGTCAGACCTGGAGGCATTTTACCGTTCTGATGATCCGTTTGATGTCACACCTGCTGCTTTAGACGCTGCCGCAGAGAGTGCGGCGCGTCTTAACACAGCCATTGGTACGGGTGATGCGATTTACGGCGTGAATACGGGCTTTGGAAAGCTCGCCTCTGTGCGCATTGACGATGATAAATTAAAAGATTTACAGCGCAATCTTGTGCGTTCTCATAGTGCTGGTTTTGGCAAGCCTTTATCGCCCGCCATTGTCCGTCTGATTATTGCGTTGAAATGTCTCTCGCTTGGGCGCGGTGCGTCGGGCGTGCGTCCTGAAGTCATCACGGCTTTGCAGAACCTCACAAAGGCTGATGTTATTCCCTTCATTCCTGAAAAAGGGTCCGTGGGGGCCTCCGGGGATTTAGCGCCCTTGGCTCATATGTCCGCGACGCTGATCGGGGAAGGGGATGCTTTTTATAAAGGTCGCAAAATGGAGGCAGGGGAGGCTTTGCGCTTGGCCGGACTTGCCCCTGTGGAACTCCACGCCAAGGAAGGCTTGGCGCTTTTGAACGGGACGCAGGCGTCTACGGCATTGGCCCTCATCGGATTATTTGAAGCGTGGCGTTTGGCAGAGTTGTCATTAACAATGGCGGCTTTATCTATTGATGCTGCCATGGGCTCAAGCGCGCCTTTCCATCCCGAAATTCACACCCTGCGCGGTCATAGAGGCCAAATTGAAAGCGCGCAAAGATTGCGTGACCTATTACAAGGCTCAGAAATTCGTGACAGCCACCGCGAGGAGGATGAACGGGTTCAAGACCCTTATTGTTTGCGTTGCGCGCCGCAAGTGATCGGGGCCTGTCTTGACCAACTCCGTCATGTCGCTCGGACGTTAGAGGTCGAAGCCAATGCGGCGACGGATAATCCTTTGGTGTTGTCCGACGGTAAAATTGTCTCCGGTGGTAACTTTCATGCTGAACCCGTGGCGCTTGTTGCGGATTTAGCCGCGATTGCGATTTCCGAAATCGGCTGTATTGCCCAGCGCCGTGTCGCGCTTTTGGTGGATCCGGCTTTGAGTTTTGGTTTACCGGCTTTCCTTGCACCTGAGCCGGGATTGAAATCAGGGTTGATGATTGCCGAAGTGACATCAGCCGCTTTGATGAGTGAAAACAAAGCCCTCGCTAATCCTCGTTCGGTCGACTCAACGCCGACATCGGCCAATCAAGAAGACCACGTCTCTATGGCGTGCCATGGCGCGCGGCGCTTGTTGGAAATGAATGAAAATCTGTCCGGCATATTGGCGGTGGAAGCCATGGCAGCGGCGCAGGGGATTGAATTACGGGCTCCGTTAAAGACGAGTGAGCCTTTGCAAAATATCATTACGCAATTGCGAGACGTGTCTCCGCCTTTGACAGAAGACCGCATTGTCAGTCCGGATATTGAACAATTGGCTGGCCTGTTACGAAGCCCCAACTTTGATGGTCTGGGCGGCGCTGCGGAACCTTTATCCATCGCCTAAATTTATTTCTATTGATTTGCTGAACTGTCTTGAAAAAGACGAAACCCGAAGAGTAACCCATGACCCGATTTTTGAAAAACCGTCGCGATGTGAAAAGCCCGACAGGGGCAGAACTTAATTGTTTGAGTTGGACGACTGAAGCGCCTTTTCGCATGTTGCAAAACAATCTGGATCGTGAGGTCGCGGAAAACCCTGATGAATTAGTTGTCTATGGCGGCATTGGTCGTGCGGCTCGAACATGGGAAGATTTTGATCGGATTACGGCCAGTTTGAAAACGCTGACCGAGGAGGAAACACTGCTCGTGCAATCCGGCAAGCCTGTGGGCGTGTTTAAAACCCATAAAGATGCGCCGCGTGTTTTAATTGCCAATTCCAATTTAGTGCCCAACTGGGCGAATTGGGATCATTTCAATGAACTCGATAAGGCCGGTTTGATGATGTATGGCCAAATGACGGCCGGCTCTTGGATTTATATCGGCACGCAAGGCATTGTTCAGGGCACTTATGAAACCTTTGTCGAGGCCGGACGCAAACATTATGAAGGCGATCTGACGGGCAAATGGATTTTGACAGGCGGTTTGGGCGGTATGGGCGGTGCGCAGCCTTTGGCGGCTGTGATGGCCGGAGCCTGTTGTCTGGCTGTGGAATGTAATCCTGAAAGTATCGATTTTCGTTTGCGCACGCGATATTTGGATGAAAAGGCTGAAAACCTGGATGAGGCGCTCGCCTTGATTGAGGCGTGGACAGAGGCCGGAGAAGCGAAATCGGTCGGCCTACACGGGAATGCTGCCGAGATTTTTCCTGAGCTTGTGAAACGCGGCGTGCGTCCGGACATTGTGACGGATCAGACCTCCGCACATGACCCCGTTAACGGTTATCTACCCTTAGGCTGGACAATGTCTGAATGGAAAGAGAAGCGCGATACCGATCCGAAGGCCGTTGAAAAAGCGGCGCGTGCCTCGATGAAAGTTCAGGTTCAGGCTATGCTTGATTTTTGGCACCAAGGTGTGCCGACACTCGATTACGGCAATAATATTCGACAAGTGGCAAAAGACGAAGGTTTGAAGAACGCCTTTGATTTTCCCGGTTTTGTACCAGCCTATATTCGACCTTTATTCTGTCGTGGTATCGGGCCGTTTCGTTGGGTTGCTTTATCAGGTGATCCGGAAGACATTTATAAGACTGATGCCAAAGTGAAAGAGCTTTTGCCGGATGATACACATTTGCATCATTGGTTGGATATGGCGCGCGAGCGCATCGCCTTCCAAGGTCTGCCCGCGCGTATTTGCTGGGTAGGGCTCGGTGACCGGCACAGGCTTGGTTTAGCTTTTAATGAGATGGTCAAAAATGGCGAGTTAAAAGCGCCCGTCGTCATTGGCCGGGATCATTTGGACAGCGGCTCTGTCGCAAGCCCGAACCGTGAAACCGAAGCGATGAAAGACGGTTCGGATGCCGTTTCGGATTGGCCATTACTCAATGCCTTGCTGAATACAGCTTCAGGCGCGACATGGGTAAGCCTGCATCACGGTGGGGGTGTCGGTATGGGCTTCTCTCAACATTCCGGCATGGTCGTTGTCGCAGATGGCACCGATTATGCGGCGCGGAGACTGGAACGCGTTTTATGGAATGATCCGGCGACAGGCGTTATGCGTCACGCGGATGCGGGCTATGAGACTGCCAAGGATTGCGCGAAAGAAAAACAGCTGAACTTGCTCTCGATTTTATAGAGGGTTTGACGCGCTAGCTGGCAATAGACCGCAATTGTGCGGGTTTCTCTTTATGAGCAAGCGCCGTTTCAACGGACTGATCTTGCAAAATACCGCGATGAACCGCGAAAATAGCCGCGGATGTGCGATCCGTGCTTTCTGTCTTGATATAGATATTGCGAAGATAACCTGTCACCGTATGGAGGGAGAGCTTTAATATCTCTGCGATTTCATTATTGCTCTTGCCGCGAACAACCCAGAGCAAAATCTCTTGTTCGCGCTTGGTTAAACGGCTGCGGTCTGAGGCTGTACGGTTTTGTTTACGGCAAATTTGTAAGTGTAAATTCTGGGCGTGTGTTAAAATTCGCGCTATGAGATTTTGTTGGGCCATAACCGACTGGCCTTTGAGAATATCATGCTCGGACATATCAATCACAAATATTCCAATACGATTGAGCGGCGCAAAAGTGGGAACAATCAAAACATCATGAGCGGTGTTTAAGGGCGTTTTTTGCAAAAGTGCTTCGCCTTGGAAACCCGACTCGGGGATATTCAGCGTTGTGGACATGGCCCGCAGGTCAGGGAAGTTTTCTGCGTAATAAGCGGCAGCCAAAGTTTTCGCTTTATCGGCAAAATCATGGCACGCATTAGCATCATAGCTGAAATTCATCAGCGCTTCATTGCCAATCAATGTGCCAAGCGGGTCAAATTGAAAATAGGCTATGGCTGTGGTTTGGGTTTCTCCGGCCATAGAATGAAAAACGTCAATATCGGTATCATCTATGGGCGTCGCGTTATGATGGGGGGGATGAAACACGAAGAATTCTCCTGATAATGTCCGACTTACCCAGCCATTGAGGTGGGGATGTCCGGACGTCCTGCCCGATTAATATTTTGACTGTCTGTTGCTTGATCTACTGTTGTCTGGCTCGCAATTGTTTGTCTCACAGAGGAAGCATCCCGAAATTGAGTGACAAAACTTTCAAAGTTAGCTTTGTCAACGATACCATCAACACCCAAAATGCTCGGATCTTTGAGGTAATCAACATCCACATTATTTGAAATCACGATCAGATTGGATCCGCGCAGATGTTGGCGGATGACGGGTACTGAAAAACGCCCTGAGATAGAAGCTGCCAAGTTATTATCTAGCAAAATAAAGTCGAAATCCTCCGTCAGAAGGCATTTAATGGCGTCGCTCGCCTTCAAGACATGTTTAAAACCATAGCCGCCCTCTCCGAACACAGCTTGGAGCTTGGCATCGATGAGTTCTTTCTCCGCGACCTCATCATCTATGAGCAAAAAATGTAACACGAATACAAAATGCATCAAATTAGTGTATTAAATATTAAACACCTTAAAATAGTTTGGCGAGTTAGAAAAAAAATTTATCGACATATTATAGAAAATTTGTTTTATGCTTTTTGAGTTCGATATGCCGGATTGCTTAAAATGAATAAATACGCAGATTTGGAGTTTTTGTCTCTGGCAGATAAAATCGCCGCCGATTATGAAGCCCTCATACTGATATTAATGGGCAAAGAAGATGCCGAGGGAGGTAAGCTGAGTCCGACAGCGATGAGGGCCTTAATCGAGATTCATTGTGCCGAAGAGCCTCTTTCCGCTGAAAATATCGCTATGATACTCCGATTGGATGACCATATTCTGTCACGGGCACTGATTAAGCTCGTCGGTATGGATTATGTCCGCTCGGAAAATGTTTCTGACGACCGAAATGAGCGCCTCATCCACTTAACGGAAAAAGGTGTGGCTCTTTCTCAACGCTATCAAGATTATATGGACAGCGTCGTGGATGAGGCGGACGCCCTGTCTCCTTTGACATTGTCCGATACTGAACGCGATTCCATTTTGGTGTCACTAATCAGTTTGCAGAACCGAGCCGCTGTTTTACTTGAAAAAGCAAAATTGCGCAGGTAGGCAGTTTTAATTGATTGTCCGTACACTGTAGTTTTCAAATGATTGACACACTCCAACCCGCCAAAATTCTGGTGATAGACGATATGCAAGTTGACTTTGTGTTAATTGAAGCGGCTTTGCAGTCCCTGCGTATCGGAAATGAAATTGTACATGTTAGAAGCGGTGCGAAAGGGATTGAAATCCTTAAAGCCAGTTCAGACGAAGCCGGTCATACGCCCTTTCAAATCATACTTTTGGATTTGAACATGCCTCAAATGAACGGTTTGGAGTTCTTGGAAAACATCAACGCCCTAGGCTTTAAGGCCTCTCCCAAGATTTTTATGATGACGACGTCTGAGTACGATACTGATATAAAAAAGGCCTATGAACGCAATATTGATGGCTATATTTTCAAGTCTGACCTCGTAGAAGGCCTCAAAGAGGCCCTGTCTCAGCTTAAATCTCAGTCTTGGACTGTTTTTAGCTTGCCCCAATCGACATAGTGCTTTTAAATGAAAACAACCTTTGGGTGTTTCAGTAACTCTTTTTTAAAGAATTATACGCCAAGAGGACGAACGAAAACTACATTCCTGGGGGACGAAAGTCAGAATGTAGACGGTAGGGCGTGGAACTCTGCTAAAATAAGAATAAAGATGGATGGATGCGCCATGGATTTGCATGAAATTGAAAACCATATCGGTAAACAGATTAAACTTTTGCGATTATCACGAAAAATTTCGCAAAAAGCACTCGCGAAGCAGATGGGTATCACATACCAGCAAGTTCAAAAATATGAGAACGGATTGAATAAAATTTCCGTCAGTCGCCTTTGGCAGATTTGTGATATTTTTGATATTTCTCCGAACTTCCTTTTCGAAAATATTCTGGATGAATCTCAAAAATCCAAAAAATCAAAGCCGCTTATCCCAAATAGTCTCGCAACATCGCAAGATATGAAACTGATGTTGGCTTTTAAGAAGATTGATGACAGTGCCAAACGGGCTCTCATGATCAAACTCTGTCAGGCTATGGCGAGTGATGAAAAAGAAGATGAGACTTATTTTATGCCGAGCACAATAGAAGCCGCCGAGTAAAGCAAGCCGCGAAATAAAGAAGCATATAAAAAGTCAATAGTTAGAGCAGAGCAGGTACTCTGCTGTAAAGACGAGTTTAGTCAAAACTTCCGATATCGCGCAGAAGACTGTCCTTCATGTGCTTTAAAGTTTTCAAGTCATCGTAATCGCGTTCTATGACTTGGAATATGAAGCGGCATTTATCAGCGGCTTCCGCTGGTGTTTCCGCCTTGTAAGACAGAATGTTTTTTAAACATGTCTCGTAGTGAGAAGACAAGGCGTCAATGGCGCTTTCGTCTGGCCAACTACGGCTGATCATGGAGTCCAAGCGAGCAAAGCTTTCACTCTCATTTCCAATTAATTGTCTCAATGTTTCTGACATGAGGCCGTCATAGACTACGGCCAAACCTTACAAAACCGGATTAGTCTCCATAGAGAATTACGGCGTTAACCCTTAAGTCATAGGTGCATTCTACGCGCCAAAGTAGAGGAAAGCCGAAAAATTGTTTCATTGTAAAACACGATGTTAACAAAGGTTAACGCATACAATAATCGTGAAAGCGGAGATCAGAGATCAATCAAGCCTTCGCCTATACCCCGCAAGGCTGCAGTCGTACGGTCCGACGTTCCCGTCTTCAAATAAATACTCCGCAAATACCCGTTCACCGTATGGTGGGAAATACCAATAATGTCGGCGATGACGGTATTGCTTTTACCGCGTGCCACCCAAGTCAATATTTGTTGCTCCCGTAACGTGAGTCTTTTGATGGAGCGTCTCGTTTTTTTGCGCAAGCGCGAATAAGATCTGTGGGTTGCTTGTGCAACCCAGTGGATTTCTCGGATTTCCGATTTGGAAAATTCATGCGCATCGTCGGTGGCTTTGAATATGAAGCAGCCACTGCGTCCATGTGGACTATGTGCCGGAATAACCAAGCCAGAGATATCTTCGTCAAAGAAAAGGCCTCGGAAGCTCGTCATTTGTTCGCTAGAGAGAATATCTGCCTCCGCCAGAGTTTTAAACGTTCTCGGGCGGGATAATTTTCGTAACGGAAAGACAAAAGATCGCCCAGTTTCGAATAAGGAATTTTTATTTGCAGAAATCTTGGTGGGTTCATCACCACGGTAAGCTAAAAATTTACTGTCAAAGTCTTGGGCACCGATGGGGGGAAGATGGAAATATGTAAATTCCTGCAATCCGACATTCCGGCAATAGGCATACAAAATGCTCCAAACACGATCAATGTCGTGATTGGCATCAATAACATCAAAGACATTGTCTTTGATGGATTGAAGCGAGGCATCCACCTCAGAATTTTTAATGTTTAAAAGCACTTATATGAACTTTACGTATTTAATCACTACCTTTGGAGCGTTATATTATCAGAATTTCGAAAAAAGGATAGTAAAATACTTGAAATATCTACTATTTATAATTTCGGCTTATTGTGACTGGCATTTCTCACTGCGGCATTGCGATTCGCAATCACTAAACTGATCTCATAAGAATTTTTCGCAGTCATTTCTGACATAATCATACCCGCCTTAGCACTGTTCATATCGCGTAGAAACCCTGCGGCAAAAGCGGGCGCCATACTGTCGAAAATCTCGGCAGCTTTTTTTGGTTTCATAGTTTCATACATAGAGATCAAATGGTCTAAATCATCAGTTGAAACCGCTTCCATTTTGGCCAGTTTTTCTTCGACAGAAGCTTTGGTCTCTTTAATATTCTCTAATTGCTGAGAGAGCCGCGTTTCCAATTCTTCCAAAGCGGCCTCACGTTCATTGAGCGCGATTTTCTGTGCTTCAATTCTGTCTTTTTCGCTCAATATCGCGTCTGCCATTATAGGAGTCAGGCAGATTTGATCCGTCGCAGCGGCTTCATTTATCGCGGGGATATCTTCAAGACGCCTCTCCGTTTTCGGAGGTTCCGTCACAGGCGCATCATAGTTCTCATCCTTGCTGTCAGCGGAGGCAAAAGACAGATGCGATACCTGCAATAAAGCGGCGAGACCAAAGCTCACCGCAATTATCGGGAGTATGCGTCCCTTCATGATTTAGAATACTTTCGGGATTGAAGGAATCCCATACGGTTATCCTGCACGCCTTTCGTTTGGACGAGTGCATCAATATTATCGAATAATTTGTCGATTGGATCTTTTTCATCCTTTTCACCGAG
Source organism: uncultured Algimonas sp. (assembly GCA_964511495.1). GTDB lineage: Bacteria > Pseudomonadota > Alphaproteobacteria > Caulobacterales > Maricaulaceae > Litorimonas. Next base: position 7,907 of record CAZEFT010000017.1, on the reverse strand, counting down.
TGCTGCTTCTGCAGCAGTAGCATTCATGGACTTACACATCATGGCTTCATCCATTGTTTCCAAGGTCTCAATAGAGGCTGCCACCTTTTCGGCCGCTTCGGCATCAATCATAGAGTTGAGTGTTTCGATTGTCTCAAGAATAGGTTTTTCTGCGTCTTCAGGGTCAGGTTGTGTGGCGACAACACTCAGATGGCTTTCCAATTGGGGTAATAATTCATTCGTCGTTCCATCATGCTCGGTTTCAAAAAAGGTTGAAAGATCAGCGGCGGCTTTGAACGCTGCCAGACGGCGATATTTTTCAATATCGGCAACGACTTTAAGCAGGCTGGATGCCGTATTTTGCGCCTTACCGATGGCGTGGGGTAATTTGGTTTCCAATTGTGGCGCTAAACGCTTATGGAGGTCGGATGCTTCTCGAATAACGCGCTCTAAGGCCACTGTATCCGCCTCGACTTTAACGGATGTTTCTTCTGCACGAGTCAATAAGGCATTTAATGTTTCGATAGACTCAACCGTTGAATCTTGCGCCATCTTGGCCGCTTGATGTGTGTCTTTAATCGCATTGGTCAATGAGACGATAGAGGCCCCGACGCCCGTCTTTAAACTGTTCAGGCCTTTCAGCTTTCTGTTCAGTATCAGACAATATAAACACGCCACGCCCGAGGCCAGGAGGAGCACAATATCTTGAACCAAAGCAAAATTGAGGGAGAGGGACATAAGGTCGGTTTCCATTAACGTATAAGGAATTCAGTAATGAGAATGCCGGAGACATTTTCATCGCCCAAGACAAGTTTAGCCCGCCGCAAGAGCTGGGCTCTTAATTGCGGGAGGAATGATGCATCGGCTAATTGATCCATTTCCACCGCGCGCAGATAACTCATAAAGGCATCACGCAAGCGCAGATCATTCGGATCAATATTTTCAATATTGGATTCAGGTGTTTCTAAGGCCAGAAGAATCCGTAAGACTTGCTTGTCCTCACGCAGTGACAGAACAAATTCGTTCAATTCAACAATGCCCGTGTCTTTTCTGATTTTCAGAGGTTCCGCTTTAGGCTCTTTGCTCTCGACGACGGTGTGAGCTTCCCCGCCATTTCCGCCACCCGGCAAAGAGTAGACTGTTGCGAAAGAGGCTGCGCCGAGAATCACAGGCGTCAGTACGGCTCCAATAAGCCCACCCTTGGACTTTTTACCGCCTTCTGCGCCATTATCCCCTGAATCTTTAGGGGCTTTAGGCGTTTTGGATTTTTTTGACTTAGCCAAAATACGAATCTCAACACAATTAACTGGTGTTTTATAAAAAACACACAGTGGTAAACCATCTGTTAATTATTAACGAGCTATTTAAAAATTACACCGATTTGGTGCGCCTCGCTGGCAAACAGGATGTTTTTCAGGATTTATTCCAAGGCAATAGGATGAATATTATCAATGTGTGGCTGGCTCTGCCGCTACAAAAACGTATAATTTCCGTCGCGAGTGTTCTCGCTACGATGGCCTTTGTCTTTCTCTTAGCCAGTTTTACTATGAAGCCCAAAATGGGTTTGCTCTATTCCGGCCTCGACCAAGCGACGGCAGGTGACGTCATCGCCCGTTTGGACGGCCTAGGTGCAAAATATGATGTGCGCGGCAATGCAATCTATACGGATGTCAAAAGACGGGACTCCTTGCGTTTAGAATTGGCGCGCGAAGGCCTGCCTAAGCAGAGCGTTCTGGGTTATGAACTTTTTGACGATCTCAATAGTTTCGCCATGTCATCAGAAATGTTTGACGCGACTTACTGGCGAGCGAAAGAAGGCGAGCTGGCACGTACGATATTGGCCATGCCTAATATAAAGGCGGCTCGTGTTCATTTGGGCACGCAAAAGGCTGCCGGATTTACCAAAGCGCCCAAAGCCAATTCAGCCTCCGTCACGGTTTCAAGCTCTTCTGGTTTAAATTCGGAACAGGCGAAAGCCATTCAATATCTGACGGCACTTTCTATTGTCGGGCTGAACCCTGAAGATGTGGCAGTGATTGATACGGTGCGGGGCTTGGTAGCCGGGCCCGGTTTGAACGTCCCTGCGGAAATGGGCGGTGACGGCGAGATTGAACGTACGGCGAAGCTGAAAGAAAATCTGCTATCCTTATTAGAAGCCCGGGTCGGCCCCGGTAATGCGCGGGTCAATGTGTCTTTGGATTTAGACCGGACGCGTGAAACACTGACGGAACGGACTTTCGACCCTGAAAGTCAGGTGGTTAAATCCCAAACAACATCAGATGTATCCGATAGTAGCTCCGGTCAAAATGCAGCCGTGACTGTCGCCAGTAACCTTCCCGAAGGCGCAGGCGCAGGCGGAACCAATGACTCTGAGCGCAGCGAAACGACCGAAACTGTCACTTATGAAATTTCAGAGATTGTGCGTAACCGTGAAATCTTACCCGGTGCTGTGAAACGAATGACAATCGCCGTTTTGGTCGATGAACAACAGACGATTGCCGAAGACGGCACCGTGACCAGTGAAGCCCGTAGCGAAGAAGAATTAGCAGTTTTGCGCGATCTCGTCGCCTCTGCCTCGGGGTTAGATGAAGAGCGTGGAGATGCGCTCACCGTTCGCTCCCTGCCATTCAAAAAACCGGAAATAACCGATTTTGTCACCAAACCCAGCATGATGGAAAAATTTGTCGAACAATATTTATGGAGCACAATCCAATCTCTCATCCTCGGTCTCGTGGCTTTGATTTTGGGTCTTTTCGTTGTCCGCCCGCTATTGTCCCAGAAAAGGGACGGCGTTGCCGGAAATCTGGAAAACGGGGCTGTCACGCCAGAGCTTTTACCCATGAGCCTTGACGGATCTGGTCAACTCGCCTTGCCGGGCCAAGTGGGCAATCAAATGGTGGGGCAAGCGGGTGTTCAGGTTGCAGGCAATCTTCCAGGGCAAGCGCCCGGCCAGATTAGCATACAAGGTCAGGCTCCCGGCCAACAACAATTCCAAATCCCCGGTCAAGCACCAGGACAAGTCGCCCTTTTACCCGACGGTACACCGCAAAGCGCAACAAGTGACTCCGCGAGCCCCTTGAAATTGGACGGTCCGGCGGGACAAAGCGCCGTTCAAGTTTTGAATAGTAAAGCCAGTGAGCAAGTTGATGAGGCCACAGAGCTGCTCGCCAATTGGCTGAGTGCTGAGCCGAAACCGACATGAGTGCGCAAAATTTCATCCTCCAGAGCAGTCTGGCCAAAATCGAGCCCAAACCGGAGCAGGCCGAGCCCAAACGTGTAATTATGGCGGATATTTCTGTCTTTCATCCCAGTGCAGATAATCGTGAACATTTCGCGCCTCCTGCCGTGGATGAGGCGGAAAAAGAATATCAAGCGGGTTTCGAAGCAGGGCAAGCCGAGGCCAATCGTATCTATCAATCCACTATTCAGTTGATGGAACAAACTTTAGAGGCGCTGAAAACCGATTTTTCCCAACGCCTAGACGCGATTGAAGCGAGCCATGGCCGGGTCATCGTCAAATGTCTGGAGGCCGTTTTGCCCGATACGGCGCATCAGGTTCTGGTCGCGAAAATGACCAAGGTGATAGAGCAGGCGGCTAAAGGAGAAATCACCGGTGCGCTCACGGCTCACCTTCATCCGGACAATAAAGCCGCGCTCGGCTTTTTAGAAAAGACGCGTCATGTCAGCGTGAATATTCAGCACAATGACAAAATGGGGGCAGGCGAAGTCTCTTTCACATGGGAGAAAAGCGAAGTGCTTATTGATCCCTTAAGCGAAGCAAGACGCTGTCTTGACCTTCTAGTGTCTCATTTGGGTGTGCCCCCCTTGGTGGACACGCAAGCTGAAGCGCCGAACGAAATCTCTCACACATCTGAGAATAAGGAGCCATTATGAGCCAAGCAGAATCAGAATTTGCGGGTGTCGAAGGCGGTGTGCCTGACCCGTTAAATAATGCGGCGGATATGGGAGATATTCCTGTGTCTGAACGCCGTGATGGTCAAATGGGCGCGAATTATAAGCGCTCAATCTATGCCTTACCGGTCACCGTTCAAATGGTCGTCGGAACGGCCCGCCCGACCATTGCCGAATTATTGCGCCTGAAAGCCGGGTCAGTTCTCGAAATGGATAAATCCATCAGTGACCCCGTCGATGTTTGTATTGATAATCGTGTCATCGCTCGCGGTGAGTTGATCGAAACTGACGTGGCCACCGGAGAAATCGGTCTGAAGATTACTGAAATCGTCGATATTTCCGAGGATATGCTCTCGGCATGATTGCCCTCGGCCCGCATAAACCGAACCAATCGATTATGCGGCCGCACGCTTTGATAAGGTTTGTCTGTCTGTCGCTCATGGCGCTTTTCGCCTGTTTGGCTCTGGGTTTCAGCGAGCCTGCCTTTGCGCAGGTCGCAGATCAAACACCGGATTTGGAACAGGGCCTTGAAAACCTGCTGAATCAAACCCTGCCTGAAACTGATGATGAAACGGTCGGATTAGACGCCCGTGTTATTCAGCTTTTCCTGATTGTGACCGTGCTCAGCCTCGCCCCGGGCTTGGCCATGATGATCACCTGCCTGCCTTTCATGCTGATTGTCTTTTCCTTTTTGCGACAGGCGATGGGCTTGCAACAAACGCCGCCCAATATGATGATTATGGGCTTGGCCATGTTCTTGACCTTTTTCGTGATGGAACCCGTCTTCACCCAATCTTGGGATGAAGGTCTCTCGCCCTATATGGACGGGATGATTACGGAGGAACAAGCCATAGACCGCACGCTCACCCCGTTTCGCGGCTTTATGGAGGCCCGCGTCGAGCCGGACACTATTCAACGGCTCGCCGATACCATGCCGGAACGCGGTTATGATTTGTCCGAAGAGCCGCCCATGACATTGCTCATAACCTCTTTCATGCTCTCAGAGATCAAACGCGCCTTCCAAATCGGGTTCGTTATTTTCATGCCGTTTCTGATTATTGACCTGATTGTGGCATCCATCCTCATGGCGATGGGTATGATGATGGTACCGCCGGCCGTCGTGTCTCTGCCGTTTAAGCTGGCCTTTTTCGTCATGGCCGATGGTTGGTTGAAAATAACCGAGGCCCTGCTCAGGGGATATGGAGTGACCTAAATGGCCGAACAAGAATTAATAACGCCACAAACAACGCAAGCTGCCACAATCGGCGGGGCGGCCAATGATGTCGAAGAAATCGAATATGATATTACCGATCTGACCGATGCGCAGAAAGCCGCCATTGTGATTGTCTCAATGGGGCAGGATTATTCCCGTCCGATTATTGATCGGTTGAGCGATCAACATATGCGCCGCTTTGTCCGCGCGTTGGAAGAATTGCGCGAAGTCCCGCGTCCGAAAATGTTGGCTGTGATTGCCGATTTCATTGTCCAAATGGATGGACGCAAAGGTCTCTTTCGTGCGGGCCCTGAACGCGCCATGGAAATTGCCCGCAATGTTCTGGATGAAGACCGTATCACGCGGCTCACCTCCCAAGACCCGACATTAAAACCGGTAAAAGTTTATAAAATCGAAGGGGTTTGGGCAGAGTTGGATAAACGCCCCGTCACACCGACCTGTGAATTTTTAATCAAGCAAAAGCCCGAGGTCTCGGCCTTTGTCCTGTCCAAATTATCCAATGATAAGGTGACGGAAATTCTCGCAGAACTCCCCGAAGAGAACACGATTGATTATATGCGTCTGCTCTCCGATGAACGCAAAGTCGCCCCCTTTGTGGCCAAAGCAATTGAAAATTTTGTTCGCACCGAATTTCTCGAAGACGACGAAAAAATGGGCGGCGGGAGTGAGTCTATCGCCTATGTCGCCGATCTCATGTCGAGCCTTGATCGGGATCGTCGCGAACGGATTTTGGAAAATATTGCCAAAGTGGATAAAGGGCGTGCGCTGAAAATTCGTGATGAAATGCTCACCTTTGACGACCTTCCTGTTCGCCTACCGACCAGTGCCATCAGCCTGATTTTCAAAGATTATAATAAACCCGACCTCATCAAAATGCTCAAAGCCGCAGGGCGAGACTCTCAACCTGTCACGGAATTTTTCTTTAGCAATATTTCGCAACGTATGGCCGATCAAATCCGCGAAGATGTCGAAGCCTCAGAAGAGCTTGACGATCTCGCTGCGGGCAAAGCGATCTCGGGCTTTATGAGCTTCCTCGGCGGCCTCGAAAAAGAAGCCCGCATTAAATATCTCCCCAAACCCGAACCGGAAGAAGAGGAAGAAGGTTTGAGTGAGGAGTAGAGGGATGCCTTGGCGAGCGAGGCGAGGCTTTCGTGGGTTACTTTAAGGTAGGAGCAATTAAGGCAAGCAGATGGCATCATTCACATTATTTGTTCCGTAAAGGTGGTGGTGAGTAGTTTATCCCCATAGCGGACGAAAACTTATTACTGAAAACTTTTTTCACTGACTACAATTGGAGCTCTAAAAAGATAATAACCGACAAAGAGTACTAGAATGGAAACTAAAAAATAGAAAATAGATGTGCTTTCGCTGGCATGCATCGAGTCAACCGGGGCAATTTTTAACAACAGCCCAAGAAGAATTTTGATTACACTGTAGAGTATCAATATGAGTCCAAAAGCTTTGATTGCTATTCTGCTAACCTTTCCATTAAAGGAAAAATAAACTGCTGCCAAAATTAGTAAGACTCCAGACAGGATTAGAGGGGCATATGATTCAATAAATACAAACTGAATACCTCGTACTATGAAAAACAAGAGCCCAAAAAGCAGAATAGTACTCGTTATGACCCTGGGTGTTTTTGCCCGTTGGTTCAATTTCGCCTCGCCAGTTTTTTCATGACATCAGTCACAACAAGGGTCGTAGACGCCATATACTCAAAGTTCACAGTCTCTGCTGTATCCGAGCTTTTGTGATAGTGAGGTGTTGTGTCTCCGTTGAAAATCTCCTCCGACAAACAAACCGTTTCAATACCAGCTTCTCGAAAAGGTATGTGATCCGAAGAATTATAAGAAACACGGTTTATCTCTACGCCTCGCTTAGAGGCCGCTACCCTATAAATTTCTTCCATCTCATTTGACGGAAACTCTGCATCTATCGTTTTGTCTTTGTCATTATCCCAGCCAATCATATCTATATTATGCATAGATATGATTGATTTTCCTTCTTTCTGTAGATCTCTTAGATAGGCCTTACTGCCCGCACTGCCATCTTCCTCGTGATCAAAAAACACGATTAAGAAATTTACGTCTCGAACTTCTAATGTCGACAAAGCTTGTGCTAGCGAGATCAAAATTGCGACACCTGATGCGTTGTCATCTGCCCCAGGGCTATTCAAGACGCTGTCATAATGTGCTCCCACGACAATGTATTTATCAGATGGTCGAGTTGCCGCGATGGGCAATATGATATTTTGTCCCCTAAAGGGTGGAACAAATATATCCAGTAGGAAATGAATGTTTGGATATTCATAGGAATGGCGTTCGACAGGTAAACCGGCTTCCTCAAGTTCCTTAATCAGGAACGCGGCGGCATGTCTACGCTGTTTACGTGTCCCACGTGAGGGCACTGCTTTGATGAAGTTAGAAACGAAAACTTTTTGTTGATTTTGAATTTCTATTGCAGATTTTCTTCCTACATTTTCTTCAGCGTAGCTGATATCATTGGCACCGAGAGAAATCGCCAAACAAACAAGTGTTATGAGCCTCATACATAGTTCCTTATCAATAAACGTTCATAATTGACAATACTCAAACTGTATCCTCCAATGTCCGCCTTGCCCCCAAAACAGAATAATCCTCGGTTAGCGTTTTGAAACCCTCAATGAATTCAGTCTCTTGTGAGAAATTCAAGAGAATGATCCCCACATGCTGAATGTGCGGTATAGTCAGTTTGTTCTTTCACGACGGGCCTAATCGTACGTTGGATTGGCGTGAAAGATGAC
>CAZEFT010000016.1:0-74398 GCA_964511495.1 uncultured Algimonas sp. | reverse complement strand
CTTTGTGTGGATGTGAAAACACCTTTTAGCTATCCGTGGTTTACCGCCAACATCCTCACAACCCCGCAGACGCCCACTTTTTTTCGAAGACTGAAACGAACCAAACGAAACACAGAAAGATAACAACGAAAGCAATGAGAGACAAAGCAAGCGATATGAAGACGTAACACAAACTACCCCAACAACCCGTCATTGCCGTGCTCGACACGGCAATCCATCTCCTACTGTCGAGAGGCTTGGGATATTACGGGAACAGCATCCGCGCGTTCCGACCTACGGTCGGCAGACCCTACCGGGTCACGCGAATGGGCCGCATCCTCACTACCTCGCTTTTTAGCGCCATGAAAAGAAAAATCCCGGAAAAGATCTTTGTATTGTAAAAAATACTTTACATTTCTATTCTTCCTTGTATGTAAAAAATATATTACATTATGTAAACTATATCAGACATGAAAGGGAGAGGGTTATGTTGAAGACTATATCCTTCAAGGAGCTATCCGCGTGGATAATGATGGGTATCACCCTATTGGCCGGCGGAGCCTATGCCGCGATATGTATATGGTACCGCACAACGACAGGGGAGTGGATTGTCCCCTTCGTGCCTTTTGTTGTTCTGACGGTGATTATGATTCTTCTGTCAGTGCCCACTCATATCATCGCGGCAATCATAAAGCGTGAGACAGCGAACGACCCTGATGATGAACGGGACGACATGATCCGTTATAAAGCGGGTTATATGTCGGGTAACCTTCTCGCTTTGTTTTTACTTATGACATTAATAGCCTTCGTCTTAAACACACATGCCTTTTTATTGTTTCACGTCATCATGGCCTGTTTAGTGTTTAGTCAGATCATTGAATATGCCCTACAAATTGCGGGATATCGCAATATGTCAGCTATTGGAGATGCGTAATGACGCGTCTTGAAGATATGAGCGAGCCGGAACGTAAGAGCTGGATTACGTTCTTGGCCGATGGCGCTGTATTTATCTGGTTTTGGAAAGCGATGACGGGCGGTTTTGGCCTGCACCCAGATAGCTTTGAGCCGAAAGAAATGGGTATATTATTCATCAAATTTATAATCGTGACGGCTATCGTACACGGCACCATTGCGGCAGTTTTTGATGTCAGAAAGCGGAAGTCAGAATTTCAAGAAGACGAACGCGACGTTGAAATTGCCAGAAAAGGCTCTCATGCGGGTTACGGTATTTTACAGGCGGGTATTGCGATTATTCTGATCACTTTGATCCTGCAATATATTGTCGGTGAGACGTATCAAGGCCCTGTCTCTGTTATTGAACCAGCTGAAATGGTGTTTGCGCTTTGTATACTCAGCTATATCGCGGATCTCTATCGCCACGGGACAATTCTTTGGGCGTATCGAGGTTGATATGGGCGGAAAGAAATCCAAAATCACCAACCATATCAGGCGCGCGCGGGTCTTGGCCGATTTATCTCAGGCTGAACTCGCCAAGCGTGTCGGTGCGACGCGGCAAACGATCATTGCCGTAGAGGCTGAAAAATATGCACCCTCCCTTGAACTGGCCTTTCGTATCGCGCATGTCTTAGGCGAGCCTCTTGATGGATTATTTATATTTGATCCTTCCGATTGGACCACGAACTCATAAACTCTGATTTAACAGGAACACTATGTCTGAATTTAAGGCCTATGCTGCGGAAGACGCCGGAGCCAAACTGAAACCTTTTTCTTATGACCCCGGTGCTTTGCCGGCTGATCATGTCGAGGTTGAAATCTCTGCCTGTGGTTTGTGTCATTCAGATGTGTCGATGATCAATAATGATTGGGGCATGAGCCGTTACCCATTAGTGCCGGGCCATGAAGCCATCGGCACGATTTCGCGTCTCGGAGACAGCGTCAAACATCTGAAAGTCGGTCAAACGGTCGGTATTGGATGGACATCAAAATCCTGCCGTCATTGTTCACCCTGCCTGTCAGGCTCACAGCAGCGTTGTATGACAGGGATGCCGACAATTATGTCACGCGGTGGCTTTGCCGACCGCATTTATGTGCAGGATATTTGGGCCGTCCCGCTGCCGGAAGGCATGGATGCAAAGTCCGCCGGGCCGCTTTTTTGTGGGGGTATTACGGTGTTCGCCCCGCTTATGGATTATGACTTAAAGCCAACAGACCGAGTCGCCGTTATCGGTATTGGCGGGTTAGGGCATTTGGCCGTTCAATTTGCGCGCGCTTGGGGGTGTGAAGTGACGGCTTTTACTTCTTCCATGGATAAGGCGGATGAGCTCCGTGAGTTGGGCGCGCATCACATCGCCAATAGTCGTGACGCCGACGCCATGAAAGCTTTGCATGGTAAGTTTGATTTCATTCTTTCAACCGTAAATGTGAATTTGGACTGGCCGACTTATCTTTCGACACTGCGCTCAGATGGGCAACTTATCACAGTCGGGGCCGTCGATAAGCCTATGGGCATTCCGGCCTTTTCTCTGATTTCTGGGGGTAAGTCTGTCGGTGGGTCGGATACGGGATCACCCGATATGGTTGCCCGAATGTTGGAATTTTGTACCCGACATGATATTAAGCCTATGGTCGAATATTTTCCAATGTCAGACATTAATGACGCTATTGATCACCTCAAGAGCGGCAAAGCGCGTTACCGCGTTGTCCTGACGAATGACTAAGGGGGGCTTCACGGGCCTAAATTGTGTCGCGATAGCTTATGATCTGGTCTGTTTTTTCATAAGAAGGTGAAAGCATGTCGACAATCAGTGGGGCCAAGTCCGACGGATGAGGCAGAGTTTCCGGGGCTTCTCCGGGCATAGCTTTGGCGCGCATGGCTGTGCGTGTCGCTCCTGGATTCAGCAGATTGACTTTCAGCTTCGTGACTTCCGCTTCTTTGGCGTAGCTTTGAACGAGAGCCTCTAACCCGGCTTTTGTCGCGGCATACGCCCCCCAATAAGCGCGGCGAGACGTGGCAACGCCAGAGGTTAGAAACAAGGCCCGCCCGGCATCAGATGCACGCAATAGGGAATCAAGCGAACGGATGAGACGAAAATTAGCCGTCAAATTCACGGCTATGAGTTTGTCCCATGTTTTGGGGTCTAAATGCGGAACGGGTGTGATATCTCCCAACATTCCGGCATTGGCGAGCAATCCGTCCAAGCGTCCCCAGCGCTCATTAATGATAGCGCCCAGACGGTCAATTCCATCCATTTGCGTAAGATCCATTGGCACAATGGTGCAGTTCCGCCCTTTATCTTTCACGGCGTCATCCAGAGCTTCTAGCCCACCCTGTGTGCGGGCGAGGGCGATAATATCGGAGCCGGCTTCCGCCAAGGCCAAGGCGGCCTGATAGCCAATACCGCGAGAGGCCCCCGTTACAAGGGTCACGCGTCCGTTAAGAGGAAGAGACATAGCTTTGCCTGTTTCTGAAAGGGGAATTACGCCACTTCAACGAGGAAGGAGAGTTGTTTGCTTTGTCCGCTGGCGTCTCTGTCACGGTCAATCAGCGGTGTCGGATAATCACCGGTGAAACAATGATCTGTGAATTGCGGCGCATCGGCCAAGCGCTTTTCTTCTCCCATGGCCCAATAAAGCCCTTCAACGGAAAGGAAACCAAGACTATCAACTTCGAGCATTTCAGTCATCGCTTTCAGATCATAATTGGCTGCAATCAGCTTATCTTTAGAGGGCATGTCGATGCCGTAATGATCAGGATGTTTTATGGGCGGCGAAGCAGATCTGAAATGAACTTCTTTCGCGCCTGCCGCTTTAATCATGCGCACGATTTTTGTTGAAGTTGTTCCGCGGACGATAGAATCGTCAACCAATAAGACCCGTTTGCCTTCAATCATGGCGCGGTTGGCAGAGTGTTTTAAACGCACGCCCATATCGCGGATTTGTTGTGTCGGTTGGATAAAGGTTCGCCCGACATAGTGGTTGCGGATGATTCCCAGTTCAAAGGGAATGCCCGTTTCTTGCGAAAAGCCCAGAGCAGCCGGTACGCCACTATCAGGAACAGGGATGATGACATCGACATCAGCTGGCGTTTCCTGTGCTAACCTTTGGCCCATACGTTTTCGGACTTCGTAAACGCTCTTTCCGCCGACCACACTGTCGGGACGGGCGAAATAGACAAACTCGAAAATACAGGGACGTGAATGTGCATTTGGGAAAGCCGTGAAAGACCGGATACCATCAGCGTTAATCACAACGACTTCACCGGCTTCGACTTCGCGGATAAATGTGGCCCCAATCATATCAAAGGCACATGTTTCAGAGGCCAGAATATAACTGTCACCCAAACGCCCGATCAGCAGAGGGCGAATGCCAAAGCGGTCTCTTGCGCCAAGCAGCATATCTTTTGTCATGCCGATAAAGGCATAGCCACCGTCAACTTGACGAATGGCATTGACGAAGCGGTCAATAAACTCGCCTTTTTTCGCGCGTGCGATCAGATGAATGACCACTTCGGTATCAGAGGTGGACTGGAACAACGCGCCTTTTTCAACCAACTGTTCGCGGATGGTGTAGGCATTTGTGATGTGGCCATTATGCGCGAGGGCAAAGCCGCCTGTGTGTAGTTCAGAAAAAAGAGGTTGGACATTCCGCAATACGGTCTGCCCCGCAGTAGAATAGCGATTATGACCGATTGAGATATGTCCGGGCAGGCGGTCAGAGGGGTCTTCCCCCGTAAAGTTATCGCCGACTAAGCCAAGATGACGTTCCGTGTGGAAACGCGCACCGTCCGAGCTGGCAATGCCGCAAGCTTCCTGTCCGCGATGCTGCAGGGCGTGAAGGCCCAAAGCCGTCAATGAAGCGGCATTATCCATACCGAAAATACCGAACACGCCGCATTCCTCGCGGATTTTATCCTCGGAAGGATCAAATGCACAACTCGGATCGAGGGCCGGATCAACTTCGTAGTCGCTCATTGTATAATCTCCCGACGAATACCATCAATGTCTCCGGTTTTAATCCGGTCTGCATAAGATCGCATTTCAGCAAAGGGTAACTTCATAATCATATTGCCGATAGTGTTAAGCAAAGGGTAGAAGGTCGAATTGGCTAGATATTCAGGCGGAGGAGTCACGCCCTTAGCCATTTGCTCTTGGAATGATTTTGGATAGGTCGATTTGAATTCTTCATATAAACCACGCTGCTCCAATCTCGATCGCGTTTCTTGCGCTTCCAAACTACTACGGTTCGAAGAGGTGAGAACCAAAACAATCAGTGAGGCGATAATTAGCCCGCGAAAAACACCGAATGCCGCGCCTAAAGCGCGATTCAGGAACTTTGTGGAAGGGGCTTCAAGCTTACCAAATATCTTTGTGAGGATGAAAACGCCGATGAGGTAAACGAGAGTGAATGTCCCCGCGCCTAGGGCCACATCTGCCAACCATGAGGGCGAAATGAAATCCTGCGCGGAGTAGCGAAATTTACCCCAGACGAAGAGGGCGATAATACCGGCAATAACCAAGGATAAGAGTGACATAACCTCGCGAAGAAAGCCACGTTGTACGGCAATGATCAGTGAGATCAAGAGAATGAGAAGAACAACGACATCAAATCCGTTGAAAGTCAGGGAACCAATACTCATGCGCGGATGTCACCTTTACATCATGCGGCCCAGTTACTTTCCCAGTCTGGTCCCGCTTCTGCGCTCGCTTCTACACGGCGAACGAGGTCGGGCAAAGCCTTGATTGCAATAATTGGCAGAGGTGTGGAGTCGTTGATATGAGACGTGTTCTTATCTGTGCGTTTGACGGGACGGGGCGCGATGGCGCGTTTAAAGCCCAGTTTAGCGGCTTCTTTTAGCCGTGCATCAGAGCGTCCCACGGCCCTCACATCGCCGGAAAGACTGATTTCGCCGAAGACAACTGTATCGGAAGGCAGGGGCATATCGAAAGCAGAAGAAACCAGAGCCGCCGCGACAGCAAGGTCGGCGGCAGGTTCGTTGATTCGCAATCCCCCCGCGACATTGAGGTAAACATCCTTACCGGCGAAACTGACCCCGCACCGTGCCTCCAACACGGCCAAGACCATGGCAAGGCGTCCATTATCCCACCCCACAACCGCCCGTCGGGGTGTGCCGAAAGCTGCGGGAGCTACGAGAGCTTGGATTTCAGTTAAGACCGGACGGGTGCCTTCCAATCCTGCAAAGACAGCCGCACCACTGGAGAGGTCGCCACGGCCATCAAGAAAGAGAGCTGAAGGGTTAGGAACCTCGGATAAGCCGATTTCACGCATTTCAAAGACCCCGATTTCATCCGTTGGGCCAAAACGATTTTTATGCGCCCGTAAGATTCGGAATTGATGAGCGCGATCGCCTTCGAAATATAAAACGGCATCAACCATATGCTCGACGACGCGGGGGCCGGCAATTTGTCCGTCCTTGGTGACATGCCCGACAATGATGACACAGGTGCCTCTTTTCTTGGCAAATCGGGTTAACTCCTGCGCACACGCCCTGACTTGAGCGACTGTGCCCGGTGCCGCTCCAAGCTGATCCGACCAAAGTGTTTGAATGGAATCGATAATAACAACGTCAGGCTTTTCCGCCATTAGACCGTCAATAATCGGCCCAAGTGATGTTTCCGCCGCTAAGGAAACAGGGTTGTCCGCAAGCCCCAAACGTTTTGCGCGGCGACGAACTTGATCGACTGATTCTTCGCCTGAGACGTAAGCTGTTTTAACGCCTGATTTTGCCAATCGTCCGACGGCCTGCAGGAGCAGAGTTGATTTGCCAATACCCGGATCACCGCCAACCAAAAGGGCAGAGCCTGCAACAAGCCCGCCGCCTGTCACCCGGTCCAACTCACCAATGCCGGTTTTAAGGCGAGGGACATCGCGACTTTCTCCGCCGAGATCAACGAAATCTATTGAGCGACCCTTTCGACGCTTATGCGCAGGGCGCTCATTCTGCGCTGTTATTTCTTCAACCAGCGTATTCCATTCTCCGCAAGCATCACAACGCCCGGCCCATTTTCCATGGACTGTGCCGCAAGATTGACAAACAAATTGTGTTGAAGGTTTGGGCATTGGGGACTCCGATTCAGTAGAATAGAGCCAGATTATACCTGATTTGTCAATAAATGTTTATGATTTGTTCTCATTTCGAATGACTAATCAGGAGAGGACTTAACCAAAATATGAGGTGATTAACTCCGCAGAGCGGCTTTAAGCAATTCGTCCAGCCGCTCGGTATCCGCGCCAGAGACATAGTCTTCATTAACAAGGAAGAACGGCGTCCCTGTAAGTTGGGGCAGGCGACCTGAAAGTTCGAAATTATCCTCGATATGACGCTCCAGAGCGACATCTTTCATATCTGCGTCAAATTTGGCCATATCCAGGCCCGCATCTTTAACGATTTCTCTGACACGATCATCCGTCAGAACACGTTCTTTCATAAGGGCGAAATGAACGGTTGTGTATTTACCCTGACGGGCTGCCGCGAGCGCCGCCTTAGCTGCATTGCGGGATGTGCGGGTCCGACGATCCAGAACAGGCAATTCTTTGAAGATGATTTTCACATCATCTGGGTGTTCTTCCATGACATTTTTGACCCAATCCGTCGTTCTTTTACAGAAGCCGCAATTATAATCAAAAAACTCGACAATCGTGACTTTCGCATTGTCCGGCCCGATGACGACATCACGCGGGTCATTAAAGAGCTCGTCGGAATTTGCTTGAATAGCCTGACGTTCTGATTTGGCCTCAAGCTCGATGAGAGCGTCCCGAACAATTTCCGGATTTTCCATCAGGTAATCTTTGATGATGCGTTCAACATCGGCCTTTTTCATATCAGGGCCGCGACTTTGACCCGCTTCAGCGCACGCGCTCAAAGAGGTTGTTAAAGCAATAGCGGACAAGGTGATGAGGAGGTGTTTCATGAGGAAAGCCTTTTGACGTCAATCTATCGGAGCGCTTTATCAGCGAAAACTGAATAAGTCTTTTATATAATAGAGGATACGGTTTTAACGGGCGTCACGATTGTGTGAATGCGTGATGGTCAGAGGCTTTGGTCGCCGTCTTTGATTGCGGCTCTTGGCAAGTTGAGCATCTGCGACGACGACAATATCTGAAGCACGACGCCATTGAGGTTCATTGCGCGGTAAATCCTCTTGCGCACGTTGCGCAAATGAGCGGGCGCGCTGAATATCACCGAGCGCATAAAAACGCTCCGCACTGGCATATTTGGCCAGCGCCTCCTTACCTTGATGACCATAGGCCACTGATAATAAATACCAAGAATAGCTATTATCGCGTTCCGTTTGCAGAGCGGACTTTAGCAAATCAACGGCTTCCTGCATTTGTACGGGTTCACGGGTTTCGATCAATGATTGGGCCAAGGCCATTTTAAGAAGGGGGGCATCGGGCATGAGGGATAGAGCTTTGCGGGCAGGCGGTAGAGCCGCTTCCCGTTGCCCGCTTTCATAAAGAATTTGGGCCTGTAATTCATGGAAATAGGCGTTCTCAGGCTCTTCATCGATCAGGGTTTGTAGCTCTTTCAAAGCATTTTTTAGATCCGCTGAGCGGAAATGGGCGACCGACCGCGCATAGCGCGCATATTGGCTTTGGTCCGCTTGGGGATAGCGAGAGAAAACAAGTTGAGGGCCTTCTAAAAAGCCGCGTAACTTTGCCTTCATCATTTCATGTCGATGAATATCATCGGGCGGGTCTTTGACGTCAACATATGGACTTTCCGCTGTCCGTTCGCGCAGGGCATCAATCCGGTCTGCGGAGAGAGGATGACTGCGGAAGTAAGGATAGCGTCGGGCTTGGGAAAGGACTTCTTGCGCGCGGAATTTCTCGAAAAAAGCGATTAAACCGGCACTGGATTGTCCGGTCCTATCGAGGAAATTCACTGCATATTGGTCGGCGGACGATTCGTTGACGCGTGAATAAGCGAGAGATTCTAATGCCCCGAACTGTGTCGAACCACCCAGAATGAGCGCGCCGGCAGAGCCTTCACCCGCCAAAATAGCGGCCAAACCCAATCCGGCAGCAATCAACATCGAGCCATAAGCGCTACGGTTGCCGTAATCAGACCGTACAATATGGCCGCCAACAATATGGCCCGCCTCATGGGCAATAACGCCCTTTAACTCGTTCGGCGTCTTAGCTTCCAAAATTAGGCCGCTATGGAGGAAAATATTTTGCCCACGGGTCACGAAAGCATTGAGAGAAGGGTCGTTCACCAGATAAAGATCTACAGATTTTGGTGTCAGGCCCGCTGCACGAAGGATGGGAACCGTAAATTCCTCCAGCGTTTCTTCAATTTCCGTATCACGCAAGAGAGATTGCGCCTGAGCCTGCACAGATGAAAGTGCGATGGCGCTAACAGCGACCGTGCTGATTATCAGATTACGAAATAATGTTTTGGTCGACACAAAATCATCCTAAAATTTTCAACACAGTCCCAAAACAAAGCGAAAGGGTCAAGTTACGCAGGCGTAACAAAGAGGTGAAACATCAGTTATTCATCTGGGCTTCAGATTTGTGAACCGCCTCTCAGGAAGAGGCGGTTCGAATATAGATAAGATTGTTTGCTAGGACTTCCCCAAATTCCACCAAGCGCGTTTCTTCTTAGTCGGCTTTTTTGCATCGCTCGCCTCAGAAGCTTTCTCCGCAGGGGTTTCGGCTTTTTCCTCGGTTTTTGAGGACTGAGGCTTCGGCTGTGCTTTAGGCTTGGCTAGGGATTTGGCTTCTGCGGGCGCTTTAGGCTTTGCTGGAGCCGCGCGACGACGAGACGTCGTCTTCGGTTTTTCCGTCTCGCTATCCGCTTTTTTGGCTGAAGGTTTTTTTGGAGCGGCTTTGCGCGTTGTCCGAGGCTTTGTTTCTGCTTTTTCCTGAACAGGTTCAGCTTTTGCTTTTGTAGCAGATTTCGCTTTTGCCACGGACTTAGCTTTCGTCGTCGTTTTAGTTGCAGCTTTCGCAGGAGCCTTTCTACGCGTAGGTGCTTTACGAGTGCGAGTAGACGCCGCTTTTGTTGTGGCGTCCTCACTCACCGCAGCTTTTTTAGGAGCCGCTTTCCGACGTCTCGTTGGTTTCGGTGGGCTTTCCTCAGTTTCGGTTTTCGCCGAGCTAGACGCCACTTTCTTCGCGGAAGCTTTCTTTGGGGAAGCCTTTTCCGTAGACGTTTTCTTGGCCGGCGCTTTGCGACGTCGCGATGAAGTCGACGGTTTGGCAGGAGCCTTGTCTGAGGTTTCTGCTGTCTCTGTCACCTCTGCCTTTTGCGTAGTTGTTTTCGCGGCAGCCCGTCTGCGGCGTTTTGGTTTTGCAGCGTCATCTGCATCGCTTTCCGCTTCATTTTTGGCCCGCGCAGGTGCTTTTCTGCGGGTTGGAGCCTTTCGCCGCCCTGTCGACTGCGGTGTCCCGGATGGATTTTCATCCTGTTCCCCTCCGGCAGCTTCACTGACGTCTTCATCAGTTTTTTTCTTACGCCGTGAACGTGTCTTCGTTTCGGCCTTATCGGCGGTTGCGTCGTCAGTTTTCACCTTTTTGGCAGGTGCCGCACGGCGACGGGTTGAGCGCGACTTTGCTGTCGCCTCAGACTTTTCCTCAGAGCTTTTGTCTTGTTCTTCCAAGCTGACTTCGCCTGATCCTACCTTATGCGTTTCAGCAGCGCCAGAATTTTCACCCCGGTTTGGCGCTTTACGTCTGCGACGGGATCTAGAAGCCTTTACTGGTTTTTCTTCGGATGACGTCTCCGACGTGTTTTCATCGTCGTGATTTTCCGTTTCTTTTTGCTCATCCGAAGATTGATCATCGGTATTATCATTGTCATTGCGATTGCGTGAGCGACCACGACCGCCCCGTCGACCCCGTCGACCCCGTCGTTTCGTCGTTTTCTCATTCTCTGTATCGTCGGAAGCGACCTCATTATCAGATGCAGACTCATCCTGTGACTCGTCTTCGTGTTTTTCTTGAGGCTTCTTTTTATTCTTGGAGTTTTGTGCTTTTTGCTTTTGACGACGAAACTCTTTTTCGATTTCTTCTAACGGATCCGGCCCTTTACGATTTTTGGATTCTAAAATTTCGATTTCATAATCAGGGCGGATGAGGTCTTCATCTGCTGCAACTTCGGTGAACACACCTGCGTTTTTGTCAACGAGGGTCAGTAGGTCACGTTTCTCATTAATGAGGTAGAACGCCACATCAGGAGACACTTTCAAGCGAATACGTTCCGCTTCACCTCGCACGGCGGTTTCCTCGACAGCCCGAATGGCGGCGAGTGCGCTACTCTCAATTGTGCGCTTACGACCCACTCCGGCACAATGTGGACAGCTAGTCGTTGAGCCTTCTAAAAGGCTGCGGCGGCGACGTTGACGTGAAATTTCCATAAGACCAAATTGAGAAATACGGCTTGTTTGAATGCGCGCGCGGTCTTGGCTAAGCGCTTCTTTCATTTTCCGTTCGACGGCACGATTATTTTTGTTTTCATCCATATCGATAAAATCAATTACTATGAGACCCGCTAAATCACGCAAGCGCATTTGACGTGCGACTTCCTCGGCGGCTTCAATATTAGTTTTAAGAGCTGTTCGCTCAACATTACGCTCTTTTGTAGAACGACCTGAATTGACATCCACGGAGACAAGCGCCTCCGTTGGGTGAATCACGAGATAGCCGCCGGATTTAAGTTGAACCAGAGGCGACAGGCTGTTTTCGATTTGTCGCTCGACCCCGTAGCGAAGGAAAAGCGGAATATCATCTTTGTATTGTTTGACGAATTTTGCGTGGCTCGGCATCAGCATTTTGATGAAGGACTTAGCCGTTTTATACGCGGAGTCTCCTTCCACCAGAACCTCATCAATATCTTTATTATAAAGGTCGCGAATGGAGCGTTTGACCAAATTACCTTCCTCATGAATGAGGGCAGGGGCGATAGACTTTAGCGTTGTTTCGCGAATTTCACCCCAGAGGCGAGAGAGATATTCATAATCACGTTTGATTTCGGCTTTTGTGCGTTTGGCTCCGGCTGTGCGTACAATAACGCCCATGCCTTGTGGAACTTCCAACTCGCTCATAACAGACTTTAAGCGTTTACGGTCCGAGCCATTAGAAATTTTGCGGGAAATGCCGCCGCCTCTCGGTGTGTTGGGCATTAAAACGCAATAGCGACCAGCCAATGACAGATAGGTCGTCATCGCCGCACCTTTATTGCCACGCTCTTCTTTTACGGCTTGGACAAGTAAAATCTGACCGCGCTTAATGACTTCCTGAATTTTGTAACGGCGACGAGACATACGCTTGCGCCGCGTACTGGCGACCTTTGCTTGCTCGTCGGCAACCTCAGCATCACTTTCATCTGCTGCATCGTTTTCATCAGGGTCGACATTTTCGTCCCGTTCTTCATCCTCGTCTGTGTCTTCCTCGTCTTCCGGATCGGCTTCGGCGCCAAGTTCTTCTTCCTCGGATTCCAAAAGCGCCATGCGGTCTTCGTAAGGTATCTGGTAGTAATCCGGATGAATTTCGGAAAATGCCAGAAAACCATGACGATTACCGCCATATTCGATGAAGGCAGCTTGAAGCGAAGGTTCTACGCGGGTGACGCGGGCGAGGTATAAATTGCCTCTTAATTGCCGTTTATTACGGCTTTCAAAATCAAGCTCTTCAACTCGATTGTGATCGACAATAACGACGCGTGTTTCCTCCGGGTGGGAGGCGTCGATAAGCATTTTCTTTGACATGGGTAACTCCGTTGCGCCTCACTCTTCTTTTGCCGGTGTTAACGGACGAAGAGGGCAGCAAATAATGAATAGGATTATATGTATCGGCGCGCATAGACATTTTTGCCTGACCAAAGCTTCCGGAGAAGGGATCATGGGGCACAAAATGCGTGATATAGGACTTAAATGCGTGCATCAAAACTCTCGTAACCGCGGCGAAGCGCATATGTATGCGGGCCGCGCAGATAAAGATGGCAAAAGCGGGTGAGTCCAAGGGGCGCACCTTATGACAGATTTGTCGATGCCGTTTTTATCTGATTTGTCTTTGCCTTATAAGGGCTCTATTTGCAAAGACTTATTGAAGTCATCCGCATGTTTTTCGGTTTCACCTTACTTCTGAGCAAACATGTGCTCAAACCGCTTGTTTGACAGTGAAATTGACCTCAAGGTAAGACTTTATTCACCTTAATCTTAGCAATAAATGCCATGCAATCTTTGCCAAAAATCTTTATTGCAGTCATTTTCGCTGTTTTGGCACTCCAGTTTGAGTCTTTTGCCTCGACATCCACGAATCTGGAGACAAAGATATTCCTGCCTGATTATCACTTAGAAGGCCTCGCGGCAGCTCCCCTCAATTCCACTGATAAACAAAGTCAAGACTTGCTGCTTTATGCGCAGTCCCGATATTTTGCGGAAGACACGCCTTTTCCGCGTTTGGCGCCGCATTTGAAAGCGCCACAACGTACCAAGCCTGTCATTTTTATTGATGCGGGACATGGAGGGCGCGATCCTGGGGCCATTGGTATTCGAGGCACGAAAGAAAAGGTGATTACGACGAAGGCTGCCGCAACGCTAAAAAGTCTCTTGAAGAAAACGGGGCGTTATGAGGTCGTTTTGACTCGCCCAAAAGACACTTATCTTGACCATGAAAAACGTTTGCGATTGGCGCGGGAAGGCGGGGCCGATCTCTTTATCTCTATTCATGCAGATAGTGCTGGAAATAAGTCTGCTAAAGGAGCTTCCGTTTATACCCTAGCCGATCGCGCTAAAAACCGCTCTAAACGCCTTGTCAGTCAATCACAAAACTGGGTGATGGATGTTGACCTGTCCAAACAATCCGATCCGGTTGGTGATATTCTGGTGGATTTGGCGCAACGCAAGACGGAAAGCCAGTCTGAGCTCTTCGCTGACATACTGATTACAGAATTGGCAAAAACGACAGATTTGGTCGGTAATTCCCACCGACGCGCAGGCTATTTCGTTTTGCTTGCGCCTGATGTTCCCGCTGTTCTGTTGGAGCTCGGGTTTTTGTCGAATGTTCAGGATGAAAAACTACTTAATAAGTCGTCTCATCGTCTGAAACTGATGCAGTCTGTTGTGCGGTCCATTGATCGATATTTCGAAATGGCAGGCTAGCTCAACACATTCCAGACATATGGAATAAAGTCTTACTCTTGCCGCAATTTGTAGGTATGTGTAACGCGATTCAACTTATTGACGGATACACATGACATCTTCTGCAGATATATCTCCGGACACGTCAAAGCCGAGCCGTTGGCCGCTTATCTGGCGCATTCTGAAATGGACGATTGGTATTGGCCTGATAGCGGCTATTTTATTCGCCATTTTCGCCTTCGTCTATGTAATCCGCGTGACGAAAGACCTCCCGACATTGGAGGTTTTGAAGGAATATCGCCCTCCGGTTATGTCACGTGTTCATGCGGGTGATGGCAAACTTATCAGTGAATTCAGAACTGAAGCCCGGGTTTTTGTGCCAATCGAATCCGTACCTTTGAAATTACAACACGCGTTCGTTGCTGCTGAAGATCAACGTTTTTATTCTCATGACGGGTTTGATGAAAAAGGCTTTGCCCGGGCAATGGTGGCCAATATCGGTCATGTTCTGAATGGTCGTCGTCTGGAAGGCGGCTCGACGCTCACTCAGCAAGTCGCTAAGAATTTCCTTGTCGGAGATCAGCGTAATATTGACCGCAAAATACGAGAAATTGTGATCGCCGGGCGTATCGAAAAAGCGATGGGGAAAGACAAAATCCTAGAGCTTTATTTGAACGACATCTATTTTGGTCGCGGAGCTTATGGCGTAGCGGCTGCTTCGCTGAATTACTTCGGTAAGCCTATGAAGGATTTGTCGCTTGAGGAGATGGCTTATCTGGCTGTTTTGCCGAAAGCTCCGTCAAATTATCAAGTGTCTGATCCTCGTAAAAAAGAGCGCGCAATGAACCGTCGTGCCTATGTCATCAATCGTATGGTCGAAGATGGCTATGCCGAAAAAGCCGAAGGTGATGCTGCCAAACAGACGGATATTATCGTCACTGACCGTTTCGAAGGCGAAGAATATCTGGCGGCGGAATATTTCGTTGAGGAAGCCCGTAAGCAAATCTCCAAAATGTATGGCTATGATGAGCTTTACTCCGGCGGGTTATCCATTCGGACCACACTGGACACAAAAATGCAGCTTAACGGTCGCCGTTCCTTACGACGTGGCCTCGAAATGCTCGATCGTCGTCATGGCTATCGTGGGCCTTTGGCGAATTGGGACAGCCTGAGCGATTGGAAAAAGCGCCTTGCCGAATTTGAAGGGCCCAAAGATATTGAGCCTTGGCGTATCGCGGCGGTTCTGAACGTGAATGAGAAAGAAGCGGAGCTTGGATTTGCGCCGCCTGAAGTGGCAGAAGGCGAGGAAATTCCCGAAGACGAGACACGCGGCCGTCTGATAATCGAAGATATTGCATGGGCGGGTCAGGCTTTGCCGAAAGGAGAGGTCGGTGACGCCCCCAAAGCGGTCACGGATGTCCTTAATTCAGGCGACATTATTTTGGTGCAGCGGAAAACCGATACCGAGCCTGATGCTGAGAAAGATCTTTATAATCTGCGGCAAGTGCCTAAAGCGAATGGCGGTTTAATCGCTATGGATCCTCATACGGGGCGCGTCTTGGCGTTGATTGGTGGCTATAGTTTCGAGCAAAGCCAGTTTAACCGTGCGACACAAGCCGAAAGACAGCCGGGCTCTTCTTTCAAGCCCTTTGTCTATGCGGCCGCTTTGCAAAATGGCTTTACACCGGCTTCGCAAGTGTTGGATGCACCGTTTGTCATCGAGCGTCAGGATATTGAATGCGAAGAAAACGAGCAAGGTGCCTTGGAATTGCTAGATGCGAGTGAAGATCGTGATACGGAGACAGTTGAAGAAGAGCTCGTTGAAGAAGATGAATGTGAACGCTTTTACAAGCCGTCCAATTACAATGCTGGAAGGTTTTATGGTCTAAGCACCTTGCGTTTGGGGATTGAAAAGTCCCGAAATGCGATGACGGTTCGTTTGGCGAATGATATAGGCATGGCCCCCATCATGAACCTCAGCCGCCGTTTCGGAATTTATGATGACCCGCAACCTGAACTCGCTTGGGCTTTGGGTGCTGGTGAAACGACATTGTTAAGATTGGCAACGGCGTATTCGCAAATGATCAATGGAGGTAAAGCTGTCACGCCGACCATTCTTGATCGTGTTCAAGACGGGCAGGGCAAGACAATCTTTGTTCATGGCAATGAAGTTTGCGAGGCCTGCACACAGGAAGAATTTAATGGAGGTCCGCCTCCTGTCATGCCTGATTTGCGGGAACAGGTGATTGACCCCGTCACCGCCTATCAAGTGACTTATATGATGCAGGGCGCGGTTGAGAATGGAACAGGTGCCTCTTTGCGCAGTTTGGGGCGTCCACTCGGTGGTAAAACAGGCACTACTAACGACTCAATCGATACTTGGTTTATGGGTTTCTCGCCAGACCTCGTTGTGGGTGTCTATGTCGGCGTTGATACGCCAGAACAAATGGGATTTGAAACAGGAAGCTCTGCCGCTGTTCCTATTGTCAAAAGCTTTATGAGTGAGGCCTTGGCGGGAACGACACCTGTGCCTTTCCGTATTCCCGAAGGCGTGACCCTCTCGCCCGTGAATCGCGATACGGGTGAACCTTCCTATATTGGCGCACCGAACTTTATTCTGGAGGCATTCAAGCCCGGTAATGAGCCTAGTATTGGCGGCCTCTCCTCCAGTATCCGAGTTGGGAGCGGAACCGATACACTCTCTGCCTATCAATTTGATTCACCCGAAGAGAGTGAAGCCAATCCAGCAAGTGAGCAGAACGGGACACAGGGAAACGGAGCCGAAGGAAGTGATGCGGAGCAAGCTGAGGTCCCCACGCCTAATCCTGACAATCCGACGCCAAATGTGGACGGACAAAATACTCCACCGCCGGTCAAAAAAGAGCCGGAACCGGATGTCCTTGATGATGGCCTCTACTAGTGTAAGGTAAGGCAATGCGTGCTGATATTTCCCAACTGAAAACTGAAATTGAGCAGTCTATTGAGCTGCTAAGGAGGCGTCTTTGACTGGGAGCCGTCTGAGCATCGTCTGGCTGAACTTAATGCTATGGCAGAGGATCCCGGTTTTTGGGACGACCCGCAAAAAGCCCAAACATTGATGCAGGAGCGCTCCCATCTGGAGAGCGCTTTCGAGATGATTGCCAAGCTCGAAACGGATTTATCCGATAATGTAGAGTTGGCAGAACTTGCTGAAATGGATGACGATACAGAGATGCAGGATGCGGCGTCTCAGGCGCTTGAAAAAGTTAAAGCCAAAGCCGCCGAAGCTGAATTAGAAGCGCTCTTATCGGGCGAAGCTGATGCTAATGACTGTTTCGTCGAAATCCATCCAGGAGCCGGCGGGACTGAGGCGCAAGATTGGGCCGAAATGGTTCTGCGTATGTACACACGCTGGGCCAATTCTCGCGATATGAAAGTGGATGTCATCGAGCATGAAGACGGCGATGGGGCAGGCATCAAATCGGCGACAATCAAAGTCAGAGGGCATAATGCCTTCGGATGGCTGAAAACGGAATCAGGCGTTCACCGTTTAGTACGTATCTCACCCTTTGACAGCTCCGCGCGTCGCCACACAAGTTTCGCTTCGGTTTGGGTTTATCCTGAAATTGACGATACAATCGAAATTGAGATTAATGAGTCTGACTGTCGTGTGGATACATATCGTGCGTCAGGAGCAGGCGGACAACACGTCAATAAGACTGATTCAGCCGTTCGTATCACCCACGAACCCACAGGTATCGTGGTCCAGTGCCAGAATGACCGCAGTCAGCATAAGAACCGTTCGCAGGCTTGGGACATGCTTCGATCGCGGCTCTATGAAAAGGAATTGCAGGAGAGGGAAGCGGCTGCTCAGGCCGAAGCTGACAATAAGACAGAGATTGGATGGGGACATCAAATCCGGTCTTACGTTTTGCAGCCCTATCAGATGGTTAAAGACCTGCGTACCGGTGTCGAGACGTCAGATACGTCGGGTGTGTTAGACGGTAAGCTCGATCCATTTATGGCGGCGGCTTTGTCTGCACGCGTGTCGTCTGAGAATGAATAGACGGTTTTGCGTTCTTGATTCACTCTAACATTCTTAGGAAAGACGCGCATAAAAAAACCGCCTCAGAGAGACGGTTTAAATTTCGAATTAAGAAGAGACTAGCCGGCTTTTTTCGCTGATTGAACCGCCGCAACAGGCGCCTTTTTGACAGCAGCTACAGGAGGAGACTTACGGGTGCATTTGCCGTCAAAGAATGCGCCATTTGCAATCATTAATTTATCTTGAACCAGATCGGCCTGAACATTGGCTGTATCGGTGAGTTCGACTGTCAGAGCGTCAATCTTCCCGGTCACTTTGCCACGCACACTGACGGTCTCGGCGATAACTTTACCGTTAATGATACCTTTTTCACCAATCGTCACGCGACCAGCTTTTATGTTACCATCCAAGCGACCGTCTATTTGGACATCACCTGTTGTCTTTATGTCGCCTGTGATGATCAAATCATTAGCGAGAATAGACGGAACGGAGTTTGTTGGTCTTGGTGTCTGAGGCGCGCTCTTTCGCGGTGCTTCTGATGCTTGTGTATTATTGGTTTTGTTGAACATAAAGCCCAGCCTTTAAAAATTTTTCCGGATCATAAGCCCGGTCGTCAAAATGAATTTCATAATGGAGATGCGTCGCTGTACTGCGACCCGATGACCCCATACCCGCAATTTTATCGCCTTTTTTGACCGCTTGTCCACGTTTTACATAAGTTTTTCGTAGATGAGCATATCGTGTAATGAAACCGTGGCCATGGTCAATCTCAACCACGCGTCCATAACCGCCATTACGGCCAACAAAGGAGACCACGCCATCAGCCGTTGCGCCAATCGGTGTATTACTACGTCCGCCAAAGTCCAAACCCTCATGGAAGGTAGGGCGTTTTGTGAACGGGTCTTGGCGCATGCCATAGCGACTGGTTTTATAAGTTTCGTCAAGGACAGGATGTCCCAATGGTAGGGAAGTGAGCGCATTATCAAGCGCTTCTGCCTCAGCTAGGCGTGCTTGAATACTGGAGACACGTGGGCCAAACTCACCGTCTTTCAAGCTTGCCTCTTGACCATCCAGAGGAATGTACGGGCCACCTTTGCCGAATGGGCCACGCTCTAACACAGTATCAACCTGCATATTTGTTGCCCGGATGATCGCGCGATTGGCTTCGATGCGGTTAAGCGTTTTTAGTTCCGCGGAAGCCAATATCTTATTTTGAGTTCTGTCGAGATTGTTAAGGGAGCGATCAATGCTTAAGCCCGTTTCGGCAAGAGCATTAGATGTAACAGTCGTCCGGGCTGTTCGAGGAGCTGCATCGCGAGTTGCCGGAGACATTAAAACGCGGTTGGAGGCATAAGAGACTGTCGGAAGAACAGCTTGAGGAGCCGCCACATTAGTTTCGACAAGCTGTGAAATCGCCATATGCTTCTCTTCGAAGCTCTTAGCCATCGTTTCGAAACTCTGACGCTGTTCATTTAGCATAAGCTCTGCGTTAAGAAGTTTCGCACTTTCACTGGCGAGGAGACGCTCCAATTCCGCTGTCTGTGCTTTCATCGCGTCACTCGGAGAGCGGAGAGGGTGGTAACCCACGAAGAGGTTCAGGATGGTGAGAACACACCAAAGCGACATAAAAGTAAGTAGGGAGACAAAAGCAATTTGTACGCGTGTGGAAAGGACATAATATTTTACTTCACCCCCTGAACGGAGGTAAATTTGACGTTCTGGAAAATGTTTTAGGAAACGCTGTCGCGTGTCCGTAAAAACGTCGTTAATCATGGTTCCCTAATCGCATTCGATTTTTCTTTCGTTAGACCACAGAGTCTTTATCCACATCAAGCGGTTTTACATGTGAAAAACATTAAATCTTGTGATGTATTCGCCTCTTTATGGTTAAGAATTCGATAATGGTTGGTAATAGTCCTCCGTCAGACCCGCTAATGTCCGTGCCTGAACATTAAAGGGCGGTTTTAACTTCCCTGCAAAATACGTGCCGACGAGTTTGTGAAAATATGCTTTTGGGGCCTGTTTTTGCTGCTTCGCAACATATTGAAACCATTTAGCGCCGATTTTTACATGCCCGATTTCTTCTTCATAAATTATCCGCAAAATTGCTACGCTTGGTTCATCCCCCTGACGCGTCAATTTCTCAATCATGGGCGGGGTAACGTCCAAACCTCTGGCCTCAAGAACCATGGGAGCGATTGCGAGTCGAGCGGCAATATCTTGGCGAGTTGAGTCTGCGGCCTCCCATAACCCGTTATGAGCAGGAAAATCACCATATGAGAGTTCCATATCTGCAAGTCGTTCAGATAAAAGACTGAAATGTTTGGCTTCTTCTGCACAGACACGTGACCAGTCTTCGACAAAGCACCGTTTCACCTCTTCTTCGATCAGTTCATTTTGTGTGAAACGGGCGATCATATCAGCGGCCAGATCAATGGCGTTGAGTTCGATATGCGCGACGGCATGAAGAAGAGCTCCACGCCCTTCCACCGAACCCAAACGCCGCCTTGGCACTTCGCCGGGTGGCACAAGGATGGGCGTTTTAGGGCGATTGGGTTGCGCAGGCGGCTTTGCATCGCTTGGGATGACGGTTTGCCTGCCTTCAAGCCAATCAGACCGCATTTTTAGGGCCGCCGACGCTTTGTCCATGGGGTTTCCCGTGTTTAAAACATCTATCGCTTGTTCAATGATTGACATACTTAGGGATCGACATAACTGGGGTCGCAAATTTTCCTGTAACGGCTTTTGGTTACAGGGCTTTTGCCGCGTCCAAAACGGCTTCGACATGACCTTTGACGCGCACTTTACGCCAAATTTGGGCAATTTTTTGATTCGCGTCGATTAAATATGTGGCACGCTCAATACCTATATACTTACGACCATACATATTCTTCTCTACCCAGACGCCGTAAGCTTCTACGATTTCACCCTCAGTATCTGCACCAAGCCGAACTTTCAGGTCATGTTTGGCGATAAATTTGTCATGTTTAGCGACCGTGTCCTTGGAAACGCCGATAATGACGCAATTGGCCGCATCAAATTCCTCTTTCATTTCTGAAAAAACAATAGCTTCTTTCGTACATCCGGGAGTGTCATCTTTGGGGTAAAAATAGAGAACGACATTTTTGCCCTTGAAATCGCTGAGAGAGAGGGATGTTTCACCATCGGCATCCACGGTAAAGTCCGGGGCTTTATCACCAATTGTTAAGTCGCTCATTTTATGCTCCATATTATAGTCAGTGCAATTACATACGCGCCCATAGCCATAAGGATTGGGGAAGGCTAGAGCCTGTTCATCCATGAGTGAAAAATCAACAGTTACCTCCACGGAAGGTGCAAAACCTTCACCCGCATTGACGGGACAGCGCCTGTTTTATTGGGTGAAGCGAATTGGGTATCGTTCTTGGCGCTTATTCGCTGAGTTTGCGACGGTCATAATGGGCCTGGCCGTCATCTGGCTTTACGCCTTAACTTATTTGCTAACGCAACAATCCGTCGATATTTCTCAAGCCAATAATAATGTGGGATTATTTTTTTCGGAAGTCGTCACAGGAGCTGGTGTTGATATTCCGAAAATGCGTTTGGATTGGTATCCCGCCACAGATGATATTGTTTTTTCGGGGCAGGATATCACCGTCAAAGATAAAGACGGTAATCCGGTTCAGACATTGGCGGAATTGCAAAGCTATTTTCCATTAAAAGAAGTACGCCAAGGCAAAATGATACCACGCCGCGTTATTCTGAATGGTGGTGTGGTGAGTTGGACAGAAGATGAAGAAGGGCGGATTAAAGCTGGTCTTGGCACGCCCGAAACCCTTGGACGCTTAGGCCCTCTCTGGGAAGGACGACGTGCAACACCCACCCGTGATGCGCGTTTTGATTTTGACGGCGTTGAATATGTCGAAGTCACAAATGCGAAAGCTTATTATATCAATAAAACCAATGGAATAGACGTTGAACTTAACAATGCATCTTTGCGTTTTGAACATGTGGGTGATGTACTTAGTTTTGAGGTGAATGCTAATTTAGATAACCAACGCATTGAAGCAGAAATACCCGTCTTTCTTTCAGTTAAGACAGATAATCAGTTCGATCAATTTGATGTAGACTATTCTGCTCAAGGCTTGAATCCCAATATCTTCGGCCCTCGAAAAGGACGTTATACAGACTTGACCCGCTTGGATGCCCCCGTTAGCCTTTCGGGCCGGTTTCTCTTCTCTCGTAGTTCAGGGCTTAAAGAAGCCGATGTGAATGTAAGTATAGGAAGCGGTGACTTTTCTCTTTTGGACGGGCAAGATCCCTTCAAATTGTCTGCTTTCAAAACGCGAGCCAAATTGGACGCGGGTGATGCGATTATGCAGATTGAGCAATTCGATCTGCGTTCTGACCGTGTTAGTTTTACAGCCAAAGGCACGCTCTCTGAATTAGACGCCATTAATGACGGTGATGTGAACTCTTCTCCGCTCTTTGATTTGAACTTTAATAATATTGGATGGGATGCGACGCCTGTTTTTGCCGACGCTGTGAAGTTTGACGCTTTGGATCTTCGAGGGACACTCGATGTTGATTCAAGAGAATTATCTGTTGAACGATATCGACTGGATCGTGGCACACACCGTTTTGAAGGCACACTGTTCTTTAAAGGTGCTGTCGGGGCGGATGCCGTTAACACGGATGTAGAAGCGATCAGGGCCGACGGCGTGATGTCCGGATTGCTGACCCCCGAAGAACTTTTACAGATCTGGCCTGTCAAATTCGCTGATGGTGCAAGACGATGGTTAAAACGCTCTGTTTTGAGCGGCGATGTTGATAGCTTGTCCTTTTCAACGGAATATGGATTGAACGAGGAAGGGGCGTTCACAGAAGAAAAAATGGACATGGATTACACTGTCCGTAATTCAACTGTGCAGTATATTTCCACTATGACGCCCATGACAGAAGCATGGGGCACGGCCAAGATTAGCGATAACGCATTAAGTTTCACGCTCGACCGGGGTGTTATCGGTCCGGTTCAACTACTTCCCAGTCGTGTTGATATTCCACGCTTGCGACCCAAGGGCGGCGACCTTACGGTCACTGCCAATGCCATGGGACAGGCGTCCGACCTATTGGCGTTGATAAATCAAGAGCCCTTTCGTTATGCCGACAGATATGGTGTTGATCCCACGACAGTTGAAGGCAAGGGACAAGTCCAACTGACGATTACACGACCCTTGCTTGAGTTTTTTGATCAAAGCCGCATTCGCTATAGTGCCAAAGGAGAGTTTCAGAACGTCAGTGCCCCGTTCTCAATCGGCCCACATCAGCTCAATAAAGGCGATGTAAAGATGATTGCGGACTCAAAAAGCCTTTCTGTGAATGGCCCTGTGAATATCGGCCCGTGGCGCGCCAATCTTGAATGGAAAGAAACTTTCGACAATGGGGCCACGCCGACAGAATATTATGTCCACGGCAGAATGAATTCTGAAATATATGATCAAATGGGGCTGGGGTTCAGGCAATATTTTGATGGTGATATCGGTGTTGATATCCGCGCCCTTGGATCGGGTATTAATGTGAACTCCGCAACCTTGAGAGCGGACTTAACACAAGCGGAAATGACCTTTGGCGAATATTGGAATAAGCCCGTGGGTGAAAGCGGGCAACTTGTTGCCTCTTTAACTCGCGGAGATTCGGGAACAACAATACAAAATTTCCAATTGGTGGCACCAAACTTAAATTTGGCAGGGGGCTTATCGCTGAATAGTGATTTTGCCTTAAACAGTTTAGATCTTGAAACTGTGAAGGTTGGGGATGTTCTTGATGCCACGCTGAATTTAAAGCCCAATGAAACAAGGGACGCTTTTGTTGCAAATTTGGTGGGGCAAAAGCTTGATATATCGTCCCTCATAGATCGCTCGCTTAATACGCAAACCTCTGCCTTCGAAGTCCCTATCGCCCTGAATGCCAGTGTCGATACGCTTGTCCTCGACCCTCAATTCGCCGTGAATGAAGCCGAAATGCGCTTCGCCCATAACGGCATTGCGGTGACGGAATTTGACTTGAACGCTATCTCTCCTGATGGCCCTGTTCGAATAGCGATGACGACGGATGAGGGTGCGTCGCAGAGGCAAGTGAATGTAAAACTTCCAAATGCGGCCAAAGCGGCACAGGCGTTTTTGGGACTGGAAAGTTTGCAAGGTGGTGAGTTCTCTCTGACTGGGACTTTACCACTGGCCGGAGAGGAAGGCCCCTATGTCGGCAACGCTGTCATTGATAATTTCACAATGACCGAGGCCCCCATCATGGCGCAATTACTTTCGCTCGGTTCATTAACGGGATTGTTTAATGCACTGAGTGGTGAAGGTTTGGCTTTTGAAAAATTTGATGCCCCCTTCCAAATCCTCGGCGGGAATATCAGCCTCCGAAAAGCACGTGTCTACGGCCCGGCTTTGGGGATGACGGGTGAAGGGAATATCAACCTTCAGGATAAAACAGTGGATATCGACGGCGTTCTTGTGCCTGCTTACACGGCGAACTCGCTTCTAGGCGATGTTCCGTTATTGGGCGATATCGTCGTTGGGAAAGAAGGGGAAGGTATTTTCGCTTTGAATTACACGGTGGAAGGGCCGTTTTCAGAGACGCAAATCGCCGTAAATCCACTCTCGGCTCTGACGCCGGGTTTCTTGCGCGGCATTTTTCGTAAAAAACGCGAAGATATTCCGTCCATGGAAAACATCAAGCAAGATCCTGAAAAGAACCCCGAATCTGAAACAGAAGAGTAAAAGCTCGCTTCGCTAGGTCACTTTCAAGAGGGCGTGCTTTTTCTTACCAACAGAGATTTTGATAACACCGCCCTGAACATCATCAGCAGATAAAACGTGCTCATGGGTGGTCACTTTTTCATCATTCAATTTCAGAGCCCCGGCCTTGATGTGACGTCGCGCTTCACCATTAGATCCTGCTAATCCCAATTTTACAGCGGCTGCTAAAATGCCCAGTGTTTTGAGTTCCTCTGCTGAAACGTCTTCGCTTGGCAAACCCTCGGCCGTCCCGCCTTGGAGAAATGTTTGCGTAGCCGTGTCTTCTGCCTTTTTCGCGGCGTCCGCACCATGCAAAAGTGTGGTGGCTTCATTTGCCAAAACGATCTTGGCTTGATTAATGTCTGAGCCTTCCAGCGCGTCCAATTCCGCAATGCGTTCCAAGGGGAGGTCGGTGAATAAACGTAGGAATTTCCCGACATCCGCATCTTCGGTGTTTCTCCAAAACTGCCAATATTCGTAGGGGCTTCGGACGTGTTCAGCGCTTAATGCGGGGTCTCCATTCAACCAAACGGCCCCATCAACAGTCTTACCCATTTTCCCACCGGAGGCTGTGGTGATAAGTGGTGTGGTGAAACCGTAAACCTCTTTACCTTCAAGGCGGCGTGTCAAATCAACACCCGTGACGATATTACCCCATTGATCAGAGCCGCCTAATTGCAGCGTGCAGCCATGGCGGCGGAATAATTCGACAAAATCATAACTTTGCAGGAGCGGGTAGTTGAACTCCAAAAATGTCATGGGCAGTTCATTTTCCAAACGGCGCTTGGCTGTCTCCATTGTTACCATGCGGTTGATGGTAAATTGCGGGCCGACTTCGCGCAGAAATTCAATATAGCCCAAAGCATCCAGCCAATCGGCATTATCTGCTAAAATTGCGGCATTGGGTCCGTCAAAATCAATGAATTTTGAGAAAACCTGTTTAATGCCCTGCTTGTTGGTCTCAATCAGTTCATTGGTGAGGATGGGTCGTGTTTTATCCTTCATGGAGGGATCGCCAATTTTTGTCGTCCCGCCACCCAATAAAACAATAGGTCGCCCACCAGATTTCTGCAGGTGGCGCAGCATCATGATTTGTACCAGAGAGCCAACATGCAGGCTCGGTGCGGTGCAATCAAACCCGATATAGCCTGTTACGACCGAGCTGGCCGCAGCCTTGTCCAAACCGGCTTCATCTGTACACTGATAAAGAAAACCACGTTCGGTCAGGGTTTTCATCAGCTCTGATTTATACTTGGCCATAATCTTATCGTCAGATGTAAATTTTAAACTTTGCGGCTTCTATCAAGTGGGTAAATCATGTCAAAGGCAAAGGTGATGGAAAAGAAACGATATACCGCATTGGGTTTGATGAGCGGCACCTCACTTGATGGGGTTGATGCCGCGATTATTGAGACGGATGGCGAGACCATATTTAGCTTTGGCCCTGCGAGCTGTTTGGGATTTGAACAAGGCAACGACATTTTACAATCGGCCATAGAAACCGCACTGGCATGGCGATTTAAAGGGCCTCCACCCAATTCCTTGCAAGAGGCCTCCGAATTTATTGACATAAAGCATAAAGAGGCGGTGGATGACCTCTTGACGAAATCTGCGACATCGGAATCGGATATCGATGTGATTGGCTATCACGGACAAACCGTGTTTCATCAGCCCGCAATTGGAACTGCCAAAGGGCAGACCCTTCAACTCGGAAATGGTCAAGCTCTGGCAACTAAATTTGGCGTGCCTTGCGTTTATGATTTCCGAACGGCTGATGTTGCGGCAGGTGGGCAGGGTGCGCCTTTGGCCCCGATTTACCATCAGGCGCTGTGTCGTTATTCCAAACTCTCGGGTCGTATCGCCGTCGTGAATATTGGGGGCGTGTCCAATGTGACTTTGATCGATGCGGACGCACTCTTGGTCGCCACGGATTGCGGGCCGGGTAATGGCCCGCTTGATAGTTGGATGAAATTGAAAACGGGCAAAGCTTTCGACGCCAGTGGGAAGTATTCGACACAAGGTGATGTATATCTGGCGCGGATTGAAAGCTGGATGCGAAGGGACTTTTTTACACGCCCCATGCCGCGTTCGGCTGACCGATATGATTTTGATGTATTGCCCGAAATGAAGGATATGAACGTGGCCGATGGTGCGGCAACATTGGCAAGTTTCTGCGCGCAATCCATTGCGCGTGACATGCAGAATTTCCGTCCTGACACCGTTATTGTTTGCGGGGGTGGGCGGCACAATCCCGCCCTGACGGGGATGTTGGATATGCATATCGACGCCAACGTGGTGAAAGCCGAGGACGTCGGCTGGAATGGCGATGCGTTGGAGGCCCAAGCCTTTGCGTTCATGGCCGTCAGAACGTTGAGAGGATTGCCGATTAGCTTCCCGGGGACAACGGGCGTGCCGAAGCCCATAATAGGCGGCGTAATTGCTTATCCCTGACAGGACCTCGTCTGATAAGCGGTCTGCAAATACATGCGTTGAACCAACCAAAAGCAGTGAAGGCTTGAAGCTTTCAACCGTTCTGATAGCGTTTCGCAAATTTTCAATCCATCCTTTGGAGTAAACTATGTCCTTGATGAAACCGGTCTTTATCGGCCTTTTCGCCGCAACGACTGTTCTGGCGGCCTGTAATAGTGCTGAAACCCCTGCAAAAGATGAGGCGGTTAATAAGCCCATTACATCCAAGCGCCCGGTCTCCAAAGATGATAAATTCACCTATGCCAATTATGATGAGCTTCAGATCACTCATCTGGATTTGAATCTGGATGTCAATTTTGAAGATAAAGTGCTCGACGGTGTGGCGACGATTGATTTTGAACGCATTAAGAGCGGTGTCGACTCCTTTACATTGGATACCAAAGATCTGACCATTCGTGGCGTTGAACGTTTGAGTAAGGGAAAAGTGCAAGACGACGCCGAATTTGTAACCGGCCCTGATGATGATGTTTTGGGGTCTGCCCTTATCATTCCTCTTCATCACGACACGGATCAAATCCGTATCTCTTACAAAACTTCGCCCGAAGCCGAAGGTCTGCAATGGCTTTCGCCTGAGCAAACGGCGGGGAAAGAAAAGCCTTACCTCTTCTCGCAAGCCCAAGCGATTAATGCCCGCACAATTGCGCCTTTGCAGGACACACCTGCCGTGCGTCATACTTACAGCGCCACTTTGCGTGTCCCCGAAGGACTGCGACCGCTTATGAGTGCCTCGCAAGGCGACCAAGAGCCGGATGGGTCGTATAAATTCGACATGCCGCAACCCATTCCGTCCTATCTCATCGCGATTGCCGTGGGGGACATTGAATTCGAGGCTATTAACGAAACGATTGGCGTTTATGCCGAGAAGTATATTTTGGACGCGGCCGCTGAGGAGTTTTCTGAAACGCCGCAGATGGAAGAGGCCAATGAAGCCCTTTACGGCCCTTATCGTTGGGGACGTTATGACCTCATCGTTCTGCCGCCGAGTTTTCCTTATGGTGGTATGGAAAATCCACGTTTGTCTTTCCTGACCCCGACCTTGGTCGCCGGGGATAAGAGCCTGACCAATGTGGTGGCGCATGAATTGGCCCATAGCTGGTCCGGTAATCTGGTCACCAATGCCAGTTGGATCGATGCGTGGCTGAATGAAGGTTTCACCTCCTATGTTGAAAATCGTATCATGGAAGACCTTTATGGTGAACGTCGTGCTGTGATGGAACAAGCGCTGGATATGCAGGGTTTGAAGCGCGCGATTTCTGAGGCTAAACGCCCCGAATTGACGCGGTTGAAACTTCCCACAGATATGGCCCATCCTGATGAAGCCTTTACGCTCGTCTCTTATTTAAAAGGAGCGAACTTTCTCTTTTTCCTCGAAGACCGTTTTGGCCGTGAAGCCTTCGATCCATTTCTGAAAAAATGGTTTAATGAAAACGCATTCCAAAGTGTCACGACCGAAGATTTCCTGACCTATTTGAATAACAATCTTCGGTCTAATTATCCGGATGCTGTGACGGATGCGGAAATCAATGCTTGGGTTTTTGAGGCCGGTTTGCCAGATTCGGCGCGAAATCCGCAAAGTGATGCTTTTGCGCAAGTTGATAATGCCTCTCAAGCTTGGTTCGAAGGCGGTAATGTTGATGATTTGCAATCCACGGCCGCGAATTGGTCGACCCATGAATGGCTGCACTTCCTCAATACTCTTCCGGCTTTAAGCGACGCACAATATGCTCAGTTGGATAAGACATTCAGCCTGACCGGCACGCAAAATGCTGAAACCGCCTTCGCATGGTATATGCAAGCCATTAAAGGCGATTATCAGCCTGCTTATTCCGAGTTGGAAAA
Organism: uncultured Algimonas sp.; assembly: GCA_964511495.1. Classification (GTDB taxonomy): domain Bacteria; phylum Pseudomonadota; class Alphaproteobacteria; order Caulobacterales; family Maricaulaceae; genus Litorimonas. The sequence goes on along the minus strand of CAZEFT010000016.1, from coordinate 45,218 downwards.
CTTCCTTATGACGGTGGGGCGCGGCAAATTCATCTACCGCCTCTATGCCGCTTTGGAAGAGAACGGAAAAGCTGATTGGGCCGATCATGTTTATACCGCTGCGCGCGCAGGCTATCACCCCATCGCGCAAAGACGGATTGACGCCATCATCCGCGCGACCCGATAGGGTGTGTCCATCCATCCGAACGCGGCCCCGCGCAGCGGGGTTAGTGAGGATGCTGTTGTTTATAACATTAAATTGTTTGAATCTCGTTGGCTTCCAATATTGGAAACGCCAAAAGAAAACCCGCCGAGGCGGGGTTGAACTTTAACCTTCGAGATATCTCATTTCGCGGGGTGGTGAGTAACGCGGGTCGAGATTTTCGTCGAGATAATCTTCGATAACGTCCAAGGTTTCTTCCAAATGGTCGGTATAGAAGTGATCGGCCCCTTCAACGCGGTGAGTTTCAATCACATGACCTTTTTGAACGCGAATTTTGTCGACGACACGGTCAACATCATCGGCAGGAACAATTGGGTCCTGCGAACCATAAGTGACCAAGCCTGAAGCCGGGCAAGGCGCGAGGAATGCAAAGTCATAAGTGTTGACGGGCAGAGACATGGAAATGAATCCGGCGACTTCTGGACGACGCATTAAAAGCTGCATGCCAATCCAAGCCCCGAAGGAATAACCCGATACCCAAGAGAAAGGCGCGTTTTGGTTGAAGCTCTGCAACCAGTCTAGCGCATAAGCGGCATCTTGCAGTTCGCCTTGGCCATTATCGTAAACACCCATAGAGCGCCCGACACCGCGAAAGTTAAACCGTAAAACGGAAAAGCCGCGGCGTTTATAACTCTCATACATGGCAACCGGGATACGGTGATCCATATGTCCGCCTGCTTTGGGATGAGGGGAAAGAATCAGTGCGCAAGGGGCTTGCGGATCATCGGAGGGGTGATAACGGCCTTCCAGACGACCTTCGGGACCGGCAAAAATGACTTCAGGCATTTAATCTCACATTTTTATGGGGTTTTTCGTCTCTGACAAAAGGTGCAAATGTCGCGCCGAAAACCCGAATTCTAATCTTGACTAATTTAGTCGGGATACATACATCCCGCCTGTATTAACGTTTGAAATAATAATTCGTGCGCCTGTTAACAAGACGCACCACAGATTGCACGTAAAACCTTCAGAAAGGGCGTATTCGCTTTGAAACTCACCGCAAAAGGACGTTATGCCGTAATGGCCATGGCCGATTTGGCGGCTTTGGGCGAAGGCGCACGGGCGACTCTCCCTGAAATCGGAGAGCGGCAGGGTATTTCTGTGACCTTTCTGGAGCAATTATTCGGAAAGTTGCGCCGTGCGGGCCTCGTTAAAAGCGTTCGTGGTGCGAAGGGCGGTTATGTTTTGACGCGGCCCCCGTCTCAATTGACACTCGACCATATCATTCACGCGGTTGATATTGATATTAAAGCGCATGGCTGCACGCCCCAAGACCGCATCGGATGTACGGGCAAGACAGATCGCTGTCTGACGCATAATCTTTGGGGTGCTCTCGAAAATCATATTGAAAGCTTCTTGGCATCAATCACTTTGGCGGATGTCGTGAATGATTCTGTTCCGTTCTCCACAATGGAGGCGGCAGAGTGAGCCGCACCAAGCGCATATATCTGGATCATAACGCGACCTCTCCGGCGCGACCCGAAGTAATCGAAGCGGTCAGTCAGGCTATGGGTGTCGTAGGGAATGCGTCGGCCCCGCATGGACATGGCCGTGCGGCGCGCGCGCTTATCTCCCAAGCGCGGGAAGCGTTGGGCTTGGCTATGGGCGTATGTGCCCAAGATATTCTCTTTACCGGTGGCGGGACGGAAGGCGCGAATACGGCCGTGCATTCAGCGGTGCGGGGGGGATGCAAATGTTTGCTCATTTCTGCTTTGGATCACCCTGCCACATTGATGGCTGCGGAAGCGTCATCGGCGCGAGTTGAGATTATTCCGGCTCTGCGGTCCGGTGTGACAGATGTGGCTTGGTTGAAATCAAGGCTTGAGAATTGGTCCATCGAAGACGGTCGTCCCTTTGTCTCTGTCACGGCGGCGAATAGTGAAACGGGCGTCATTCAATCGATTGAAGACATTGTCGAGCTGGTCCACGATCATAAGGGGCTTATCCATATCGACGCTGTGCAGGCTTTGGGGAAGTTTCATCTTACCGTGCAGCCGGACTATATGTGTGTCTCTGCGCATAAAATTGGTGGGCCAATGGGGATTGGCGCGCTCTATGTTGCGCCTGATGCGCCTTTTTCAGCCTTCATGCAGGGCGGAGGGCAGGAGCGCCGCCGTCGCGCGGGAACGCTCAATGTGGCTGGGGCAGCAGGATTTCATGCAGCTTTAACAGCCTCAAAAGGCTTGTCAGACGTAGAGAGCTTGCGCGACGCCTTGGAGGCCGGACTAAAAACCATGGAACAGGATGTTGTGATATTCGGGGAGGGTGAAAACCGTCTTCCCAATACGAGTTTTTTCGCTGTGCCTGACACCGCAAATAATACGTTGATGATGAGTTTGGATTTGCAAAATGTTTCCGTCAGTACGGGTATGGCCTGTTCCTCTGGAAAGGTCGGTGCCAGCCGTGCCATCACGGCCATGCGGCGTTCCGATGAAGCCCCCAAAGGCGCAATTCGCGTCAGTTTGGGCTATAATTCAACTCAGGAGGATGTCGACGGCTTCCTTTCGGCATGGGCAAAAATCCGCAAACGCGAAGAAAAGGCGGCCTAATATGACCGACACAGTAAAAGTAAAAGACTCCATTGAGCAGTCCACCGTTGACGGTGTGCGTTCGCTTGAGGCGGATAAATATAAGTACGGATTTGACTCCGATATTGAGCAGGAGTTTGCACCCAAAGGCCTGAATGAAGATATTGTCCGCTTTATTTCTGCCAAGAAGGACGAGCCTGAATGGCTGCTCGAATGGCGTTTGGAAGCCTATCGCCGTTGGGTGGAGTTGGATGAGCCTAAATGGGCGATGGTGGATTACCCTGAAATCGATTTTCAGGATATGTATTATTATGCGTCTCCGGTGAAGAAAGAAGGGCCGAAATCTCTGGACGAAGTCGATCCGGAAATTCTCGAAATTTACAACAAGCTCGGCATTTCGCTAAAAGAACAAGAAGTTCTCGCAGGGGTCGAAGGTGCGCCGAAAGTTGCCGTGGATGCTGTCTTTGACTCCGTCTCGGTTGTGACGACGTTCAAAGAGGAATTAGCGAAACAGGGCGTGATTTTCTGTTCCTTTTCCGAGGCTGTGAAAGAACATCCGGAATTGGTCAGAAAATATATGGGCTCTGTCGTGCCGGTGACGGATAATTATTATGCGACATTGAACAATGCCGTCTTTTCTGATGGGTCATTCGTTTATATTCCACCCGGGGTGCGGTGCCCGATGGAGCTGTCCACCTATTTCCGAATGAATGCACAAGGTACGGGGCAGTTTGAGCGGACATTGATTATCGCGGATAAAGGCTCTTACGTTTCTTATCTGGAAGGCTGTACCGCGCCGATGCGGGACGAGAACCAACTCCATGCTGCGATTGTCGAAATCATCGTGCATGAGGACGCCGAAGTGAAATATTCGACTGTACAGAATTGGTGGCCGGGTGACAGCGAAGGCAAAGGCGGTGTCTATAACTTTGTGACCAAGCGCGCGGATTGCCGCGGCGCAAATTCCAAAGTGTCTTGGACGCAGGTCGAAACGGGCTCTGCTGTGACATGGAAATATCCAAGCTGTATTTTACGCGGCGATAATTCTCAAGGTGAGTTTTATTCCATCGCCATTACCAATGGTCATCAACAAGCCGATACTGGCACAAAGATGATCCACTTGGGTAAAAACACAAAATCGCGTGTGATTTCTAAAGGTATCAGCGCGGGCAAGTCCAATTCGACCTATCGGGGTTTGGTGACGGCGCATCGCAAAGCCGAAGGCGCGCGAAACTTCACCCAATGCGACTCGCTCTTGATTGGCGATCAATGCGGAGCTCACACCGTGCCTTATGTGGAGAGTAATACGCCGAGTGCGCAGTTTGAACATGAAGCGACAACGTCCAAACTCTCTGATGATCAACTGTTTTATTGCCGTCAGCGTGGCTTGTCGGAGGAAGATGCTGTCGCGCTTTTGGTGAACGGGTTCTGCCGTGATGTACTCCAAGAACTGCCTATGGAATTTGCGGTTGAAGCACAAAAACTTGTCGCGATTAGTTTGGAAGGCTCAGTTGGATGATTTTTGATGCGCCTAACACAAAGAGAAACCGTATCGCCGCGACTATTGCGATTGTGGTCGGTCTAGCGGTCGGGTTTTATTTGACATATTCTGGTGGCAAGAATGACAAAGCCAGTGAGATGCCTAACGAGCCCCCTCAGACGTCGCAACCTGTCGCCTCAACGCCCGATGTTCCTGCGCCGCCGAAATCGCTGCGATTGGAAGACATCGATTTTTCGACTTATTCCCAAGAACTCGCCAGATTTACGGGCCTCACCGAGGGGCAATCTCGGATTGAAGCGATTGACAATGTGCGTCTCTATTTCGCGCCGGAAGAAGGCGCCAATATCATCAATACCTCGCAATCCAGTTTTGATCGCGATGACGGTTCTGTGCTGATCTTCGGCGCGGCAGGTTTGCCTGATGACTCGGTCAAAGCGCAGGAAATTTATCTCATTTTAACAGGACCGAAACCCGACCAAAAACTGGCGGCTTATGGCATGCGTGTAAAATGTCATCGCGGCGAGAACTCAACAAACTGGCAGAACACGCTCTGCCCGTAGAAACATCTGTAAAATACCTAAGGATAATAAAATGGCTAAAAAAGACGCAAAACGGAAATTCATCCAACTCAATAAAGGCGAGTTGAACTACGCCATGAGCCGCGCGGTGGTGCAGGGCGATTGGTGCTTTGTCTCCGGCACGGTTGGCTATAATTATGAAACAGGTGATCTCCCTGAAAGCGCGGCCCAACAGGCGCAAAACACCTTCACAAACATCATGGCAGCACTGGACGCGGCAGGGTTCGAACTCGGTCACACAATCCGTGTGCAATACACTGTCTCTGATCGTAAATATATCAACGAAGTCTTGCCCATCATCAAAAAGCATTTCGGGGCCATCCTCCCCGCCGCGACAATGGTCATTGCTGGTATGGTCGACGAAAAAATGAAAATCGAAATCGAAGTGACGGCGTTTAAGGGCGCGTAGTGACCACAATCGATGAGTAATCGATTGTAACGGAGCGCCGAACCCGCTGGCGGGTTCGGATACCCAAATGTTTGGAAACCAATGAACCCAAAAATCAACATAGATAAGAAATTCTCGAAATTCTCCGAGCATTGGCGACCAAAAATTGTCGCTGAGTTGAACGGGCAAGAATTTAAACTCGCCAAAATAAAAGGCGCGTATCCGTTCCACGCTCATGAAGGCGAGGATGAGATGTTCTTTTGCTGGAAAGGCTCATTCGTCCTCGAATATGAGAATGGCGAGAGTGTTGCTGTCGGTGAGGGCGAAGCCATTGTTGTGCCCAAAGGCGTCGTCCACCGCCCTGTCGCCGCAGAAGAATGTTTGATTTTCTTAATCGAACCCAAGGGCGTTAAGAATAATGGCAATGCGGATGTGGAGGCTATCTATGACGCGCCTATGGGGGAGTGGGTGTGATGAGTGATATGCCACCATGGGAGTGGGATTGGACTGCAATCGCCGCGTTTGTAGCGGCTGCTGTTGCCCTTTATGGGTCTTGGCGAGCTGCAAAGATATCGAAAGCAAATTTGAGTTCTACTATCGAACTTCAAATAGCTCAATTCAGACAAAAATGGATAAATGATCTTCGAGTTGAGATGTCAGGTTTCAGTGAATGTCTTTTAGTTGGGGTTTGGGATTCTGCAACGCTTAACCGTGCAAATGGTCACACTCACAAAATTACCCTTATGATGAATCCAGAAGATCCTCTTTTTGACGCTCTTAACACTCAGATTAATACGTTAGTAATGCGAAAGACTTGGGAAATGGCTGTAAGTAATAGGCTAACCAACGAGCCTGAAATTCAAGAAATGATAGCTCGTTATCCTGAAGATATTCATAATGATGAAAAATACAGCGCTCACAAGTTTATACTCATCTCCCAGAAGATACTTAAATCAGAATGGGATCGACTCAAAAGTGATATCGGAAACAAATAATGCTAAAAATCAATAACTTATCCGCCACAGTTGATGACGGGAATAAAACCATACTCGAAGCCCTCTCGCTCGAAATTCCTGCGGGTGAAATCCATGCAATTATGGGGCCGAACGGGGCAGGGAAATCAACGCTTTCTTATGTGCTGACAGGGCGTGATGGCTATGACGTGACTGACGGAACCGTTGAGTTAAACGGAGAAGATTTGCTGGATATGGATCCCGATGAACGCGCGGCCAAAGGCGTCTTTTTATCGTTTCAATATCCTCTTGAAATCCCTGGTGTGCCGACCATGACCTTCTTGAAAACCGCGTTAAACGCGCAGCGCAAAGCGCGCGGTGAAGAAGAGATGAAAGCGCCGGAGTTTTTAAAAAAGGCCAAAGCGCTTGCTAAAGAGCTGAAAATGAAACCCGACATGCTGAAGCGTCCGCTCAATGTCGGTTTCTCCGGCGGTGAAAAGAAGCGTATGGAAATCTTCCAGATGATGATGTTGGAGCCCAATTTCATCGTCATGGATGAGACAGATTCCGGTCTGGATGTGGACGCTTTGCGCATTGTCGCAGATGGAGTGAACAAGCTGCGTAATCCAAATCGCGGCATGCTCATTATCACTCACTATCAGCGCCTGTTGGATTACATTGTGCCGGATAAGGTTCATGTGCTCTCCGGTGGTAAGATTGCCGCCTCCGGCGATGCGGAATTTGCCAAGACACTCGAAAAAGAGGGCTATGATGCCTACGCCGCTTAACTTTCATGAACTTCTCCTTGGGGAGAGGTCCGCATGGCGAAGCCATTGCGGGGTAAGGGGAGCGACCCTTCATAACGTGGATATCGCAAGCCTGTCTCCATTCTTCCCCTCAACCGGCTATTCCGACTGTCTCGGGCCGACCTCTCCCCTAGGGAAAGGCATTACAGGAGAGGTGTCATGACGCTTAAACTCGACACACTTCCCACGCGTCGGGACGAGGCATGGAAATGGACGGATGTCCGTGCACGGGTCAAAGACGAACAAAAAGGATTGTCTGCAACAGGTTTACCGAAATTCACCTTACCCGAAGGTGTGAGTGTTCGCGAAGCCGAGACGGATGATTTGGACACGGATAATCCGATGGCGTCCTTGGCGCGTCGGTTTGGCGGCAAGGTCTGGACCGTGGATGTACCAAAGGGTTTCGTATCGAAAGAGCCGATTGTGGTTGAAGGCCTCAATCGCGGTCATGTTCGCCTGCGAATTAATATTGGGAAGGGGGCCGATGTCTCCCTTGTCGAGCATTACGCCGCCGATGCCGGTGCATTTTGCAATGCGGATATCACTCTGCATTTGAGCAAAGGTGCGGCTCTGTCTCGCGTTCAAATTCAAACTGACCCTGCTGATGCTGTGAGAGTGGCGACAACGCACATTACGACTTGGGGTCACACAAAATTGACCCAACACGCTTTGGGTTTTGGTGCGTCTCTGGCGCGGTTTGAAACGCGTGTCGCCGTCATGGGTAAAAACTGTGACCTGACAGCGAATGGCGCCTATTTGCTCAATGACAAACGTCACATCGATATGACAAGCCATATTGATTTGGCCGTCCCTAATACGCTCGTGAGACAATCGGTCAAAGGTGTGGTGACGGGAAAATCCCGCGGTGTGTTTCAAGGGAAATTCCATGTCCGCCGCCCTGCACAGCACACTGACGCCGAAATGCGGCATGATGCTTTAATGTTATCAGACAGTGCGGAGGTGCGCGCCAAGCCCGAGCTTGAGATTTACGCCGATGACGTTGCCTGTGCCCATGGTAATACTATCGGGCAATTGGATGAAAGCGCTCTGTTTTATATGCGCCAACGCGGTATCCCACTTGCAGAAGCACGAGCACTATTGACCGAAGCCTTTATCGGCGAAGTCTTTGATGATTTGGTCGATGAAGAGTTGAGGGAGAGCCTCTTGGGTAAAATTCGGGATTGGTTAGGAAACCAGCTCTGATGACACTGAATATTTTAAAGATATATCTTGTACAGTTAGGGCTGAGCGTAATGGTTGGGCTGGCCGTTACCGCTTTAGTGAAACGTTTCCGCCCAAAGACTGATGCGAGGCAATTGCCTCTTATCGTTATCGGTGTTCTAGTGACAATATTTACGTTCTGGCTCACACTTGGACTATCTTATTCCCTCGCAATGAGAGATTTCTAACCATGAAAATAAGCCTTCTTCAATATGGTTGTAAGTGACTGAATGATGACACTCTCAAACCTTTCCATTTTGATTTTTTGCTGTGCGATTTCACTTTTCGTTTTGTCACAATTCGCGAAGCGCGGCGGTGCAAATAATCAGACATTGCAGTTGGCGGTTAAAGTCCTATCGGCCGTTACTCTGACGCTGGCAGCGGTTTATTTCTACAAGCGGTTTGTCGGGTAAGAGTTGGAGCGGTCGGAGGCTAGTTTATGTCAATTATTGGTAGCGCCATTATCATCGCCGGGGTCGTGATGTTCATGTCCGTGCGATATGTCATGCGCCGCAATCCGGATGGTAAAAACCTGCAATTCTTGCGCATTTTGGGATTGATGCTGATGTTTTATGGCTGTTTGAAACTGATATTTGGAATTTAGAGATGTTTAAAATTCAACAGCGCCACAAAACGTGCGCCAGACATTAGAGGGAAGACGACGATGATGACGCCGAGCCTCATATCCGCCTTTATCGGCATAAACCTCTATTTGCTCGGGCGTGTCCTGATTGGATTTAAAGGGGAGAAGCCGATTTTTCGTTTTCTTCAGACAGCCGGTATTTTGGTCCTGCTTTTCAGCGTCATCAAGATCGTATTCGGATATTTTTCATGACATTTGACATCGATTCCATTCGCGACCAATTCCCTATCTTAAAGCGGGAAATCAATGGCTATCCTTTGGCCTATTTGGACAATGCGGCGTCTGCACAGAAGCCGCGCGCGGTGATTGAAGCGCTCTCTAATCAAATGGAGACCGCTTTTGCGAATGTGCATCGCGGATTGCACACATTAGCCAATGAGACGACGGAAGCTTTCGAAGGTGCGCGGGGTAAGGTGGCAACGATTTTGCGCGCACCAACTCCGGAAAATATCGTCTTTACCAAAGGCGCGACCGAAGCATTGAACCTCGCCGCTTATGGCTTGATGCATACAATCAAAGAGGGGGATGAAATCATCCTCACCCAGATGGAGCATCATTCGAATATTGTTCCATGGCATTTTATGCGTGAACGCCTGGGTGCAGTTATCAAATTTATTCCGGTATTGGAAAATGGGGCGCTGGATTTGGACGCCTATAAATCTCTTTTATCGTCCAAAACGAAAATCGTCTCGGTTGTTTATATGTCCAATGTTTTGGGAACGGTAAATCCGGTGAAGCAAATGGGTGAGTGGGCTCATGCCGCCGGAGCGACCTTCATCGTGGACGGCACGCAAGCGGCGGTACACCGCAAAGTCAATGTGGTTGATTTGGATTGTGATCTGATGTGTATGACGGGGCATAAGCTGTACGGCCCGACGGGTATTGGTGCGCTTTACGGCAAAACCTCGATTTTGGAACGCATGCAGCCTTTCAATGGCGGCGGTGAGATGATTGAGGACGTTTACGAAACTCATGTGAGTTACAACGCGCCGCCCCATAAGTTTGAAGCCGGCACACCGCCTATTTTGGAGGCGATAGCTCTGGGTGCAGCGATTGACTGGTTTACGCAATTTGATTTTGAGGCTGTGCATCAGCACGAAATGGCGGTCTATCATCATGCGCTGGACGGTTTGCGGGATATAAACTCGTTTACGCTTTTGGGCGATGCTCCCGAAAAAGGCCCTGTTCTGGCGTTTAACCTGAAAGGGGCTCACGCGCATGATGTAGCCCAAATTTTGGACAAATACGGCGTCGCAGTGCGGGCAGGGCAGCATTGTACTCAACCCCTTATGGAGCGCTTTGGTATTCACAGTTCCGCGCGCGCCAGTTTCGGTATTTACAACACGCTGGATGAGGCGGAGCGTCTCGTCGCTGCAGTGAAAAAAGCAACCCTCTTTTTATCATAGGCCCAAAGGGCTATATAGGTAGTGCTATGGAAGACATGACAGACAGACAGCGACAGGCCGAAGAATTGGCGAATGCGCAAATCCCCGGGCTAACGCCCGAAAATGAGGCTGGAGAGGTGAAAACGGCTTCAGTTGTAAAACGTGATGTGTTGGACGTGTCCGGTGCGCCTGTTACGCCGCCAACGGATGCCGAAATTGCTGTGATTACGAATGATGTGATTGAACAGTTGAAGTCTGTTTATGATCCGGAAATCCCTGTCGATATTTATGAGCTTGGCCTGATTTATAAGGTCGAGTTGGAAGATGACCGTCTTCTGCGCGTGGATATGACATTAACTGCGCCGGGTTGCCCGGTGGCTGGTGAGATGCCGATTTGGGTGCGTGATGCTTGCGCCGTTGTTGAAGGTGTGCGGGATGTGGACGTGCAGATGACGTTTGATCCGCCTTGGACACCCGATCGCATGTCAGAGGAAGCTCGCTTAGAGCTTAATATGCTATGAGTGAAACAGCCACGAAAACACGCGCAAGACGCCCCCGACCCAAGCTCGTCACATTGACTGATGCGGCGGCACAGCAAGTGAAATCTATTCTGTCCGAACGCGGTAAAGGTTACCTCCGTGTGGGTGTAAAAAATGGCGGCTGCGCCGGCATGGAATACATTATGGACTATGTCCAAGAGGTTGAAAAATTTGACGAAGTTGTCGAGGATAATGGCGTTACCATCGTCGTTGACGCTAAAGCCGTTCTCTTTATTCTCGGCTCCGTCGTGGATTATGAAGTCGACATTTTATCGTCTAAATTTACATTTAAAAATCCGAACCAAACAGATGCCTGCGGGTGCGGGGAAAGCGTGACGATTGTGCCTTCTTCGCTCTGATGCCAAAAGGATAATACAAATTATTGATGGCTAACCTTATCCGTTTTTATAAGTTTAAGAATTATCTCTCGGCGGGTTTTGCGGGGATAGCCGCCATCGCTTTTTCGTTTATTGATGATGATTTAATCGTCTTATTTTTGTTTCTTGCGGTTTGGTTTGTGGCCTTCATGATAGGCTTGGTTTTTCTGGAAAAGAAGAAGCCTGATTGCGAGACTGAAGTATCGGAGAAAATCGAGGTGCTTTTCAAACCATCGACTTTTATTTTCATGATGGTTGGTCTCGTCTTTGCGCTTTTAATTCAATTGGCCCTTCCGGAGTTTTCAGACCGATCAATGTTTCTCTGGAGCCTAGCCCTGTTCACAATGGGGGTAGGGGTTATGGGGTTTACTTTAGGGGCCGTTAGGCGTGTGAGAGATATCAATGACATTTGAAGAAACACAGAAATTTGCGCCATGGGCACTTTGGATTGGTCGGGTTACGGCGCTTTTGGTGATTGGTGTTTTTGCCTATCTCTATCTGAGTTATGATTTACCTCCGGCAAGTCTGGTCGTTATGGCGATTGCTTTGCCTGCAGCTGTTCTACCCTGTCTTTTGCTTGATTATTCTCGTTTGAAAACCAAAATTGACCCGCAAGGCATCCAAATGCGCTTTAAGCCGTTTTCGAGCAAGCAATTTGCGTGGTGGGAGATCGATAAGGCGGAACTGATTGATTACGGTTTTATTGGCGGCTGGGGTGTGCGGATAGGAACCCGTTACGGCACGGTCTATAATACACAAGGAAAAGAGGGGCTTTTTCTGACTTTGAAAAACGGCAAAACCCTAATTATCGGCACCCAAAAGAAGGATGAGGTGAGCAAAATTGTCTCACAATATCTTGGTTAATTCTTATTGTGACCCTAGACGATTATAATAAGTTCTGTGCCACGCTTCCGCAAACCGAACATGTCGTACAATGGGGCGGGGCAGATGTCTGGAAAGTGGGTGGCAAGCTCTTCGCAGTTGCGAGAGATGATGAAGACGGCTTTGCGGTCACTTTTAAAGCCACGGATATAGGCTATGAAGTCATGAAAGATATGCCGGGTTTGCGTCCCGCACCTTATTTGGCTTCGCGCGGGATAAAATGGATTCAACATTATGCAGCTCCGGGCCTGAGCAGCGCGGACTTGAAAGACCACCTCCAAGCTTCTTATCACATGGCAATTGACCGATTGACGCGGAAGAAACGAGCTGAATTGGGCTTATAAGCTTAGGTTTCCTAACAATTAGATCAAAAATAAGTCTTCTGTGAAGGCGGATGAACATCATCGTACAAAAATGCAGAGGCCTGCTAAATAAACATTTGTTCACACGCATGGGCCATGGTCTTTAGGTAGGGATACATATAGATTCTTATTGGAGACCTCATGAAAGCACGTTCGCTCTCAATCCCCCGTAATCTGAAAACCTTAAGCATCGGCAGCCTGTTTTCTGCGGTTATTTATCCAGTTTTGGGGTTGGCTCTTGTGATTACCCTCATCTTGGTGGGGGCCTTCGTCCAATCTCTCAATATGTCATGGTGGTATATACCCTTAGGCTTGGGCGTCGTCGCCTTGTCGATTTTCGTCTGTAATGCGGGCATCGGACCACTTCACCGTATCATGCAACACAAAGCCGGAGAACTCCGCGCCCCGGCTCAAGTCTTCACCATGATTAATCTCATTATCGCGATGCAGGGCACTGTGCGGGAATGGGTGAACTATCACAGTCAGCATCATCGTTTTGCTGACAAGCCCGGCGATCCCCACAATCCGTTTGAAAGCAAATTCTGGGCATGGATTGGTTGGATTTTATGGCGGGATGAGAAAGACTGCCGTCGTCCTATGGCTCTGTGGTTACGGGGCCATCCTATCGTGGTCTGGATGGACAAGTTTTATCACTCCTTATCAATCGGCGTTCACTTACTGGTTCCGGCTGTGATTTACTTGATTGTCTGGGCATTGGGAGGGTCACTCTTATTGACTGGTATCCTACATGGCTGCGTTATTATCGGACGTGCAATACAATTTCATGCGACGACTTACGGAATCAATGTGTTGGGGCATTTGAAAACGCCGAAATGGGCAGATTACGCCATGGCACTTTTGACCGGAGGGGAGGCATTCCACGACCATCATCATGATGAACCACAATCGGCTTTGCACTTGCCTAAAAAAGGGTTCTGGAATCGGGTCTTTGATTATAACGGCACAATACTTCTGGCATTCGAGAAAATCGGATGGGTGAAGAATTTGAAAATCGCGCCGCAATTTGCTTAAAGTTTTAGGTTTTCTGCATAAGAGTTTTGCCATTCGCGCATAAAAAAGCCCTGCTGGTGCAGGGCTTAATGCGATATGGTAAGACGGATTTAGGCATCTTCTTTTTGCTTCTTGATTTCAGCGGGCTTTCGCGCGTTGAAATCTTTCAGCATTTGTTTCTCGTCAGCGGCATCAAAGATTTTCTCGGCTTTGGGAAAAAACTCCGCTTCTTCTTCATCGACATGATGAATAACTTTATGAGCCAGTTTCTCGAATTTCTTCATCCAAAGGTCTTCTGACTTGTCCATAATGTCCAACTCGGCGATGAGTTCGCTCATCTCTTGATGCTCTTCTACAGCGTGGCGCGTTTCATCCGTACCCTTCGGTTTTTTCATGAGTTCAGAATAAAAGGCTTGTTCTTCAGCTGAGGCATGAGCTTCCAACTCAATTTTGAGGTCTGTCCAGAGTGAGTTCAATGCGTCTGTATCGCCACCGCTATCTTTAATTCTCTGAATAAGATCACGCTGTTTGTCATGATCTTTTTCTAAACGCTTATAAATACTCATTTTTTCTCCTCATTAAATACACTTATTCAATGAGTGAGAATGTTAAACGTTCCAAGAAAAAGGCCGCATGAGATGCGACCTTTTGTATTTCTTATTTTTGCAGACTAAGCCTCGATGTAGTTTTGTGCTTTGGTCGCCGCCAGCATTGCGGCTTGTAATTTTTCAAAAGCACGCCCTTCGATCTGTCGGATACGCTCACGGCTTACATTGTAAATTTTCGCGAGGTCTTCCAAGGTCATAGGGGAGTCCGAAAGGCGGCGTTTCATAATGATGTCGCGTTCACGATCATTTAGATCGGCCATAGCGTCTTGCAGCAATTCCATTCGTTCATCGTGTTCTTGCGACTCACCTAATACCTCTTCTTGTGAGTCTGAGTCATCCGTTAGCCATTCCTGCCACTCCGCTGTACCGTCATCGCCGCCTATGGTGACGTTCAAAGAGGCATCTCCTCCCCCCGACATACGACGGTTCATGGAGTGCACTTCTTCTTCTTTGACATTCAGCGTGGTCGCGATCTTGGCGACATGCTCAGGCGTTAAATCGCCTTCTTCAACAGCTTTCATTTCACCCTTTAATCGTCTGAGATTAAAGAATAATTTTTTCTGTGCAGCGGTCGTGCCCATTTTGACCAGTGACCAAGACCGCAACACATACTCCTGAATAGCGGCCCGAATCCACCACATGGCGTATGTAGACAGGCGGAAACCTTTATCAGGGTCGAACTTCTTCACGGCTTGCATCAGGCCGACATTGCCTTCGGAAATAACTTCGCCGATGGGCAGACCATAACCGCGATAACCCATCGCAATTTTAGCTACAAGACGTAGGTGAGATGTGACCATGCGCTCTGCTGCATGGGTGTCACCATCTTCGACCCAGCGTTTGGCCAAGATAAATTCTTCATCCCGTTCCAACATCGGGAATTTGCGAATCTCCTGCAAATAGCTGTTCAAACCCTGTTCGGGCGACAATGCGGTCGTCAGGCTTAGATTGCCTGTGTAAGAGGCGTCTTTCGATGCGTCCGTTTTCACTTTACTTGCAGGAAGCGTTTTTTTGGTATCAGCCATCCTGGCCTCCCAATAGATTAGTCACTGTGATTTATTCAAGAGTTACATATAAGATACGCAGAGAGAGATAAAAGGTTCACGCTAATGAAATAGAGGTAGCATATTGAAATTCTTACTATCTTTCTAAACTCGAACTTAAGGGTTCGGCGTTTCTATTGGGTTTTAAGGCCCAATAAAGCTCGTTCCAAGGCCTTCATATCTTCCGGCATATCGACATCGAAGGAGAGTTTTTCTTTGGAAAGAGGGTGAATGAAACCCAAGTGACGCGCGTGAAGGGCTTGGCGTTTGAAAGAAGCGATGGAGTCTCGCAAAGCGGCTTCATCGGGTTTATTGGCAGTCAAAAAGCCTCGCTGATTGCCATAAAGGGGATCCCCTAATAGCGGACATTGAATAGCGGTCATATGAACACGGATTTGATGGGTGCGACCGGTTTCAAGACGGCACTCAATTTGACTGACTTTTGGTGTTCCGATAGCGGCATTAGACTGTTGCCCGAAACCGCGAATATAGCTGTAATGCGTGACGGCGTGACGTCCGTGATCAGAGGCTTCCATATTACCAAGTGTTCCACGGACAATAGCCTGTTTTTTTCGATCATTTGCCGCGCGCGCCAGACGGCTCTCAATAGAGCCTGATCGTGGCTTAGGTGCGCCGCGCACAAAAAGTGTGTAGACGCGGTCAATGGTATGTTTTGCGAATTGTTTGGACAGAAACCGATGAGCTCTGTCTGTTTTAGCCACAACCAAGAGGCCGGAGGTGTCTTTATCTAAGCGGTGTACGATGCCTGGTCGCATGACGCCGCCAATGCCGGACAAAGTGTCTTTGCAATGATAAAGCAGTGCGTTGACCAATGTGGCCGAACGCGATCCGGGGGCAGGGTGAACTGTCATACCTGCAGGTTTATTCACAACAATCAGCTGATCGTCCTCGAACAAAATATCTAAAGCGATGTTTTCAGGGGTTGGCGTGTCATCTACCGGAGGCGGTACGAGTACCGCATATTCCACACCGGGTTTGACCTTGTGCGTGGGCAACATGATAATGTCGCCATCCATTCTGACATGACCGGCTTCGATCAGGGATTTGACGCGTGAACGGGATAACCCTGTCCAATTACTTAACCATTTATCGAGTCGTTCGCCTGCCGTTTCAGGGCCTGCTTCTTGGGTTTGCCACCTTTCTGTTTTGGGAGATATGGGAATAGGGCGCTCGGTCATAGGTCTGCGTTTAATTGGTTGTGACTAATTGGCAACACTACATTGCATTTCTTGTTGTGTTAGAGGGATTTAGAGAGAAGTGCCTTGCATTGATTAATGCGATTGGATAGCTCTGTATCTAATGTGCGTCAGTCTAGCTGAGCGCCTATAAAATAGTTCCACAAATAAGGACATGGGAAATTATGCTTAAAAAATCACTTCTTATCAGTAGTGCTGCGGTGTTTGTATCGGCCTCCGCTACAACAGCGATCGCTCAGAACGTTCAAGATGAAATCATCGTTACGGCGACTAAGCGGGCCTCTACACTCCAAGAAACTCCTGTTGCCGTTTCGGTGACAACGGCTGACGTCATCGAGAATGCACAAATTCTTGATATCAAAGATTTACAATCAGTCGTGCCGACTTTCCGCGTGTCGCAACTGCAAAACTCTGCGAACACAACTCTGACCATTCGTGGTTTTGGTAATGGCGGTAACAATATCGGTATTGAACCGGCTGTTGGTCTTTTCATTGACGGCGTTTACCGTTCTCGGGCTGCGGCACAAATCAGTGACCTTCCTGCGCTTGAGCGTGTTGAAGTTCTGTCAGGACCACAATCAACACTTTTCGGTAAGAACGCGTCTGCCGGTGTTGTCAGCATCGTCACAGAAAAACCGTCTTTTGAAAGAGCGGGTTATATTGAAGGTGGTGTCGGTCGTTTTGATCAGCATTATCTGAAAGGATACATCACAACAGGCGTTTCAGAGAATATTGCTGTTAGCTTAGGTGGTGGTTTCCAGAAGCGTGACGGTTATTTCCGTAATGCTGTGCCTGGTGCCGGTAATATGAATGAAATTGATCGCTTTAATGTTCGTGGTCAAATGTTGTGGGAGCCTACAGATGAGCTTTCCGTTCGTGTGATTGCGGATTTGAGCAGCCTTAATGAAAATTGCTGTGGAACAGGCGTGGCTATCGATGGGCCGTTATCTGGAGCTTCGCCGGTTCGTGCTCGTGACGTTATCTACGGATTAAGCGGAGCTCAACCCTCTTCCGAAGCTCAATTCCGTTATGTGACTTACCTAAACCGTGACACTGTTAATGATATTGATGATTCAGGCGTATCAGCGCAAGTCGATTATGATCTAGGTTTCGCGACATTGACTTCGATTTCAGCTTATCGTTCGAATGATTCATTCTTTGACAGTGACTCAGATTTTAACTCATTGGAAATTCTTCGCAGTACATTCCAAGGTGTTGAAATCGACACATTCACTCAAGAATTACGCTTGTCTTCTAATGGTGATAACTGGCTTGACTGGATGGTCGGTGGGTATTTCTTTGATGAGTCAATCGAGCAAAACTCCGGTATCGTCTATGGTGATGACACACGTCCTTATATCGACGCCTTATCCGGTGGTGCGCTTGGCGGAATTGAACAAGCTCTTGCCATTGCTCCAGGAACATTCTTTGGTGCCGGTCAAAATATTGATGAGACTTTCACACAAGATGACCAAGCTTACTCGCTCTTTGGTACTGCTGATTTTGAGGTCACGGATCGTCTGACATTGACTATTGGCGGTAACTACACTCGTGATGAGAAAGATGTCGCCGCTTCTACAGTGAATAACGACGTCTTTTCTAATGTTGACTTCCAAGGCGCGGATGGTTTGCAAGTTCTGACCGTTCAGGGCTTGGCTGCTAACTTCCCTGCATTGGCCGCAAGTTGTGGTCTGGGCGCTCTTCCATTCTCCCCCGCCAATGTTGGCGCTGTTTTGGGAGCGACATGTGTGATTGATGCCATGGGGACAACAGCGCCCGGCTCTGTCGTCTTCCCTGGTTTCCAAGCTCAAGTTGCTGCTGGTGCGGCCGCGGTTGATCGTACAAGTCTTGACCCAAGTGTGAACCCATTAGCAGGTCTATATCCATTACAGTTCCAACCACAATTCTTGGCATTCCCGAACTCAGTTGAGGATGGTAACACGACGGATAGTGAATTTACATACACGGCCAAAGCGGCATATGAGATAAGTGATAATCTCAACACTTATTTCAGCTATGCGACTGGCTTTAAGGCTTCGTCTTGGAACCTAACACGCGACTCGCGTCCTTTCCAAGCTGACGCGCTTGCACTGCAAGCTGCCGGCCTACTGCCGAATAACTATGTACCGTCTTCTGGTCGAAACTTCGGCACTCGCTTTGCGGAACCAGAGACTGTGAAAGTTTTTGAAATCGGCCTAAAAGGGCGTTTCGAAAAAGGCGCGTTCAACATTGCTTTATTTGATCAAACAGTTGAAGGCTTCCAGTCAACAATCTTCCAAGGGACGGGTTTCGTTCTGTCAAATGCGGGTGAGCAATCCACAAAAGGCATTGAATTTGATACGACCTTTAATCCGATTGAACCTCTAACACTGACATTTGGTGGTGTTTTGCAGGATCCCGTTTATGACTCATTCGTCAACGCACCGGGACCGAACGGAACAACAGTTGATCTATCAGGTGAAAAGCCTGCTGGTATCAATGAGGTCGCTCTGACAGCCTCTGCGACTTATACACATGAGTTTGCTGACGGAACATCAGCCTTCATCCGTGGTAACTACCAATATGAAGATGAAGTTCAAATCGTTGACAACATTCCAGGCCTGACACGTGATACAGATCTCGTAAATGCTTCTGCTGGCTTCAATTTCCAAAATGGCGTGCAAATCCGTTACTGGGTTAATAATTTGTTCCAACACGAAACTTACACAAGTGCCTTCCCAGGTGTTGTGCAAGCCGGAACAGTTAACGCTTATCCGAACCAGCCGCGTACATATGGTGTGGCTTTGCGTTATAACTTCTAAGTTGTTCGATTATAGCATTGAGGAAGCCGGGCAGAGATGTCCGGCTTTTTTGTGTCCTTTTAAATCAGCCAGCCTTCGTTAATTGGATACGTACGGTTTCATCTAAAAGCTGACCGAGGCGGTTTGCGGTATAGAATTAAAATATGGGGGAGGTCGTAGGCGAGTGACGAGGACGGCACGCCATTGTTTCCAATCTTCAACCCTAATATGTCTCTGATCATGAGAGACTTTAAACGTGATGTCGGCCAAGTTAGCTCTAGTGGCTTGCAAGGTTTCTCAAAGTGTTTGCGCGGCTTTATAAAATGGGCTGGTAACCCTTTTTTTCTTTCCATTAAAGCCCGCTACCTCGCTAAACGAGCCAGAAGATAGGCCTTCCCGTCATCACTACTCAGCTTTGCACGAATAGCTTGTTGGTTCATGATTTGCGGATTGAGTGACATTTCGAACTCCTCACAAAATGCGTTTGCAGATTGTGTAAATCGCGGCTCTTGTCGAGCAAGGGCTTTAAAATGATCGGCCACGCCGCCTAATCGACTTATGAGTATTTCTTGAGAGGTATCATTGTCTGAGACGATGGCGCTCGCAACATCCAATATCGTTGTTTCGCTGATGATAGCATCGCCGGCCAAACCTTCAGAATCTAACCAATCTTTGAAAGGCTTGAGAGCGATCTGCGGCCCAGATACGATTGATGATGTCTGCGAGTGAGCTTCATTTTGATGAGGTGAACTGCCAGTTTCGGATAGATTAATGTCTTGATCAGCAGAGATGTCATTCCCCTCAAATCCACCCATCAGGTCGCGCCAACGCCACCCTGTTTTCTCTTTTTTCTTTTTTCCGAATAATCCACGGCGGTCCTCAATGGGACGTACCAGGTCCTGTTGTTCATTGGCGAGGGCCAGTAGATCAGGCTCCTCCGGAGAGCTTCCATCCAATGGGGCAGAGGGCATGGCGAGATCGTCATCGCCTGCGGCTCCGAGACTGTTTTCCACATCGGATGCGGAAGCTATTGTTTCTGCATCTTCAAATGTCTCGCTGTAATCCTCTGATGTCAAAGGGCGCAAATGAATGCGCTCGCCGGGCAAGGGCTGTTTTGTTGCGACTAACCCTTCAAGTGGCATCGTTTGTGTTTCAGCTTCCGAAAGGCGCCGTCCTTCCATTGTCTGCGTGTCAGTCTCCAATTTGGACAAACGCGTTTCAAGTTCGGCTAAGCTATTTCGGGCCTTTGCCAGAGCCTCAGCAAGTTCGGCTTTATATTCGGCCTGCGAAGTTGCATTGGCCTGTCGCCCTGCCTCCACACTCGCCGTGATGGCTTTTCTTTCGGCCTCAAGCGAGGCTTGACGATTGACGAGGTCCTGTTTCAGGCTTTCCCCGGCCTCGTGTCCTTTTTGAACAATATCTGCGAAAGCCCGATTGGCTTGTTCATTTTGTGTGTTCAGATCGGATAAAGACGTTAAATGCGTGTTGAGCGAGGCTTCCAAACTATTTTTCTGCTTTTCCATTCTGGAAAGAAGGGTCTGAATAGACTCAGATTGTGAGCTCAGTGAAGTGAGTACAGTTTCTGTTTTAGCTTGTGCTTCACTCAAGGAATGAGCCGTTGAAATAATTTTTTCTTCGGATTGAGCGGAAAAGTCGGACAATTGTGAGCCTGTCTCGACCATCAGTGTTTGGGCTTTGTTGAAGTTTTGCTCAATATCGGTCGTGGAAACCGATAATGTCTCTTTCTCTTTTGAAAGTGTGTTGGACAGCGTTTGAATCCGTGCTTCGAGTTCCGATACTATTTCGGTAAGTAGTGTTTTTTGCACGCCCAATGTGGCAGTAACAGTTTGCCCCGTATTTGTCAGGTGTTCGGCACTATCTTGGAGGGCTTGCCCTTGCTGCTTCGCAGACTTTTGAAGCGCACTAAAAGTTTCGGCGCTTTTGGCAACATGATTATCCAAAGTCGTAATTTCTTGCCTTACGGCTCTGGCTAGGGACTGGACATTCTCCGCAGCGGCTTGGTCTGGGTCGAACAAAGCTAGACTGGCTCGACTGATGAGTTCAGCACGGGCCGACAACGCCTTTAATTTATGACAGGCGAGAAAGAATAAGAAAATCAATAGCGCCGGAACGACACATGTCAGGCCCAATTCCGCCCAAATCAGAGGTGTTGCATTCTGAATTTCAATTGTTTTGAGCGTGAACCAATAACCTAACCCCATACCCAACCAAAGAAGAGAGACAATGACGCCTGTCCAAATCAAACCTTTCCCGATTTCAGTATTGAGGTTCTCAATCGTTGGCAAAGCAGGGCGATTGACGAAGGCGGGGACAGGGTCATGGGGCGTCGCAGGTTCTATAATGGCGCTAATGGGCTTGCGCTCTTCGGACTCGTCTTTCACCACATTCTCAGCATCATCATCAATACTCAGAACTTTTTTCGAAATATCCGACACATGTTTCCTTTTCACACTGACTGGCCGCACGCAACAGCGAGCAGGGCAGTTTGGGAGTCTTAATGAACCCCCAACACGGTTTTAACGGAATATAGAACGATTTCTACTATCTAACAGTCATTAATCAGGACAACGGCGTTAGATCGGTTTGCCTGTAGGTGAAAATTAAAGGGTTGGCTGTGCTCTCCGAAAATAATCAAATAACCGCTTTCGAGCGGCAGGTTCTCACTTGGCTGAAAACCGGCTTAAATAACCCCGAAGGGCGCTTATCGCTTTTTGACGGTAGCGGGCAAAAAATACCAGCGTCCATTCAACGCTTCGCCATTCAAAACGATCTGGCAGAGGGGTGGTTCGCCAACCCTATGCGTCCGGAATGGATGGTATGTCGTCTTACGGCGCGGGGGCAACGAGCTTTGTCTGGCCAACGGACTTAAAGACAAAAAGCAAAATCACAATCAGCCCCAATGCGATAATGGTCAAAACACTATCCATGACCGGACTGGCTTTGATTTGAAAAGCAGAGGGTGTTGGCAGGACAGAGTTCTCATAATTGACGAAAATGGCTGCGAACATATTATTGGCGGCATGAACGCCAATGGCGGACTCCAAGCCATCATCAATCCAGAGCATGAGACAAGCGGCAAAGCCGAAAAAGAAATACCCGCTCATCACAATGGGTAGAATCCCTGCATCTGCACCGGCTAGAGCTTCAGGGTTGGCTAGGTGGACACACATAAAAAGCAGGCTGGTGATCACAAAAGCGATCCATTTATTGCGACTAATACTTTCAATCGCTTGGTTGAGAAAACCGCGGAAAAAGATCTCTTCTGTTGCGGATTGCAATGGAATAAAGGCAGCTGAAATAGCCGCATAAATAAAGAAACGCTGAGGGTCGAAGGTGAAACTAAGCGTTTTGAGACCAGATAGATGCAGAATGAGAGACAGCCCACCCAAGACCAACCAAGTTAGCACCATAGCAAAAATCATACGCGTCCACCGATACCGCCTATAGGCGGTATGAAGGGATAGAATTGTTCGCTTCAAAACATATTTCTGACCGATATAGAGTAACACAAGTGAAGTCGGAAACGTCAATAAAATCAATGCATAAGAGGGAGGACTTGAAGCGATGACACGGTTTAAAACCGCTGTCGTTTCAGCCGTGCTCATCATGGGGAGGAAACCAAAAAGACTGACGAAGGACACTGTAATGAAGAGAGCTGCGACTATGCTAAAACCCATTTTTCTCTCAGCTTTGGCATTTAAAGCCAGTAGCGAGAAAACCACGCCCAATAGCGTGCTGCCGACAAAGGCGAGTATCAATAGACCCAATAAAAGCTGATTGGCGTTTGTGACAGCATCCAGAGAGGCTTGGATAAGGTCCTGTCTCAATTGAGGATGGCTGTCCGCTAATATTGGGTCGATGGGCCCGGTGATGACGAATTGTGCAACCAACCACCCTAAAACAGTGATCCATAAAACGAAAATCCAGAGCGCGATATGGGAGTGACCGTTTATGCGTGTGTTTTCGAAATACCGCATGAATATTTGCCCCTCGCTCATGAAGCTTGCTGAATATGAGCCGTTCTGAAAGAAATCACAGAAAAAGCTATTAAGAATCTGCTATGCCGTTAAAGCTGGGATATGGCAAATTCTTTACCTCCAACTGACGACGAACAAGAAATCGATTTTGATCACCTTAATCAATATGTGCAGGGTGATGTTGAATTAACCAAAGAAGTTTTGGGATTGTTCAAACATCAAGTTGAGATGTGGTCGCGATTATTGGAACCTTCCGCCGATGACGAAAGCTGGGCGTCTGTCACTCATACATTGAAGGGATCCGCCAAAGCGGTAGGCGCAAAAGCTTTGGCAGAGCGTTGCGAGGCAGCAGAAAGCCTCATTGGAGAGACAAAAACAATCGGTGCGCGTCAAGTCGCCGTGCAAGATATTGAGTTCAGGATTTCGAGGGCCGTCACTGAAATTCAACGTTGGGAATACCGGCAAAAATTACAAGACATGCGGTCATAGCCAAAGACGTCAAAGTTTCTAATTCGCCGAAATCCTACATGCCGCGCTAGAAAACAAAAAAGGCCGCCACAGATGTGACAGCCTTCTTAACGAAAGACTAGTTGCGTGAGCCTTTTTCGTTATGCACTCAAAGTAAAACCATGCGTGCCTTCAGCCTGTTAATACAGACTGAAGTTTGACGTTAAGTTAGGAAACGAGATTAAAGCAAGGTAAAAATCTACCTAAACGCGATATTTTGGCCGTATTATCGTGATTTCGTACCAAATTCGTCACAGTTGGAACAAGAATCACCATAATAAGAGATAGGCAATCATGACGTACCGCGTGTCATTTATCCTATTGACTGCTTAAGGGGCTTTTTATGCAGAATAATTCGAAAACCGCTCTCGGCTTTATCTTGGGGCTTGCTCTGTTTCTTGCTGCAGGTTGGGCTGGCTATGCCTTTTATCCGAGTTCCTCTGAACATCGACTATCAAATGCGGGGAAGGCGGCTGAAGTCAAAATTGAGCCCGGTCGGAATGACGAAGATGTAGATCGTGCGATAAATAACGCGACGGAACAAACGAGCACTGATGATACGGAAGCGGACCGCTTATCTTCTTTCGTTTATGATAAATGGTATGAAGTCGAAGGAGCAAATTCACAGGTGAAAGCCTGTTTTGCATTTTCAGAACCCGTTGCCAAAACTCAAGACTCTGAACTGCGTCCCTTCATTGATATTTCACCGGATGCAAAAGTCGCGATTTCCGTTGAAGGACGCGCGTTATGTTTAGGGGGATTATCTTTTAATCAGGATTATCGCGTCACCCTCCGACAAGGACTTCCGTCAGAAAAGGCCGATAAGACATTGGCCGCAAATCAAACTGTTTCAATTGGCTTTGGTGATAAGCCCGCTTTTGTCGGTTTTACAGATAATGGGATAATTTTGCCCAAAACCGATCGCGGTGGATTAGCGATTGAGACTGTGAATATTGAGGCGCTTGATATCATTGTGGAGCGTGTCAATCACCGCATACTCAGCCAGACAAATCCTAATTCAGGTGGTCAGGCTTTGGAAGGTGACTACAGTTATAATTACGATGCTTGGCAGGAAAAGGTTGAAGTGTGGTCCGGTCGTTTAGATATTGTCAATCGTCGTAATAAAACCGTGCGGACGATTTTCCCGCTACAGGATATCACGGCGGATTTGAGCTATGGTGCTTATATCGTCACCGCAATACGGGGGAGCGATAAAGAGAATAAGGCCCGCGTGGCAAAAGCGTGGCGTTGGATAATTTCCACAGATATGGCGCTGACCAGTTACCGGGGTGCTGATTTCACCCATGTGAATGTCCGCTCTCTTAAAACGGCAAAGCTCGTCCCGAACATTCGTCTTGAACTGATCGCGCAGAATAATGACCTTCTCGCTCAGGCTGAGACAGATGCGCAAGGTCGTGCCAAATTCCCTGCGGCCTTGTTTAACGGACAGGGGAATACAGCCCCGAAAATGATTTTAGCCTATGGCCCTGAGAATGACTTCGCCATGTTGGATTTGTCCCGCAGCCCGTTGGACATGACCGCTTATGACGTTGAAGGCCGACGCGCACAAAGCCCGATTGATATTTTCGCCTATACGGAGCGTGGTATTTACCGTCCTGGAGAGACCGTACACCTGACGGCGCTCTTGCGGGATGATAAGGGACGGGCGCATTTTGATCGTCCGGTACAACTTACCTTGACAAAACCGGATGGTGGCGTGGCCTTACGCGAAACCTATGAGACTTCTGACAAAGCGGGATCACTGATCTTAAATTATGAATTGCCCAATGGTGCTCCACGCGGCGTTTGGACACTATCTTTGAAACCTGAAGGTTTGGATGTCGCAAAAAGCGTGCGCTTTGATGTTCAGGATTTTGTTCCTCAAAAACTAAAAGTCACGACCAAGCTAGATGAAGAGACTTTACTTGGTGATAGCCGCGCCACTCTGAGTGTTCAGGCGGATTTCCTTTATGGCGCACCGGGGCAGGATTTAGACAGTGAAGCCGAAGCCCGCGTTCAAATCCAAAACCAACCTTTTGCGAATTATAAAACTTACAGATTTGGTGATACTCGAGAGACATTTGAAGAACGCCTGATTGAGATTGGCGTCGGCGTCACGGATGAAAAAGGGGCTTTGGAATTTCCTATCAGCCTTAAGGCGCAGAATATTCGTTCGAGCTATCCTTTGCGCTTAATGGTGACATCTGCGGTGGCCGAACCGGGCGGACGTTACGTTCAGAAAACCAATTATGTGCCTTTACGGACACAAGACAGCTATATCGGCTTTAAGCCTAATTTTGAAGGTCGCTA
This sequence comes from uncultured Algimonas sp., assembly GCA_964511495.1. Classification (GTDB taxonomy): domain Bacteria; phylum Pseudomonadota; class Alphaproteobacteria; order Caulobacterales; family Maricaulaceae; genus Litorimonas. The sequence continues at coordinate 19,379 of CAZEFT010000016.1, read as the reverse complement.
TGCGAGCCATAAGTCTCCTGTTGGGCTGAATATCGTTCACCTCAATGCGCAAGGGACGTTGATGTCTGGCGATGTCGATTGGCGCTTATTTGAAGAAATTCATGACTTCCAGTGGTATCGTGAAAACGGACGGTGGCGTTACCGCAAAGATGTGTCAGAGGTCGCGCTGGCTAATGGCACATTGAGCCTTGATAATGCCCCGGCCCAATGGAGCCGGACATTGCCGCGCGGTCAATATAGGCTCGAAGCCTTGTCTCCCACTGGCGAGAAGGGGGCTATTCGATTTAATGTAGGTTGGGCCAGACCCGGAAATGGTTCGGACGCGCCAGACCGCATCGTTATGGGCAAAGTCGAAGAAACCGTGAAAGGCGGAGACACAATCACACTTTCAGTCAATGCGCCTTATGCCGGGCGTGGCGATTTGGTGATTGCCAATGAATCCGTACAGTCCATTCAATCTGTTGTTTTGCCAGAAGGCGAGTCCGAGTTGACCTTGAAGTTCAATAAGTCATGGGGGGACAGCGTCTACGCCATGCTCACGCTTTACACGCCAGAAGATAGTCGCGGGGCGGCCATTCAACGCCGCGCTGCAGGCCTAAGTTATATCGCTTTGGACCGCTCTGATCAGGTTCTGGATGTTACTTTTAATGCGCCTGACGTCATCCAACCAAGTCAAACTCTCGACTTACCCGTCTCTGTCAGTGGATTGTCCGGTAATGAAACGGCTTGGATTAATATCGCAGCAGTCGATGAGGGCATATTGCAGCTCACCCAGTATGATGCTCCCGATGCGGCAGCGTACTTCTTCGGTAAAAAGGCGTTTGGCCTTGATATTCGTGATGATTACTCGCGATTGCTCAATCCAAATTTGGGCGTGGCTGCGATATTACCTCAAGGGGGCGATAGTGTCGGCGGTGCAGGCTTAAGTGTGATCCCGGAAAAAACGGTCTCACTCTATTCAGGCCCCATCCGTTTGAAAAACGGAAAGGCTACGGCCTCTTTCGTTATTCCGGATTTCCAAGGCCGTCTTCGTCTGATGGCCACAGCGTGGTCAGATAAATCCGTAGGCAGCGGTGAAGGCGAGTTGGTTGTACGCGACCCGGTTCCTATAATTGTCGGCTTACCGCGCTTCCTTGCGCCAGGCGATAAAGCCATGGCCACGGTTAGTGTCGATAATCTGGATGGCCCTGAAGGCGTATATCAACTTTCCTTAAACTCTGACTTGGCGGCGCAAGACAATCAAACCACCTTTGATTTGATACGGAATGCGAGAAAAGATGTGGGCTTCTCAATTGTATCCAATGATTTGGGCGTTTCTGATGTGGATATCCGGCTGACAGCGCAGAATGATTTTGCTTTGTCTAAATCTCTGCAAATCGAGACCCGGTCACCTTTCCGTCCAAGAACAGAAAAGAGATTAACCCGTTTAGCGCCGGGAGAAGGTTACAGCCTTTCTGCCGAACGTTTGAGCGGATTTATCCCTGCCGCAACAGATGTAAGCGTCTCAGTCTCCAACCTGCCGGGATTGAATGCGCAAAGTTATATTAAGTCGCTTTCTGCCTATCCATATGGTTGCACAGAGCAGACAACGAGCCGCGCCATGCCGCTGCTCTTTGTCTCTGAGTTGGGCGGTTTGAAAGATTTAAGTGAACCGCAAAGGGCCGCCCGTGTGGACTTAGCCATCAAGCGCCTCGTAGCGCGGCAAGATGGGCAGGGCGCTTTTGGGCTGTGGCGCGTTGGCGACAGCAATAGTTCGCCGTGGTTACAACTCTATGTGACAGAATTCCTTATTTTGGCGGAGGCCCGAGGCCAATCGGTGCCGAAAGATGCTTTGGAGAAAGCCATTTCTGCAGCCCAGAAATTGGCTGACCCCAATCGTTATTCCAGTCTGGATTTGGATTACAATTATGGATGGTCGAATTCCCGTGGTCTATCCAATGATACCCGTCGTTATGAGCGTGCTGCCTATGCGCATTATGTTTTATCGCTCGCCGATAAAACTGACGTGCCAGATTTACGTTATTTGGCGGATAATCAGGCCAAAGAGATAAAAGACCCGCTCGCTTTGGCTTATTTGGCAACTGCCTTATCACGCATTGATGATCAGCGCCGTGCGAGCGTCTTATTCACCCAATCCTTGGCGAATTTGAAATCGGGTACGCCGAATAAGGACGACTATTATGCTTCGGGCTTGCGCAATGCGGCGGCGATTTTAGCGGTGGCAAATGACTATCTGCCTGATGAACAAGCGGGTGATCTACTGGGTTATATCGGGGCGTCCGTCCAAGAAGGCGATTACCTGAATACTCAGGAACAAGCCTATCTCGTGCGGATGATTGCCGCACTGGATGCGTCGAATGACCCGATTTCGGTTCAATCTGAAGATTTGAATTTCGTAACGTCAAAACTATCACAAACCGCCGATATTATTGGTTCTAAAATCGGTGGGGGTAAAAACTTCACGAATATGGGAGAGCAGACAGTTTGGGTCTCTGAGATGATTAGAGGCTTGCCTGATACTGACCCCGGCGAGGTTTCAGAAGGCTATGCGCTTAAGAAAGAGATGTTCTCCATGACAGGAGAGCTCCTGCCACTGACAAGCCTCACAAAAGGGGACCGGGCGATTATTCGTGTCACTATCGACCCGAGTCAAAATCGTTCTGCGATGGTTGTATTGGCAGATTTATTGCCAGCAGGCTTGGAAATAGAGAGTATATTGACCGAGGCAGAAACTAAGCCTGATAGCCTCTATGATTTTGTTGGAAAAATTCGTGATTTGGATCTGGCTGAAGCCCGTGATGATAGAGTTGTTGTCTCTGAACGTTTGAGTCGATGGGACAGCAGTGATCTGGTTGTGGCCTATATTGTACGGGCCGTGACGGAAGGGGACTTTATCTTCCCCGGCGCAGTGGCTGAAGATATGTACCGCCCCGATATTCGCGGGCGTACACAGGCCACGCGCTTGCGCGTGAGCGGTTCTGGCAGTCTCTAATTTGCTGCATCGTCAAAAATATCCGAAATGGCTCAGCCGAAGCCTTGTCTTTGCGTGGGGTGTTATTCTCGCCGTCATCTTATTCCCGATTGCGTCTGATGATGTTCGTATGGGCATGGCCCAGACGCTTTATGACACACATGACCAAGTTCTGGTGCGCAAAGCCACAGCGGATAATTATTGGCGATTTCAAGCACACCTAGACAAGATAGACCCCAATTATATCAGTGCCGTGCTCGCCATTGAGGATGAACGCTTCTTCTCACATAGCGGTGTCGATATGCCCGCGATTTTGCGGGCGCTGAAATCATGGCATGACAAAGGGCAGATTGTTTCCGGTGCGTCGACTTTGACGATGCAGCTCGTCCGCCAATATGAGCCGCGCCCTCGTGTTGTGAAATCCAAAGCGATAGAAGCCTTTGCTGCGCTGAAATACGAGTTGGTTTTCTCAAAAGATGAGATTTTGTCCCAATATTTGACCCGTATTTCTTATGGAGGGAATATTCAGGGCGTTGAGGCTGCGAGCTGGAAATATTTCGGCAAAACACCACAATCTCTGACATGGGATGAAATTGCTTTATTGGTGGCGCTCCCACAAGCGCCCGAATCCAGACGCCCAGACCGTCATCCCGTGGCCGCGAAAGCCGGCCGCGACAGGATATTAGACAAACTGAGCAAGGCGGGTCTCTTGTCTTCTCTTCACGCCGAAGAAGCCAAAACTGTCCCTGTTCCTCATAAATTTTACTCATTTCCTTCGGATGATTCTATTGGCGCTCCCTTGCTGATGAGCCGAGCGCAGTCCCTTCACAGTTATATTAATACGGACATTCAAAATGCGGCCCATCAAATTTTGCAAACTGCCCTTGAGACGGAAACATCACAACTTAATGCTTCCGTTTTAGTCGTAGAAAATGTGAGCCGAAATGTCGTGGCTCATGTGAGTGCTGGGGAACGACAACATGAGGGAGGGTGGTTAGACTTGGCAAAAGCCATAAGGTCACCCGGATCGACACTTAAACCTTTTATCTATGCTGTTGCGATGAGCGATGGTGAGGCGAATGGGGCCAGTGCCATTCGGGATGCGCCGACACGTTTTGGAGCTTATCAACCAGAAAATTTCAATCGCCGATATTATGGACGTGTCCGTTTGGATGATGCCTTAAAGCATTCTTTGAACGTACCCGCGGTTGCGGCACTGGAACAGATTGGTCCTGCCAGATTTGAGTCGCTATTAGTTTCAGCGGGTGCTGCACCGCATTTGCCTACACAACGAAGCGAAGACACAGGCTTGTCTCTGGCTTTAGGCGGGGCGGGTATGACAGCAAATGACCTCGCTGTCCTTTACGCGGCCTTGGCGGATGGTGGCGTTGCAAAACCTTTGAATTGGATACGTGAAACAATAGCGGATTCCGAAAAGTCATTGCGTCTTTTTTCCGCAGAAACAGCACAAAACATCACCTCAATTTTGGCTGACGCAACGCCTCCCAAAGGCCGTGTGCCGGGACAATTAGTCAAAGGACGAGCGCCTATCGCCTATAAAACTGGAACGTCATATGGGGCGAGAGACAGTTGGGCGGCGGGCTATACGCAGGACTATACTGTTATTGTTTGGGTGGGTCGTCCGGACGGTGCGCCGCGCCCCGGTGATACGGGTCGAAAATCCGCCGCGCCGCTTTTGTTTGATATTTTTGACCGTCTGGAGGGGCAAACAGAGACCTCATGGAATGTAGCCTCTATTCCACGAACGACGCGCTCCGATGCTTTACCTTTCAAAACGATATTGGATCAAGGACCGCAAATTTCCTTCCCCGCCGATAGAAGTGAAATTTTGGTGAGCAGGCGGAAGAAATCCGTCACTTTGCGGGCGCAATCGGATAAAGACTTACGCTTCTATGTGAATGGAGAAAAGCTCTCTGTGCAATATGGTGCGGCGGATTTCATACCGCCGAGTGCAGGGTTTTATACGCTGAAAGTCGTCGATGAGGACGGGCAGGTTGCAAAGTCAAGATTTCGTATTCTCGGGCCCGATAATGCTCCTAACGCGCCGCTTTAAAATGTCTAACTCTTCGGCGAACCAGTCATGTCTTTTAATCCACGCATTATTTCGCCAGCTTGGGTGAGGCAGAGGCATAAGGGACGGGCCAAAACTTTCCCATTTTCTGACTGTGTCTGTCAAAGTTCGCTCGGCTTGAGCTCCAAGATAATGTTTCACAGCATACATACCCACCAATAGAGTCAGCTCTACATTTGGGAGGGCTTGGCTTACCTTATCCTGCCAAATCGGAGCACATTCCTTTCGAGGGGGTAAATCGCCGCCATGCTTGTCCTGCCCCGGAAAGCAAAAGCCCATGGGGGTGATGGCAAAGAATTCGGGATTGTAAAAGGCGGCTTCTTCGACGCCTAGCCAATCTCGCAAGCGCCGTCCGCTCGGATCGCTAAACGGAATGGAACTCGCATGGGCGAGTGTTCCCGGCGCTTGCCCGATAATCCGTATTTTGGATTGGAGATGACCTTGAATGATTGGGTTTGGTTGAACAGGCAGAGGAGGTTGAGCATAGCGGCAGATATCGCATTGGCGAATTGTTTCAAACAGGCTCTCAATCTTTTGAGTAGAAGGCAAAATATTTTCCATTTCGTCTCGGATAGAACTAGTTTAATGCGTGACACTGCTATTGGTTGTCAAAATACACTCGATTACGCCAAAAGAGAAGAGAATTGATATGTCTGAGAGTTTTTACACGGATCTGGATAAGGAATTAGAGGCGATAAAGGCTGAGGGTTTGTGGAAAAGCGAACGCCTTATCACCAGTGACCAATCATCCGACATCGAAATCACCCAAAATGGCAAGACGCAAGATGTTTTGAATTTTTGCGCCAACAATTATTTAGGATTGGCAAATCATCCAGACCTTATTGCTGCCTCAAATGCCGCGACTCAAGAACATGGTTTTGGCATGGCGTCTGTGCGCTTTATTTGTGGGACGCAGGCACAACATCGAAAATTGGAAAAGAGCTTAGCCGACTGGCTCGGTTTTGAAGATACTATCCTTTATGCGGCTTGTTTCGATGCCAATGGTGGTGTGTTTGAACCTTTGCTCGGCCCGGAAGATGCGATTATTTCGGATGCTCTGAATCACGCCTCTATCATTGACGGCATTCGTTTGTGCAAGGCCAAACGGTTCCGGTTTAAAACCTCTGACATGACTGATTTGCGAGCTCAATTAGAAGCCGCAAAAGACGCTGGAGCCCGCCATATTCTAATTGCTACAGATGGTGTGTTCTCCATGGACGGTACTATTGCGAAGCTTGATGAGATTGTAGCGCTTAAGAAGGAGTTCGGTGCGCTATTAATGGTGGATGATTGTCATGCTACGGGCTTTTTGGGAGAAGGGGGACGCGGCTCAGCGGCCTATCGCGGTGTGGAAGGTGACGTTGATATCCTGACCGGAACTTTGGGCAAGGCGCTTGGCGGCGCTATGGGCGGTTTCACATGCGCGAGACAATCTATTGTCGACATGCTGCGCCAACGCTCTCGTCCTTACTTGTTTTCTAACTCCTTGGCCCCTGGATTGGTCGGTGCGAGCTTGAAAGCGATTGAACTAGCCAAAAATGGCGACGAGTTGCGTGATCGTTTGCAGGCCAATGCCAAACAGTTCCGCGAAGGGATGACTGAGGCAGGCTTCACATTACCCGCAGGAGAACACCCTATCATTCCTGTCATGCTCGGGGATGCTAATATTGCGCAGGATATGGCGGCAAAACTCTTGGATGAAGGGATTTATGTCATCGGTTTCTTCTTCCCTGTTGTACCTAAAGGCCAAGCGCGCATTCGAACACAAATGAGCGCCGCACATACGCCAGAACAAATTGATCGCACCATTGCCGCCTTCATCAAGGTCGGGAAAGAATTGGGAGTGATCTAATGGCCGAAACCATGAAAGCTCTTGTCAAAGCCAAAGCCGAAAAAGGACTTTGGATACAAGACGTGCCAATACCCGAAATATCTCCGAATGAAGTGCTGATTGAAATTCAACGCACCGCTATTTGTGGGACGGATATGCATATTTATAAATGGGATGATTGGGCGCAAAAAAATGTGCCTGTGCCTCTGGTTGTCGGCCATGAATATGGCGGTCGCGTTGCTGCCGTCGGTTCCACAGTCACCCGCGTAAAAGTCGGTGACCGCGTGAGCGGTGAGGGTCATGTTGTTGGCCGGAAGTCCCGTAATGCACGGGCCGGACGCTTCCATTTGGACCCTGATACGAAAGGGATTGGAGTCAATTTGCCGGGGGCTTTTGCGCAATATTTGGCACTGCCGGAATTTAACGTTATCCCCTTAGGGCAGGATTTCCCGCTTGAGATTGCGTCTATTCTTGACCCTCTCGGCAATGCAGTGCACACGGCTTTGGCATTTGATCTGGTCGGTGAGGATGTGTTGATTACGGGGGCAGGGCCAATCGGCATTATGGCGGCGGCCGTCGCAGAACGGGCCGGAGCACGCCGTATTGTTTTGACCGATATAAATGACTGGCGCTTGGATTTTGCCAAGACGTTGACCGACCGCACGCGCATGGTCAATACCATGTCCGAGGACCTGCGCACTGTCATGAGTGAGATCGGCATGAATGAAGGGTTTGATGTCGGTCTTGAAATGAGTGGTGCTGAACCTGCTTTCAATCAAATGTTGGATTGCATGTTAATGGGCGGGAATATCGCAATGCTTGGTATTCCGGCCAAACCTTTCCCTGTCGATTTTGGAAAAATAGTGGGCAAAGCGATTACGCTACGCGGTATTTACGGACGGCAAATGTACGAAACATGGTATAAAATGCTTGCTATGATCGATAGTGGTTTGGATATGTCTCCGCTGATTACTCATCGATTTAAAGCCACAGAATTTCAAAAAGCTTTTGATCTTATGGAAACTGGCAAGACTGGGAAAGTGATACTGGATTGGACAAATTTATGAGCGCTGAATATGTGCCCCTCGAAAATTATGACGATGTCAGTCTTGAGGAGATGGAAGCGCGCGCCGAAGCCGTACTGCAAACGTTAAGGACGCGCCGCACTATCCGTGATTTTTCTGATCAAGCTATTCCGCGTAATGTGATTGAAACCTGTATCAAGGCGGCTGGGACGGCGCCAAGTGGTGCCAATCATCAACCATGGCATTTCGTGGCGATTTCTAACGCTGAGGTGAAACGCAAAATCCGTATTGCCGCCGAAGCGGAAGAGGCGGAGTTTTATGGAGGGCGTGCGTCTGAAGAATGGCTAGACGCACTCGCCCCTCTTGGTACGGATGCGCGTAAACCGTTTTTAGAGACAGCTCCTTGGCTCATCGCCGTTTTTGCACAGCGGCGCGGGGGTGAGAAAAAAGGGCAAGACAAAAAGAACTATTATGTGACGGAGTCAGTGGGATTAGCGACGGGAATGCTTATCACCGCTTTACATTCCGCAGGTTTGGGAACTTTGACCCATACACCCGCTCCAATGGGGTTTTTACGTGAAATATGTGAGCGGCCTGACAGTGAAAAGCCCTTCGTGCTGATGGTTGTGGGGTATCCGGCCAAAGATGCAAAAGTCCCCACCCATGCGTTGGTTAAAAAGGAACTCTCTGAAATTTCGACATTTTTGGATTAAGGCCTTATCGCGTATGGTCGTCTTGTTTTGAGCCTTTTAATCTTTCTCAGAAATAATCTGCGCTGGATTTTGGGTGGGTTTTTACTCACCTTCTTTTCGTCATTTGGACAGACTTTTTTCATTGCTCTTTTTGCAGGAGATATAAGGGCCGAGTATTCCTTATCGCATGGAGAGTTCGGCCTCATTTACATGGTGGCCACACTGGGCAGCGCTTTGAGCCTTCCATGGGTTGGAAAGCTCGTTGATAGAGTGACACCAGCGTGTGTGACTTTGATTGTTATTCCTTTATTATGTCTGGGTATGATTGGCATGGCTCTGTCGACACAGATTTTTCTATTGGTTTTAGTGATTTATCTATTGCGACTGTTCGGGCAGGGGATGATGACGCAAAACGCCCTCACGGCGACGGCCCGATGGTTTTCCGCGAGCCGGGGACGGGCCGTATCGCTCGTCGTTATTGGTCACAATGCGGGCGAAGCTATTTTACCACTACTGTTCGTGATGATTATTGGATGGGTCGGATGGCGTGAAAGCTGGCTTGTTGCGGCCGCACTACTCTTATTGTTTGCATTGCCGGTTATTGTGGGGCTGATAAAAAAACAGAGAGAGCCGAGTGCCCAAGATATGGTGCCAGTTCATAATTTAGTGCGCGATTATACCCGAAAGGACGTTATGAGAGACCCACTATTTTGGTTGGCCCTCCTTGGCATGTTGGCCCCGGCTTTTATAGGGACGACCATCTTTTTCCATCAGGTTTACTTGGTGGAATTAAGAGCGTGGTCCTTACCTGCTTTTGCCTCCGCTTTTACCATTATGGCCGTTTGTAAAATCATTTTTGGTCTACTCGCCGGAGGTTTGGTGGATCGGTTTTCAGCCGTGAAATTGTTACCAAGTTTTCTAATCCCTTTGGCGCTCTCCTGCTTTGTCTTGGCTATATTTAATGCCCAATGGTCAGCCTTTGTTTTTATGGGGCTTTTAGGTACGGCCTATGGGTTTTCCTCGACTTTATCGGGTACAATATGGCCTGAGCTATACGGTACAAAGTATCTTGGCGAAATTCGCGCAATCATCGTTTCCATGATGGTGTTCTGTACGGCGGCAGGGCCAGGATTGACCGGCGCGTTGATTGATAAAGGCGTGTCATATGACAATCAGATTTTTGCTATGGGTATTTATAGCCTCATAGCCTGTGGCGTTATGGTATATCTATCACAGGCTTTTGAGCGTCGCCAAGGTCGTTTGAAGGTTTAGACCAAACTCCGAATTTACAGGAGTTCGGCCTTTCGTTTTGGTTGAATCGGGTTACATAAACCTATGAAAATTCTTTTGACCAATGATGATGGTGTGCGCGCAGAAGGTATGGCGGTTTTACGCCGCGTTGCGGCTAAACTCTCTGATGACGTTTGGGTTTGCGCCCCGCATTCAGAGCAATCTGCCGCCTCGCGTGGCGTGTCCCTCCATAACCCCGTGAGACTTCAAAAACTCGAAGACCGGGTCTATTCCGTGACGGGAACGCCGACGGATAGTGTGATTGTTGCACTAAAAGACCTGTTGCAGGACGCGCCGCCCGATCTCGTTTTATCAGGTATCAATCGTGGGCAAAACCTAGCCGAAGATGTCACATTCTCAGGAACGATTGCAGGGGCGTTACAGGGCATGCAAATGGGTATTCCTTCTATTGCTTTATCCCTCGCACGGGGCTTCCAAGGTGCGACGAGCTTGCCTTGGGAAACGGCAGAGGCGCATAGCCCGACCATTATAAGAAAATTGCTCGAAGCGGGCTGGCCCAAACATGTTGTGCCGAATGTGAATATTCCTGATTTGCCACCTGATGCGGTGAAGGGCATTCAAGTTACGCGTCAAGGTCATCGTGATTTTCAAATGTCTGGCGTGGATAAGCGAGATCATCCCAGAGGCGGCAATTATTTCTGGCTGACCTACGGGGCAAAAAAATCGAACCCTCCCGCGGGTACGGATTTACGGGCTATATATGATGGTTATATTTCGGTGACACCGCTGCACACGGATTTGACCCATTTCGAAGCCTTGGATGATCTCTCCCATGCCATTGATGAATGAGCTAAGTCGAGAGCATGTCTAAGCTATGATGTTTGATCCGGGTGTCATTGATATGGTCATGCGCCTGCGTGGCAAAGGCATTTCCGATAATATGGTGCTACGCGGCATTGAACTCGCTCCCCGTAAAGCTTTTGTCCCAGAGATTTATTTTGAGAAAGCTTACGAGGAACAATCTCTTCCGATTGATTGTGGGCAGACAATCACCGCCCCGTGGGTCATCGCTCTGATGTTGCAATTTTTGGGGGTAAATAAGAGCGACAAAGTTTTGGAAATTGGCGTGGGTAGCGGCTATCAGACCGCCATTCTTTCCCACCTTTGCAAGCGGGTTTATGCCGTTGAACGCTATAAGACCCTGATTGCTGATGCTGAAACCCGGCTGTCCCGACTTAATATTATGAATGTTGTTATGCGCCATGGTGACGGGCGTTATGGTTGGGCGGGACAAGCGCCTTTCGATAAGATTATTTTAGGCTGTGCCACCCGCGCCGCGCCGCCCATGCTATTAGATCAACTTGCTTCGGGCGGAGAGATGATTGCCGTTGTTGATGAACAACTCATGTCGTTCTCCAAGGCCCGCTCCAAAATTACGGAAAAAACGATTATGCCCTTGTCACTGGACATGATTGAGCCCGGAAAATCCCGTATGCTTTAAGATCGTTTTATTCTGCCTCAATCTTATCACCTTTTGTCCTAAGAGCCGACATTTTTACATGTTGAATGAAAGCCAATATGGCCTTTGATATTCAGACACTTTTACACAGCCAGCGCTCGTTTCTGCACGGAAAATATGTGCGCGGATGGAAAAGCCAAGTCGTCTTTGAATTTATTACTTTTGGCATCAAACAAGCTTGGGCGTGTATATTTGGCGGATTGATGATCGTTCTTTTGGTCGGGACATTCCTATTTTACCCTGAAAATACATCACTTGCGCGCTATGATTTCATCACGCTCTCCGCCATCTCTATTCAGGCGCTCTTACTCTTCTTTAAACTGGAAACGTGGGAAGAGGCCAAGATCATTTTAGCTTTTCATTTTGTTGGCACGGTTATGGAGATATTTAAAGTTCATATGGGCTCTTGGATTTATCCCGAGCCAAGTCTTTTGAATATCGCTGGAGTTCCGCTTTTTTCAGGATTTATGTATGCCTGTGTCGGCAGCTACATGGCACGAGTTTGGAGGATTTTTGATTTCCGATTTGATCGATTCCCGACCTTAAAATGGCAAGCTCTCTTGGCGCTTCTGATTTACGCTAATTTTTTCACTCACCATTTTGGACCTGATATTCGAAACGGGCTCTTTCTTGCCTCTATTATTCTTTACGGCCCCTGCGTAATTTGGTTTAGGGCCGATGAAGACCATCGGCCTATGCCGCTGATTTTAGGACTTTTTCTTGTGGCTCTGTTTATCTGGTTTGCCGAAAATATTGGGACTTTTGCCCATGCATGGACGTATCCTTCTCAGGAAAGCGGATGGAAAATGGTTGGATTGGCGAAACTCGGAAGTTGGTATCTGTTAATGTTGATCAGCTTTGTGCTGGTCGCGAGCATTCAGTCAAAGCCTAAACGCAAAAATCAAAAACTTTAGAGTTCTCAGGTAATCGAACGGTTGGGTGAGCTACCATTTATTAGTGTCGAATTTGCGCGTGAGACTTACCGCAGCAAACAAACCCTTATCCGAGCCATCCGGTGCATTCAGTATAGGGCTGTCTTGCGCGTCATCCGTGAACCAACGGTAAGAACCGACAAAGACGAGGGCGTATTTCTCTTGAAATTCAATCCAACTCAAGACGCCAAGTGAATAGCTGTAGATACCTGACCCTGCATCATAGGCATTTAGACCCGATGCGGCGGATTGCGCATTATTCACACTAAAGAAACTGTCATTATGTTTATTGTCGCCCCAACTCAGTGTGGCGGAAGGTTGTATGGCAAAATTACCAGCGCGGTAAAATGTACCAATAGACGCATCTGCGGTAAAACCGTCATGACCTCCAGCAATATCTTGTCCGACATCCAAGCGTAAGCCCACCGGGCCTAATGTGCTTCTGACATAGCCCCCCAGAGGTATGCTTCCGTCTACGTCTTCAAAACCGTTTAAAGTTGGGCTGTCTTCGCTATCCCGACCGGGCTGGTAGGCGATACGGGGCCCCGCGCGAAGAGACCATTTGTCCAAACCTTCTCCTGTGCCAATTTCAAACGCACGATAGGTGAGCGATGTGCCAAATAAGTCAAAGCCTTTAACGTCATCGAGACTTAGATAAGGCAGAACTTGAAACTCTTCATTTGAAGAGCCGAAATATTCCGACATGAGAACACCAGACACGCCGACATACCCTGTGCCGGCTGAGTCAGAGGCGACCCTTTCCGGCATTTGAGCCTGCGCTGGTAAAGCGATTGCCAGAGGGAACAGAGCGAAGAGGATAGTAAGGTTTTTCATGAGGATGACCTATGGCGAAACGACCTCTCTGACCAATAACATGATTGAGAGATTTTTGAGAGCGGACAGAGTTGTCATAAAATCTCACTGGTCTTTTTGATTATCCTTTAAATCACTGCATCCTTTCGATAGAGATGCCTCACTTGACTACGCCTTTGTGTCCTTACATGCGCAAAGGGTTGAGACATGATGCTAATTTCAAAATGCCTAAGGGTTGAACGATATGACAAAGATGAATGCCGACATAATTTACACAATCGTTGATGAGGCTCCAGAACTCGCCCGTAATTCTTTACTGCCGATTGTGACGGCTTTTGCCTCAGCAGCGGACATCAAAGTTGAGACGCGTGATATCTCTTTGGCAGGGAGGATTTTATCACTTTTTCCTGACTTACTGTCTGATGAACAACGCATTTCAGATGATTTGGCTGAATTGGGTCAATTGGTAAAAACGCCGGATGCGAATGTTATTAAGCTACCCAATATTTCTGCCTCCGTGCCGCAATTACAAGCCGCAATCAAAGAATTGCAATCCCAAGACTATCCCATTCCTGACTATCCAACCGACCCTGCGTCAAAAGCTGAAAAAGCCATTCGTGCGAAATATGATGGAATAAAAGGTTCGGCTGTGAATCCGGTTCTGCGCGAGGGTAATTCTGATCGCCGCTCCGCGAAAGCGGTAAAAGCCTATGCTAAGCTCAACCCACATCGCATGGGTGAATGGACAGCAGAGAATAAAACGACTGTTGCCTCCATGCCGGGAAATGATTTCTTCGCGAATGAAAAATCCGTGACTATAAATGCGTCACAAGCGGGCGGCGCAAAAATTTTGTTTACCAACGAAAACGGACAAGAAACTGTCTTCAAAGACGGCCTTTCCTATGAAGACGGTACAATCGTTGACGGCACGTTTATGTCGGCAAAGGCTTTACGGACCTATATCAAAGAAGAAGTCGCCACTATCGAAGAGGGTGTGCTGTTTTCAGTTCATCTGAAAGCGACGATGATGAAGGTCTCTGACCCGATTATATTTGGTCATTTCGTATCTGTTTATCTCGAAGAATTCCTTGCAAAGCATGGTGACGCGATCGATTTCAATCCAAATTCCGGCATGGGAACACTTGAGAAATTGATTGCCGGGAATGCTGAAATGGAAGCCGATTTGAAAGCAGCGCTCGCCTCCAAACCACCTCTTTATATGGTAAATTCCGACAAAGGTATCACGAATCTTCACGTGTCGTCCGATGTCATCATTGATGCATCCATGCCTGCGGTCATAAAGGCGGGCGGAATAGGGTGGGGGCCTGACGGGGAGCCAGCAAACACCAAATGTTGTATTCCGGATAACTCCTACGCCTCTGTTTATGATGAAACCGTCGAGTTTTTCAAAGAAAACGGCAAGCTGGATGTCACGTCTTGTGGAGCAGTGTCTAATGTGGGCTTGATGGCCCAAAAGGCCGAAGAATATGGCTCCCACCCGACAACTTTTACGGCCCCTTCTGATGGGACGTTCTCTATCGTGCTCGATAATGGAGAGACGATTATCAGTCATAAGGTTGAAGGTGGTGATATTTGGCGTTCTTGCACGGCGAAGAAGGCCCCCATCCTCGATTGGATTAAGCTTGGCATTGAACGTTTTGACGCGACAGGGTTGGCTGCCTTCTGGCTTGACGCTAATCGCGCTCATGACGCCGAACTGATCAAATATGTGAAACCCGCTTTAGCCGAGGCCGGAAAAGACATTCTTATCCTCGCCCCAAGAGAGGCCACGCGATACACACTCGAAGAAATGACCAAAGGCCATGATGTTGTGACGATTACGGGCAATGTGTTGAGGGATTACCTGACGGATTTGTTCCCAATTTTGGAACTTGGAACTTCGGCGAAAATGCTCTCGATCGTCAAGTTGATGAATGGCGGCGGCCTTTTTGAAACAGGCGCGGGCGGCTCGGCCCCGAAACATGTGGAGCAATTAAATGAAGAAAACCATCTCCGTTGGGACAGTCTTGGCGAGTTCTGTGCGCTCGGCGAAAGCTTCAACTTCCTCGCGACAAAGAACCGTCCAAAGGCTGCTGTTTTAGGTAAGGCGGTTGAAAGAGCGACTGAGTTTTTATTGGTCGAAGGTCATTCTCCGGGGCGCAAGGTCGGGGACAATGACAATCGCTCTTCACATTACTGGTTTGCGCGTTATTGGGCTGAAGCCATTGCCTTACAGCATGAAGATGCTGCGCTTAAAGATCACTTTGCCGCGATTGCGCGAAAACTCGTCGAAAATGAAGAAACAATCTTGAACGAGTTGAAAGCGGGTGAAGGTAACGCTGTCGATTTAGGGGGGTATTACCACACGGACGCCGAGTTAACAGCTATGGTGATGCGTCCGTCAAAGACATTGAACGCTATTATTGGCTAGAATCGATTAGCTCATAACCGATGAATAAACCCAAGTCGTTCCAGTCGCAAATCAATGAACCATGCTTGTCATATAGAAGCTCAACGCCAGTCCAGCCATATGTAATTATTTTGCCACCGGGATACTTAATATAATAGCTTGAACCATCGGGTATGCTCGCAATAGGTCGATAGGACTTTTTGGTATAGTTGAGTTTTTGATTGCGTTGTAGACCCTTATCATCATCGCATTGATAGGGGTTGTTAGGGACAAAATCGTAATAAGTTTCGGTTTCCAGTTTGTCATAGTGACCAACTGAGAAGACTGTGCAGGGGGCTTCGCCATGAATTTTCTGTATCGCGGCCGCGCGTTCTAACTCAATATTGGTCTTATAAACAAATTTACTGTAGTTCGCTTTTGCATCAGCTTGGGTTTTTTCTCCGGATATTATTTTTAGTTGGCCGAAATTATTGATTTGTGTGCCGTTTTCGTCGACCCAGTTGTTTTTGTCATCCAAGTAGCCAATTTTCTGCTCTTTGAGATGGTAGGCTGTCAGATTGAGTTCTTTTTTAACGACGACTTCCTTAATTCCGTCTGCGGAAGCTTTAAATCTTGTTGTGAGCAGGGTTGTTACTGGGTGGCTCCATTCTTCAATTTCTGCCTCGAAAATAATGGCACGTAAGCCATTCTCCGTGGGTGTTGGACAGACTTTAAATTTTTCAGTCGACCATGGAGTTGTCTGGAGCGTGTATCCATAACTTTTGGCAAAGGCGCTGGAGTTGAATGTCAAGAATAATAAAGCCAATAGAAAATGTCTCATATGGGCCTTTTGTCAGTCTATTCGGGAATATCTATCCTTACAGCATAGACCAAGACATCGGGTAAGCTGTCATCCAGTCTCAGTATCTATTCGCCAAGGCGGGTATCTACGATTTTTACCTGCGGTGAAAAGTCGGATACGGTTTCCACTGGGATCTTCTATATCGGCTTCAAGCCAAAGGTAGCTTTTCATTTCCGGTTTCGTTAGTGGCGTGAGGTTCTTTGCCACCAGAAAAGCCTCCACATCATCGACTTCAAAATAAATCAGTGGCGCATCAGGTGAGGGATTGAAATCTGCTGGCGCGCCGTGAAGCGACAAGGTCGCCTGCGCACCATGGCCATCATCAGGAAACTCAAGCCGTACATAGCGTGGCGCACTGTCTACAATAAGCGTCAGCCCTAGATGCTCATAAAACGCAATGCTCTCAGCCATATCAACCGCGCCGAGCGTGACCTGATTGAGACGTAAGCCTGTCATATGGAATATTGCGGCAAAGCAGCCTGCATTTTCTTTGTCAGCTTCCCGCGGATGATTTCATAACTCTGGGTTATGCGATGTCGTAACTCATCTTCATCGGTTTCAAAGGGCAGTAACATCCATGAGCGATGAAAGTAGGGGGCTTTAATTCCGATGCCGACCTCTATTAACATTTGCGCTGTCTCGACAGAGTCTGTTTTTACGGAAACGCCCGTTGTCACTGCGCCTATAGAGGCAAACATTTTACCGCCAATTTTCCACGCATCATGACCTTGGCCGTTATCGGCTGGCCCCCAAGGATCAGAGACTTCGGCGCCGGGAAATTCAGCGCAAATCGCATTAATGGCATCACGGTTCATTGATGCAGTATATACATGTTAAGCCTGTCCGTGAAGCGTGGCTTATCAAGAGTGTGTGGTGTCGTCAGGGTGTTCTTGCTTGCCGCCGTCCCATTCATCGGACGATAATGCCCTGCCTGTCTCTAGAACGGATTTCAGGTTCGATAGAACTGCGGGCCAGCCTTCTGTTACGCCTTTATGCATAATGGAATCTTGTGTGAGTAAACTATGTGTGACGGTCAGTTTCGTATCAGGTCCAAGGGCTGTGAGTTCATAGGTGACGAGAGATGGGGCCGGTTCCTTTGTTTTGCCGCTTTCTAATCCATTCCAAGTCACAACGAGCTTATTCGGTGGATTTGCTTCGACTACATGGCCATGCACATCGACGATATCAGAGCCGTCGGTGCGTATATGCTCCCATTTCGAGCCGCTTTGCCAATCTGATCTATTTTCGCGTCCCCAATATTTTTGGGTGATTTCTTTGTCGACCAAGCCATTCCAAACGGTCTCGACATTAGCTGCGATATAAAGGGTATAGACAAAATCAGGAGCATTTCCTTTGGGTTTATCTTCGTAGCTCACGGTGTAGCTCCTCTTTTCCTTCAGATTGTGTCTTTAAATCGACGAGGCCTTCCAACCGCGCATCCTCAAATCGACCGACCCATCGATGGACAATTTCGGCGAGAGGAACGGGATTAAGGAAGTGCAGCTTTTCGCGTCCTTGCCAGTGGATGGAAACCAAATTAGCGCTTTCGAGAACAGCAAGATGTTTAGAAATAGCTTGCCGCGATTGGGGAAGCCCAACGCAGAGTTGAGAAAGGCTCTGTCCATTATTTTTAAACAATTTGTCCAAAATCCCGCGTCGGGTCTCATCGGCTAAGGCTTTGAAGACATCGCTCATAAGAGCTTATATGCAACTATAAAGTTGCATGTCAAGTTGAAGGATATATAAATAAAAACCCGCTCAAAGGCGGGTTTCAGAAAAACTGATGAAATATATTTACGTCATTTTCCGTTCAAAGTTTTCGGCAATTGCTTCGAGATAGCCTTCAGTTGTGAGCCAGCCTTGCTGATCACCGACTAAGAGGGCGAGGTCTTTTGTCATTTGACCGCCTTCGATTGTCTCGATGACCGTCTTTTCCAGCCCCGCCGCAAATTTGATAAGCGCTTCATTGTCGTCCAATTTTCCACGATGAGCCAAACCGCGTGTCCAAGCAAAGATTGAGGCGGTTGAATTGGTCGATGTGGCCTGTCCCTTTTGATGGTTACGATAATGGCGTGTCACCGTACCGTGGGCCGCTTCGGCTTCCATAGTTTTTCCATCCGGCGTCAGCAAAAAGGAGGTCATGAGTCCCAAAGACCCAAAGCCTTGTGCTACGGTGTCGGATTGAACGTCGCCATCATAATTTTTACAGGCCCAGATATAGCCGCCTGACCATTTCATCGCTGCGGCGACCATGTCATCAATCAAGCGGTGTTGATATTCACCACCAAATGCTGCGAAGCCTTGCGCAAATTCGGTGTCATAAATTTCTTGGAAGATATCTTTAAAACGTCCGTCATATTTCTTAAGAATCGTATTCTTGGTCGACAGATAGACAGGCCATCTGCGTTGCATGCCATAGTTAAAACAGGCCCGCGCAAAATCACGAATAGAAGCATCGAGGTTATACATACCCATGGCGACACCGGACTCAGGGAAGTCAAACACTTCCTTCTCAATTGTGTCACCGTCTTCGCCTTCCCACTTCATCGTGAGCTTGCCTTTGCCGGGAACGAGGAAATCGGTCGCTTTATACTGGTCGCCAAAGGCGTGACGGCCAATCACGATAGGCTGTGTCCAACCCGGCACGAGGCGAGGGATATTTGAGCAAATAATGGGTTCACGGAAAACTACTCCTCCGAGGATGTTACGGATGGTTCCATTGGGCGAACGCCACATTTTTTTCAGGTCAAACTCTTCGACGCGTTGCTCATCCGGCGTGATGGTCGCGCATTTAATCCCAACATTGTGCTTTTTAATGGCGTTGGCAGCGTCAACAGTGATTTGATCATCGGTCGCGTCACGGCTTTGCATGGACAGGTCATAATCCAACAGATCAATATCCAGATAGGGATGGATCAGTCGCTCTTTGATCATATCCCACATGATCCGGGTCATCTCGTCGCCATTCATATCGACAACGGGATTATTTACCTTGATTTTAG
>CAZEFT010000015.1:0-83938 GCA_964511495.1 uncultured Algimonas sp. | reverse complement strand
TGTCATCTTTCACGCCAATCCAACGTACGATTAGGCCCGTCGTGAAAGAACAAACCCACTATACCGCACCTTCAGCATGTGAGGATCATTCTCTTGATTTTCTGACAAGGCACTGAACTTATTGAAGGTTTCAAAACGCTAAGTGCGGATTATTATATTTTGGGGGTTTAGCGGACATTAGATGAGTGGCTTAAACCGCCTAAAGAAGGTCCTTATATATATGAACGGTTTCTAATAAAGATCGCGGTTTATCATTTTTTGTTATTGGGTTACCGTAAAAAATGCATTTTGAACCTATAATGATGATTTGGGATTTCTACGATGGTCCTAGGACTGGCTTGGCTCAATTTAATGGTAACCCACACTATTTCAAATGTCTCTGGGATGAGTCTAAAAGTAACTATTCAGAGAATTTCAAATTAAGCCCTATTGATGCTTCGTTTTTAAATGCCGCTAACAAAAACTGGGAGCATTACAGGAAGTGGGAGCTTAAATTTCATAACGGATTGATTGCCGTTGAAACACACCCGGGAAATCGCGGACTGAATTTGGAATACGATAAATACGAAGATTATTTGAAAAAAAGAGTTTCAAAACTTAAGAGCCTTTCAGACATATACACTGCCGACTTTAGACCACGGCCAAATCAAGAACATTTGCCAGTTGGTGTCTATAGAGAGTTAGAAGCTTACTGGAAACCATCCTAAGCGTTTTGAAATCGCTCTGAGTATGGTCCCTTTTGGACATCGGCCGCCAACTACCCTTAAGTGATAAATAATGCGGATCATTATTTCATCCGCATGACCCGATAGGGTCTGCCCGAGGGAAGGCGCGGATGCTATTCTTGCGAAACCTAAACCTCTCGATGGCAAGAGAGGTTTCTCTTCTCAATCTAAAACGAAGACTTAAACAGCCCAAGGGCCGGTTATAGCGAGGGTTCTTGTGGGGGCGTAGGCATTGACGAAGAACCATTTGCCGTCGGGTGAGAAACAGCCGCCTGCGAGTTCTGTTTGTAGTCTTAACCTCGCAAAATCATAGGGTACGCCTTCGGGCGTTATGCCGCGAAGGTGATTATCCACCACATCCGTATATTGGTCTTCGCAAATGATAAGGTGATTATTGGGTGCCACGCATAAATTATCGCCATAGTTAAATTGGTCTTTACTCTCGCTTTCAAAGAAGAGTTCGACAGTATCTTCTTTCCCTCCACGGCCGGGCACGAGACGGAAAATTTGCCCTAATTGTTTGGCGCCACCACTCGTGGAGCAGAAATAAAGCTCATCTTCGCCCATATGAATACCTTCGCCTCGCGCAATCAGGGCGGCTCCCTGAGCGGCAGCCCGGGTTCTGAGATCGTCTTTGGGCGCTTCAACCTCATCCATATCAATCCATTGTGCCTTGAAGGACCGCCCAACGGCCATTTTTGTGCCGTCCCAATTTCGTGTATCCGACAGGCCTTGAATGACCATGGCTTGTAACCGTCCGCCATCGGCCAGTGTTTCGGGTGTACTCGGTATGAAGCGGTAAAGCACACCATCATCACGGTCCTCGGTCAAATAGACAATTCCTGTTTCCGGGTCGACGCAAGCGGCTTCATGATTGAAACGCCCCATAGCCCGCAAAGGCGTGGGTTCTACCAGACCGGTGGCGTCACCGGGGACTTCAAACACCCAACCGTGATTAATGGCGAGGCCGTCTCCGTATTTTTGTCCGGGCCCCGTTGGCGCTTCTTCACAGGTCAACCAACTGCCCCAAGGTGTGATACCGCCTGAACAATTCCGGATTGTGCCGCCGAGTGTACGAAACTCGCCTTTGACTTCAAGCGTTTTGGCATCCAGCACGATGTTGGTTGTACCACCGGGAAGAATCTCGCCGTTATGGGTGCCGAAACCTTTCGCGATTGTGCCGCCGGCACTATCAGAGGCCACAAGTTCGTGATTGCGCACCAAGACGATTTCACCATTTCCTCTGTCAAGACAGCCCATGCCATCGGCTTTGTCAGGCACTGTTCCGCCATCATCCATTGCGTCTCCGAGGCTAGAGATGAGACGATAAGAAAACCCTTCGGGTAAATCCAGCAAGCCTTGGGGGTCTGCTTTTAACGGCCCATATCCTGTGAAGGCATGATGGCTGCCCGACTTAACATTTGCACCGCGCGTCATGCACCCGCTGGCAATGAGGGCTGCAAAGGCGCTGCCTGATGCTGCCAGAAATTGACGACGATTTGAGTTGGGTGTCTTAGAAATCATAGAGCCAAGTCTTTCATTAAGAACGAGGAGGGGAGGTCTTTATTCGTACTTATTTCTTTTAGGTGAGAGGTCATGAGTTTTGCAACCCTAGAAAAGGGTAATCTCTGACAATAGAGCGTCCTCGGAGGCCTTTCCGTGAGCCTCCCCTGAAGCCACTCTAAAGCTTTTAATGAGCGCTTGCTTGGTACATTGACGGAAGCGCCAATTTTTGAGATAAAATGCTCATGAAGAAATATATTATCGCATCTTCCCTCATTGTGGCTTCACTCGCTTTTGGCGGAGTGTCTCATGCTTGTGATATGCATGGTGCGGGTTATGGACACCCGTCAAATTACCAAGCTTTATCCAACGCAAAATGGAAGCCTTATAATCCGCGTGTTTCAACTATTGACCCGGCTTATGGGGACCCTGCTTTTGGAGACCTGGCTTTTGAAGATGGGGCTTATGAAAACTTTTCCGCTGTGCCACCCGATCGTGCACCCGTAAAAAAGGCAAAGCCCAGCTTTTCAAATGCGGCTCAGCTCGCTTCATTGAAAGCCAAAATTAAATTGGCGGAAGAGAGTTCAGGCAAGAAGCCCGCCGCAAAGGGACAATCAACGGCTTTAAATACGGACCGTTAAGCCGTCTGATAAAGACCGTTTCAAAGCCAACAGCGCGGGAATTAAACCCAAAAGCGCCGCCGCGATTGTAACAAAAGCCAAAACAGCGATGTCAAACTGCCCCGGCCAGAGCCTCAAGGCGCTTAGGTTAAAGCGACCTTCCAAAAAGGGTTTTGACAACCACAATATCCCATAAAGCGTTGTGAGACCGAGCAGGCCACCGATAAAGGCTAAAAGCGCCGCCTCACTGACGAGTAATCCGATAATATGGCGACCCCTTGCGCCCATAGCGCGTAGGATGGCCATTTCCCGCCGCCGTTCATTTAACGAGGTCAGGATCGAGGTGAGTATGCCGATTAAGCCGACGGCGATGACAAACCCAGAAACCAGAGCCAAGGCTCGCTCCACCACAGAGACAACATTCCATAATTGACTTAATGCCACGCCGGGAATGACGGCTTGTAATGGCTCGGCTTTATAAGTGTTTAAGTCACGCTGTAACGCCAGACTGCGCACACGGGATTTGGCCCCGACGAGCATCGCCGTAATGCTCTCAGGTTGTAGAGCTTGATCACGGAGCTGGTTGGGTTTGGCCAGACGGCTGACCGCAGTAGGCATGCCGTTTTGCCATCCCATATGAATGGCCTCTATTGCGCCCAGACTCACAAGGACAGACCGATCGACGGGCGTTCCTGTCGGTCTTAAAATGCCTTTGACCGTGAAAGGTAGATTATCATGATTGACAAAACTTGTGCCGCCCAGACCGTGGGAGAGGGTGATGTTGTCTGTCAGCTTATAGCCTAACTCTTTGGCTACCTGCGCGCCTAAAACAACATCGAACAGGTCAGAAAACGCAACACCCTCTCGAAAGGATAAAGATTGAGAGTCAGCATATTTATACCGCTCAAAATAATCAGTTGTGGTCCCCACAACCCTGAAACCTCGATGTGAGTCCCCTAAGCTGATCGGTACGACCCACGCCACATCTTTGTGGTTGCGGATGTCTTCATAAGTGTCCCATGTGACATTATTCGTCGGGTCACCAATTTGGAAAACCGAATATAAAACCAAATTAATGGGGCTGGACCGCGCGCCGACAATCACATCTGTGTCACTGATGGTACGTTCAAAACTGGTGCGCGTGCCTTGGCGTAAATTCTCAACAGCAACGAAAAGCAAGACGGCGGCGGCGATTGAGACGATGGTCAGAAGGGCCGTCGTTTTACGCGCCCATAAAGAGCGCATTGCTAAAGAGAGAGGGGCCAGAGATAAAACTGCCATAGACCTCATCTTGTCTCTCCCTGATTTAAATCCAGAAGCGACACCGAGCGGTCAAAATGAGAAGCGAGAGTTTGGTCATGGCTCACAAATAAAAGCGCACTGCCAAATGCCTCGCGGCTTTGATTGAGAAGTTGAATAAAACGGTCGCGGTTATTGTGATCCAAGGCGGATGTTGGCTCATCGGCGATGATAAGATCGGGCCCTCCGATTAAAGCGCGCGCAACGGCAACGCGCTGTTGCTGACCGACACTTAATTCACCCACGGGTCTAGAAAGGTGATCTTCGTCCAGCCCCAAAGCTTGAATAAGGGCTTGGGCGGACGCGGTCACAGACCCGTCCGCCTGAACGGCCCGTTCTCGGCGTCTGGCGGAAAAGCGGCAAGGCAGGACACAATTTTGGATGATATTGATATAGGGGAGCAAATTAAATTGCTGAAAAATAATACCAAGATGATCCGCTCTTATTTTATCTTTTTTGGCCGGGGAGAGCGTGGTGAGTTCGGCCCCACAAATGGAGAGTGTGCCGGATTGCGGACTCAGAACGCCGCCAATGAGCCCAAGTAATGTGCTTTTTCCGGAGCCGCTTGGACCTCTCAAAAAGACGCTTTCTCCGCGTTGAATTTCAAAATCCGGAACATCAATTAAAACCTGCTCAGGCGTATACCCAAAGGTCAGGTTTTTTAATTTCAGGACGGGCTCAATAGTCATAAGGTTCAAGTTTGGACAGTGTCAGTTCATAAGCGCTATTCCCCAAATCGGATCCGAATTGACCCGTCTTCATCACGCCTTCGACCCATACAGGTTCATAAATATCGCCGATTTTCTGGGCGGGGGAGGATGTCACAAAAATAATCTGATTGGGTGGTGGAGGCGGCGTATGAAGGCAGGCACCGAAATAGGGGACGAGTAGAAATTCATCATATTCAGACTCGGCATTAAAATCCAAAGGCACGACATAACCGGGCAGGCGCACGCGGGCTCCGTTTAAGTCTTCCACGACATTATAGGTGCCGATTTGTTCCATTGTATCATCTGCGCTGCCTTCCTCAACCAGGCTCATAATATCCACTTCAGCTTTGGCCGCCTGTGATAAGGGCATTTGCTCTCGTAATTGCTTTTCTTGGTCTTTGTAAAAGTCAGAATAAAGCGCTGCCAAAATCTCATCTTCGCCTTCAGGCAATAGGTCTTCCCACCGCAATGTCTGAACAGCGTCTTGTGCATTTTCAGCCTCTACCTTGTCCGAGACAGCTTTGGGCCCTTCGCTACAGGCGATGAGTGTGAAAGCTATCGTCAAAGAGGAAAGCGTGGTTTTTAATAAAGTCACTGTGATATATCCAATTGGGCGTTATTGCGTGTGAGTGTAACTTGTTTCTGTGTTGAAGGACCCAAATACACGGCGTCTAACTCCAATAGTTTCTCGAAGAATTCAAACATATTTACACTTATTGAGGAGAGCGCCTCGGGTTTGCGGCACGAAAACTCATAAGTGAGTTGTAAGTCTTTATGGGCAGTGGCGTGGTTATGCTCGGTTGCGGGTTGATTATCCTTTTTGTCATCATGCTTATGCTCATCGTCATGATTGTGGGAGTTGTGATTATCATGCTCAGGGGGAAACAGGACAATTTCTTCGGCCCGAGAAGTGAGGTCGCAAGCGGCCTTGTCATTAAATGTGAACAATTTTGGGGCTTGCCCAAGTATTGTTTCTGCGTGGCTTACTCTGTCTTTTTGTGCTTCTGTGTTGGGGATCTGTTCGAATCCCAACACATTATAAAGAGGCGTTTGAAATTCGATCGTGACCTTTCCGGCTTCGAATACAACTGCCAACTCCGCTTTTCCATGGGAATGACTCTCTGCGGAGCGTGCGATAACATCAGAGCGTGATGTCGAATTATTTTCGTCGCGAATCTTTTGTGGGCTTGTTGTGTCTTCAGTCTTTGAGACAATTTTATCAGAACTCAACGGGTCGGCGCCTTCGGTGATATTATCCGCGCAACCCATAACCAAAAGGGCCGTTATAACTGCGGATGCTCTGTAAAGAGAATTATTTATCATCGGCAAACCTATAATTGCAAAGATGTTACTGAGTTACAATTATTCCCTGATTATGACAAGAAAGGATGCAGCCTATCTCAAGCGGTTTTATCACTCACCCTGTCAATGTCAGGGTGAGTGATATCTGTTTAATATAACGGGAGTGGATTAGCGAATAGACCGCCCGCGTGCATTGACGATGTCCATTTCTTCTAAAAGGCCCTCTGCATTATCGACCTTTTCCATCACCCAGAGCATATAGCGACTGTCTACATGAATGGAGCGTGTTGTGCGCGGATCAAAATCCCAATCCGAGTTTACACTCTCAATCGTGCCGTCAAATAACAAGCCGACCAAATGCCCTTTGGCATTAAGCGTTGCCGACCCTGAATTGCCGCCCGTGGAATCGAGGTCTGTCAGGAAATTCACCGGAACCGAGTCGATGGAGTCAAGTTCATAGCGTCCATAATTTTCTGCTTTGATTAAATCGAGCTGAGACTGCGGAGAATTAAAAGGATCTTCGCCCGTGTCTTTCTCGGTAATCCCCTGCAATCTTGTGAAGGGGTCATAGCGCATGCCGTCTTTTGGCGAACCGCCCAGCACATTGCCATAGGTCACACGCAGCGTTGAGTTCGCGTCGGGATAGGCGGTAAAGCCTTGGTCTTTCTGCCAAGCAATAATGGCTTCCATATATTTGGGCTGTAGCGTTGCGCGACGTCCGGCGCGATCTTTACTCGCCGCCTCCATGGCGCGTTCGTGATCATAAAGCGCGATTGCCAAACGCATAAACGGGTCGGTACTGGCTTCCAGACTTTCCGGTGTTGATTCCATCAAACCCAAACGCGTGTCGAGATCACCCAGTTTTGTGGCGGTATAATAGCGCTCAATCTTTGCCGCTAAAGCGGCATCACTCATACCCTCGGTAAGGCTTAAGGCTTTATCCAATACGGCAACACGTTCCTCGGTGGGCTGGTTCATATATCCACGAAGGAAAACCATCCATTCCGCTTTGTCGACTTGAGAGTCATAGCGGCGGTCCATCGCGGTCATGCTCTGTTTCATGCGTGTCATGTCACGCTCTTGATAGCCGCTTTCGCGTTCTGCATCGGGCTTCAGGCGCTCATGCGATAAACGGTAGAGACGTTGTGCGGCGC
Organism: uncultured Algimonas sp.; assembly: GCA_964511495.1. GTDB lineage: Bacteria > Pseudomonadota > Alphaproteobacteria > Caulobacterales > Maricaulaceae > Litorimonas. The sequence goes on along the minus strand of CAZEFT010000015.1, from coordinate 76,625 downwards.
CCAAAAGTTGAGGTCGCGTGGCGTTATTATACCAATAATTGCTGCGCGTGGCCTTTGCTGCTTCTTCGCTAAGTGCATCCAATGCCGCAATGGCTTCTGCATAGCCGGCATTCGGGGCTTCTTTGGCAATCCACGCATTTAATGCGGCTTCTCGGGCGGCGCGGCGTTCGACAAGGCCAACACGCCTTGCGCCTTCAATTTGACCGCCCAAATTTTTATTAAAATTATTGAGGCCGGCCAGACGAGATTCATATTTGATACGGGCATCGCTTCCGGGTTCTGAGGCGTTGTTGATCGCGCCGATCCAATCATCCAAAAGGGTTTGCCATGTCGGGTATTGCCAATCGAATGTGTTCTTTACCTGCGCCAAACGCATATAGCGGGATGTTCGCCCCGGGTAACCCGCAACCATGACGAAGTCCCCGTCATCCAATCCCGCGGCAGAAACTTTTAGGTGATGGGCGGGCTCGAAGGGGACATTAGCTTCGCTATAATCCGCAGATTTTCCATCAGGTGACACATAGGCGCGATAAAAAGCGAAATCGCCCGTATGGCGCGGCCACATCCAGTTATCGATATCTCCGCCATATTTGCCGATGGCTCCTGCGGGCGCATAGGTCAAACGCACGTCTTTGATTTCTAATTGTTTGATCAACTTATATTGAAGTCCGCCATAAAAAGAGGAGACGCGGCAGCGATGACCTTCATCGGCTTCGCACTCGGCAATGAGGGCTTTGCGATTGGCGTCAATGGCAGCAAAACGCTCTTCACCTGACAATTCGGCTTTCAATCCGCCCGTCACTTTTTCGGTGACATCATTCAAATTGACAGTAACGTAAATACGCGATCCTGGCGCGGCAGGGAGTTCAGCTTCGAGGTTTTTGGCAAGAAAGCCGTCTTCTAAATAATTTTGTTCTTCTGTCGAATTATATTGAATCGAGCCATAGGCGCAGTGATGGTTCGTGACGACCAAGCCTTGGGGTGAGACAAAAGAAGCTGTACATCCGCCCAGTGAAACGACAGCCCCCATCGGAAAGCCCGTCAAATCAGAAATCTGTTCCGGTTTCATTTTTAGGCCCTTGGCCCGAAGGTCTTTCGCAATTTCGGGGAGTTGGTCGGGCGTAAACATCCCTTCGACTGCATAACTAGCAGAGGTAGACGCCATTAAGAGAATGGTACTCGTCAGAAAAATCTGTCGTGTGGAATGTTTAAGCATGAAGGTCTCCTTTAATGATCTTGCTTAATTCTTTTATTGAAAGGAGGGCAATATAATGAGTTTGGAAGCCCCGCTTTGAATGCATAGAGCTTTATTTGTACACGTAGGGCGGTGTGTCAAATATTGAGCGCGTCTCGACGCAGGCGTCATAGTTTTAAAAGAGAGTCAGCGCTTTAGTGACGTTATTCGCAGGGATTATTACAGAACCCATTTTGCCATCAGAATAGACTGAGGTTTACAGGCTTATCTTATCGTCCTGCAGGCATTAGAGAGACATCATCCAAGAGACCTTTGGCCAATTCGTTTTTAAGTTTAAACTTATCAACGACCTTGTTGAGGCCCATACGCATTCGGTCTTTGAGGTGAGGGCCGTTAATATCTTTTGAGATAACAACAATCGGGACATTAAAAGCCCGTTTTTGTAATTGCGGAATTGTATCGGCGGAGGTGAGACCGTTCCCTAATTTATCATCTAAGAGAATAAGATCGACGCCATTACTGGACAGATAAATATGCGCCTCTTCAACAGATTTCGCATATCCGAGCTTAAAGCCATCCTTGTAGTGATCTTTCAAAAGAAAGTTCACAAACATAAATTCATACTGATCATCATCAATTAGCAAAAAGCGCTTCATTGGTTTCAGTTCCTTCATTCCCCTTTATATAATTGAAATTTCAACCATATGAAAGAAAATTTAAATCTTTTTACTATAATTCTATCAAAAGTTTATTTTTTCGATAATTTGGCTGCAAATAGACGTAAAAACGCGCTTTATTTGTTGATAAGCTCAGTTATTGATGACTCTTTAGAACGAAAAGCGGGATATTTGCGTGTCACTGCACTTTCCCGAAATTTAGACTTTCTTAACTAAAGCTATAGAGCAAGCCTTAAGACCTCATCCCTATATATGTTGGCAGGGATAACGAAGGCCTCAGATCAATTTCGACAATCGCCCGGAACTTTTGATCATTTTGCCCTGTCGCCAACGTTAGCACTTTCCCTTTAGTGAGAACACACAGTGTGTCACTCACAGAGTGCTCAGACATTTTAGACTCCGTCCGTAAAGACTACGGATATATAGATCGCAAGATGCGATAGATTTATGCACCTATCGTGTACGTGTACTTCGTACGCACGCCTATACGCTTGAGCTAAAATGTGCGCCGACTTTCAGAGTTCGCGCCTAAAACTTCCAAAACCAAAAAACTTCGGTGGTTAATGGCCACCATCACAAAATGATGTCTCTGAAAGGACACGATAATGACCTACTCAATGACCAAAACACTTATGGTTTGTGCGGCTTTATTGACAACTTCCGTTGCAACCAGTGCACATGCCGGTAATGCCTTTAACAAGTTTAATGGCGACAAAAGCGTCACAGCTACGCATTACGTTCACAATTCTGCTTATGCGGATACGACAACTGTCACTTATTCGCCAAAAGCAAAAACACGCGTGAAACGCGTTGTTAAAGCGGTTCCAACGGCTCCAACAAACCGGATTGCTTACGCATCCGATAACGGAACAATCATCGTTACTGACGGCTTCAACAAAATGAGCGCGTCAACAGGTGCATCCAAAATGGCTACGCCTGTCTACGTTGATAAATATGCCATGAGCGCCCGTTAATAGGGGCTCCCCTCTTCCGAGAAATTGGGAGAGGTTTGGCACATGGGACGGCCGGTAAGAGCACACCCCTCAACCCGGTCGCCCCTCTTTCCTTTAGGAGGAATTCTTATGTCTTCTTTAAAACTAGCACTTGTCGGTTTGTCTTGCGCGAGTTTATTATCGGCTTGTGCCGTGCGTGAAGCGCCGTCTTTTCCGGCCAAGAGTTACAGTGAAATGCAGCCAGGTTATGCGGATGCAGAGTTGAAGCCTCGATCAAAATGGGCCGAACGGACATCACAAAATGGACGTTACATCCAGCAGGTTGATTATAATCGCGCTAACTCCGATCAGAGAGGGCCTCATATTTTGAACCCACACTCTCACAGGCAGTCCGATTATCAGACTCGTCAACACTATGCCCAGACTCAAAACAGGCAGGTTTCGACAAGGCCGGTTTCCGAGAGGGCAACGTCTCAAACACAGGCTCAGTCTTCCCAGATGGAAAGAAACACATACGGTGCTTCAGCTTACACTCAGCCAAAACGGGTTCAATATAATCCCAACTCTTACCGACCCACGCGGTATGAGGGATTAAAAACTGAACCTCAGTTTATTCGCACACGATCAGGCCACTCTGTTGAAGTTTTCACACATAGTGTGAAGCAAGGGGATACGACATATTCTCTCGCAAAACGCTTTTGCAGTAGTGTCGACGATATTCGCAACCTCAATGCATTGACCGGTGATTATAGAATCAAAATCGGTCAATCACTGATCATACCGCGAACACAGTGCTAATGACCCAGAAATTAGGGTGTAATTCTACCCTAGAGTGATAGCCAATTTAGAGTTTACCGGATATAAGCGACGGGTCGGATCGACTCGTCGCTTGGAATAAATATGGCCAGAACTGAAAAGCTCGCAGATATTCTTCTTATTGAAGATAATGAGGGCGATCTAGAATTAGCAAAGGAAGCGTTTGAGCGCGCGGACTTGAAAAATAAAATTCACGTTGCAACAGACGGTCAAGAAGCCTTGGACTTTTTATACAAAAGAAATAATTTTGAAGGTGTTCCAACGCCTCATATTATTTTGCTCGACCTCAACCTCCCGCGTGTAAATGGTCGAGATGTTTTGCAGCAAATCAAACAAGACGAAACGTTACGCCGTATTCCTGTGATTGTTTTAACCAGCTCTCAATCTGACAAAGACTTGCTCGATTGTTATACCTTGCAAGCCAATTGTTACATCGTCAAACCGGTGGATGCGATGAAATTTATGGATATTGTTCAGCGGGTTCAAAATTTTTGGGTCGATATTGTCCGTCTACCTCGTGTAGCATCGGCTTGATATGACACCGACGGAAGAGCTCACTCTCGCACATAAACGACTATCGACTCTTGAAGAAGAGTTTCAGGATTTCGCTTATATTGTCTCGCATGACCTCAGCGGTCCGTTGCGTCATGCCATTGGTTTTTCAGAAATGTTGCTGGCTAACAATGAAGACATTTTGGATGAGAAATCAATCCGTCACCTCAATCATATTCGAAAAAGCGCGCTGCAAGGTCGGCATGTGTTGGAGTTGCTGAGAGATTACTCGCGATTGAATACACGACCCTTTTATCTGAAAGAAGATATTGCTCTCAAGGCCGTTGTCGAATCCGTCAAGGCAGGCTTGGCGCAGCGGATTAAGGCGACCGGTGCAACGATTCATGCGAGCTCATTACCGAAAATATCCGGCGACATAGAGAAAATAGAGGCCGTTTTTTATGCCTTGCTGAAAAATGCCGTTTCATATCATCACGCAGAACGCGAGCCTGAGATACTTATTGATAGTCGAGACGAAAAATCACATTGGCATTTTCGGGTGAGCGATAATGGTATGGGCATTCCGGAGCGCCAGCAAAGCTCTGTCTTGCGTGTATTAAGGCGCGCTGTCGATGCTTTGGACTATCCCGGGGAGGGTATGGGCCTGGCTTACGCCAAGAAGATTGTTGAAAAACACCAAGGTGAACTTTGGATTGGCAACAGTTCCGATGAGGGGACAGTCATCGAATTTACGCTGTCTAAATCACCAATCTTTGAAGATTTACCTGAGGCCTGAGGCTTACCCAAAAACCCACACTTTAATCACGCGGCCTTACGGCTCTGATTTTGCGCAGATCTACGAGTGCGTTGCGGTAAGGTGAAGGCAAAGGTTGATCCTTTTCCTTCTTCAGATTTTATCCAAATTTCTCCACCATGTCTTTCGACAACCTTTTTACAAATGGCCAGTCCGACACCTGTTCCGGCATATTCGGTCCTACGGTGCAGTCTCTTGAAGACGGTAAAGATTTGGTTCTGATATTCAGGCGCGATGCCGATACCATTATCAATCACGGCAATCTCCCAAGCGCCACCGAGATTCATAGCACTCACATGAACCTTGGCGATATTGTCAGGTTTTTGGTATTTCAGACCGTTATTAATCAGATTTTGAAAGAGTTGATAAAGTTGCGTTTTATTGCCTTGAATGGTTGGTAGTTTATCAAATGTTATAATTGTTCGATCTGAGGAGTCGCCATAATCCTGAGCGTTTTGAGCAATCGTTTTCACAAGATCATTCAGATCCACGCTTTCCAGAGGCTCTGTGGCCTGATCAATTTGAGAGTAAGAGAGAATGTCCTGAATAAGAAGTTGGGCTCGCTCGGCTCCGTCTGTGATAAAATGGAAATATTTTTGTCCCTTAGGGTCAGCGTCCAAACTGTCGCTTAAATGCATTTGTAACCTTTGTGAAAAGCTCCGGATCATACGGAGCGGCTCTTGGAGGTCATGCGAACAAATATAAGCAAAGCGGGTCAGTTCTTCATTGGAAGCAGCGAGCTTATCAACCAACTCATCTTTTTCTTTTTCCCGCATTTTGAGGGATTGGGTCTGTTCAAGTAATTGCGCATTTTGTAGACGGGAGTGAAGAGCCGAATATGTTGCGAAACCGGCCAATATAGAAATAATGAGGCCTGCAAATAAGGTAATGTTTGAGAGGTTGCGGTAATTATTACTAATAAAACTTTGCTTCGGGGATACGACTAACGTCCATTCCCGATTAAGTGCGGAAATGGTCAGTTCTCTTTCCCATTCTGAATGACTCATACGATCTTGGTCATCAGAGAAAAGAATTTGATCGCCATCCATGAGACGCAAGTTAATTTTCTGCAGAAGCTTTTCCCACAATTCAGATCTCATGAATTGCTCTGTATTATAAACGCTCGTCAGATAGCCTGACGGCTCGCCCTCTATCCATAAGGGTGTATAAATGATTATGCCTCGTCCCTTATGAACAAGGTCGATAGGGGGGGTGACGGTTGGAAGGTTTTTCTCTCGGGCCAATTGATAGGCTTCGCGGCGCGGGCTATCGAAGTCGATACTCCGACCTAGGGCAGCCTCATTCCCCTCCATTGGTTCAACCCAACGAATTGTTAGATCTTGATCAACCCAACCCATACTATCGAGAGCCGGAAATGCCTCAAGATAAGAGGCCGCATCATTCTGCCATTGTTTATAAGGTGTGCCATTGGAGTGTTCCCAACGTTGAGCCATCCGTTGAAAGGCCGATACACCAAAGTTCAGATTGGAGCTTAATGTCATACTGAGCTGTGCGACTTCTTCATTGAAGACGGTTTTAATGGCATTATTTTCTTGCTTTTTGATTTCGGTCCACAGGCCGAAAGCACAAAGCAAGGTTATGAAACTTACAAACACAGCGACAAAAAAAGCGAGTCGTGTCTCCTTATTATTTTCTATCGCGGAAGTGATGCCCAACCTCACATAATATCGTCAATCTCCTCACTATGCATAAAACTGGTATATATTCGGTTACGAAACAGAAGAGATTTGTGTTTCAGGCATAAAAAAACGCAGCACGAAAATGCTGCGTTTCAGAACTGTTATAAGGCTTTAACTAGCCCGTCATTTCTTCCAGCTCTTTCCCTTTGGTTTCGCTGACCGCCATTTTCACGAAGAAAATAGAGATAAAGGCAAACCCGGCATAGACGAAGAAGGATACAGACAAACCAAGATTGGCCAACATCCAAGGGAATGTCATGGTGACTGCAAAGTTGGCCAACCATTGTGACAAACCTGCAACCGCCAGAGCCGAGCCGCGAATTTGGTTCGGGAACATTTCACCCAAAAGAACCCACATCACAGGACCCCAAGTCATGTTGAAGAAGAAAACATAGGCCATCGCCGCATAAAGCGCCGTGCGACCCATATTGTCACTCAAGACGAGCTTTTCATTGACAAGCTCACCTGTCCCGAATGACCAGGCCACGATTGCGAGCATGACGGCCATACCGATGGAGCCGATCATCAAAAACGGCTTGCGTCCGAATTTATCAATCAGGAAAACCGTTAATCCGGTCGCGAAAATGGACATCACACCCATAAAGACATTTTGCTTCAGAGCATCCGCCTCGGTAAAGCCAGCGGCTTCCCACATAACGGCGCCGTAATAGAAGATCACATTAATACCGACGAGTTGTTGGAAAACGGCCAAGCCAATACCAACCCAAACAATCGGGCGTAATTTTCCGCCATTAAACAGATCGGCCAGTTTCGGCGCGTGATCTGAAGCCAGAGAGGCTTTAATCTCATTGACTTTGCGCTCGGCAATCGTCCCGCCAAAAAGTTTTTGCAGGGTCTTGCGCGCCCCGGCTTCATCATCTTTCACCATCAAATAGCGTGGACTTTTGGGGATAAAGAAAAGAAGAATAAGGAAGAGCGCCGCAGGAGCAATCTCTACCCAAAACATCCAGCGCCAAGTTTCAGTGCCGCGAAACTCTGCTGTTGCCCCGCCAGAAACGCCGGCCAAATAATAGTTAGAGAAAAAGGCCGCCGTTAAACCCACGACAATCGCGATCTGCTGAAGCGAGGCTAAACCGCCACGAAGGCGAGCCGGAGCGATTTCTGAAATATAGGTGGGTGCCATAACAGATGCTGCGCCGACTGCGAGTCCACCGAGAATACGATAAAAAATAAAGGCTGCTGATCCAGAGGCAACGCCTGAACCCCAAGCGGACACAAGAAAAAACACCGCTGCGACCATCATCATATTACGACGGCCAAATTTATCCGACAGCCACCCCGCAGCAAATGCGCCGACAGCACAACCAATAAGCATGGATGATACGTTGAGTGGGTTTGCTAGAATTGATTGTCCAAAGGATTCTTCTAGCCCCTTAACCGTGCCGTTGATAACGCCACTATCGAACCCGAATAAAAAACCACCCAAAGTGGCCACGAGGCAAATCAGGATAATAAATCCGAAATTCCCTTTTTCGCCCGCAGGCGTAGACGTCTCTGACATGAACAGATCCCCTTATTTGTTTTTATGTGATGCTTAACGCACCTTTGGATTGACAATCTGCCAAAATGACAGCGGTGTCAATTGAACAATTTTGCTATTTTGCGGCCTTTAGGGCTTATATTTGTGGGACAGGCGCGGTGGACTCACGCTCAATCAACTCATGCGGCAAAAGCAGAGCGGTCTTTTGGATATCTCCGGGGAGGCTCAATTGTTCGACCGCTTTTTCCACCATTTCAGCGATAGATTGGCGAATTGTCGTCAGGGATGGGTAAACACTGGTGGCGACGGGTGCGTCATCAATGCCTGCAATGCCGAGGTGATCCGGTACGCGAATATCCAATTTATAGGCTGCGGCGAGGCATCCTGCGGCCATTTCATCATTTGCTGCAAAAATGGCCGAGGGCCGTATGCCTGGCGTTAAAATTGTCTCTGCAGCCTGTAATCCCGAGGCATAAGAAAAATCACCTTGGCCAATATAAGCCTCTGTGATGTCCAATTGGGCCATGCGCATCGCGTTTTGAAAGCCTGCCCATCTGAGGTGAGAGGCCCTGTAATTATCCGGTCCTTTAATGAACCCAATGCCTTTGTGACCTTGGGCGATAAGGTAGGCTGTCATGTCTTGCGCGGCTTTTTGATCATCAATGCTCAGGCGCAGACCTGCCGCGGCCGGATGTTCTGTCCCGAGGCGCACAAAAGACAAGTTAGTTTTCTCAATGGCTTCAAGGATAAGCAAATCATCTGATAAAGGCGGGGCGAGGATAAGACCCGCTACATCATATGCGCCATCTTCCATCGTTTGAATAAGCGACAGGATTTCCTTTGATCGGATACTATCATGCACGCGCAAAAATAAACCCTGATTTTGGCACCCCCTCAAAGCACCAAGCTGCACGCTTTGACTGTAGCTCTGACTGGGGTTGTTCAGAAATAAGGCGATAGATTTTGGTTTTTTGGCGCGAAGATTTCGGGCCGCAATGTTTGCGCTATAATTCAAAGCTTTCGCCGCCTTTATTACGCGATCTCTTGTGCTCTGTCGGACTCCGGCTTCACCATTCAAAACGCGGGAAACCGTTTTGAAAGACACACCGGCCTCTTTGGCAATATCGATAATTGTAGCCATGAGGCTCCCGAATTATTTTGACAACGTTGTCATATTGGCTTAATGCAGACAAAATGCAAGCATAATGTGACGCCTGTAGACTATACAGTCGTCACCATCAATTCGGGGATAATCATAATGACGTTTCACAAAACTCTTCTTGGAACCATTGCTGCAACGGCTCTTCTGATTGGGTGCTCGGCGCCTGTTGATAGCTCAAATTCAAAAGCCGTGCCTGAAATTATCACCCAATCATCTTATGATCGTGTGAACACACTTTTGGCGGAAATGACATTGGACGAAAAACTGGCTCAAATTTCCTGCATCTGGTTTGATAAAAAGAAGGTTATTGAAAAAGACGGGTCCTTCAATCCTGATAAAATGAAAGCCGAGTTCCCTCATGGCGTTGGGTGTTTTGCTCGACCACAAGATACGCAAGGTATGGAGTCGGAACCGGAGCGCAAAGACGTCAATGATTCCACGGTTGTACGCAGCCTGACAGGCCGCAATCCTGCCAATACGGCCAATCTCATAAATGCGATTCAGAAATGGCATATTGAAGAAACGCGTTTGGGCATTCCGACTTTATTCCACGAAGAAGGACTTCACGGCTTTCAGGCTTATCAAGCGACGAGCTTCCCGCAATCTATTGCTTTGGCGGCGACATTTGACACGGATTTGGTGCAAGAGGTTTATTCCGTCACGGCACGAGAGATAAGAGCGCGCGGGGCCCATCATGTCTTGTCACCCGTCGTGGATATTGCACTGGACCCGCGATGGGGACGGATCGAAGAAACATACGGTGAAGACCCCTATCTGGTTTCGCGCATGGGCGTAGCAGCGGTCAAAGGCTTTCAAGGCGACAGCTTTCCGATTGCTGATGACAAGGTCGTTGCAACGTTGAAACATATGACAGGCCATGGGCAGCCCGAAGGCGGAATGAACGTCGGCCCCAGTCAGGTCTCAGAGCGTGAATTATATGAGCGTTTCTTCCCGCCATTCGAGGCAGCCATTAAAGAGGTCAATGCAGCCTCCGTTATGGCGTCTTATAATGAAATTGACGGTGTGCCGTCCCATGCCAATAGCTGGCTGTTAAATGATGTATTACGGGGCGATTGGGGTTTTGACGGAACAGTTGTCGCCGACTATTTCGCCATTAATGAATTAAATGTGCGTCATAAAATTGTCGATAACCTTGCCGATGCAGGGGCCTTATCTTTGAAAAGTGGCGTTGATTTGGAATTGCCCGACGGCGTGGCTTTCTATCAATTGAAAGAGAAAATTGAAGCGGGTGACTATGATATCGCCTTGGTCGACCAAGCCGTGCGCCGTGTCTTGGAAATGAAAATGCGAGCGAATGTCTTTGAGACACCTTATGCAGATCCTGACTTTGCAGAAGCCATTACAGGAAATCAAGAAGCCAGAGATTTGGCCGTAGAGGCCGCGCGCAAAGCTGCTGTCCTGTTAAAAAATGACAACAACATCCTGCCTCTGGACGCTTCAAAATATAAGCGCATCGCAGTGATTGGTCCGAATGCTGCTATCACGGTTTTGGGGGGATATTCTGATGAACCCAAACAAACCGTTTCCATTCTGGAAGGTGTTCAGGCGAAAGTCGGTGATGAGATTGATGTCGTTCACGCCCAAGGCGTAACGCTTACCGATAACCGCTCTTGGTGGGATGATAAGGTCAATTTAATCGACCCTGATAAAAACCGGAGTGATATTTTCGAAGCCGTGGCTTTGGCGAAAACGGCGGACCTCATCATTTTGGCCATTGGCGGCGATGAGTCGACCTCACGCGAGGCGTGGTCGGAAACCCATATGGGTGATCGCAATGATATCACGCTGATTGGCGAGCAAAAAGAACTGGTCGAGGCTCTGGCCGAGACCGGAAAGCCTATGGTGTCGGTGATTATTTCCGGTCGTCCCTTGTCTTTGGTCAATGTCGAAGACCATCTTGAAGCCATTCTCTATGGGTGGATATTGGGGCAAGAAACCGGAACGGCTGTGGCCGACCTCTTATTCGGTGACGCCAACCCATCGGGGAAAATGCCGGTCTCTGTTCCGCGCACAGTCGGTCAAATTCCGGCCTTTTATAATCACAAGCCGACGGCGCGCCGCGGATATGCTTTTGCGGACGCCTCGCCCTTATATGCGTTTGGCGAAGGGATGAGTTATACGAGTTTCGACGTGTCTGACCCCGTCTTGTCTAAGGCCAAAATTGCCCCAAAAGGGGAAAGCTCTGTGTCTGTTACCGTGACAAATACGGGTGAATATCAAGGCGATGAAATCGTTCAGCTTTATATCCGTGATAAAATCAGCTCCGTGACACGACCTGTGAAAGAATTAAAAGGCTTTCAACGGGTCAGTTTGGCGCCGGGGGAGTCCAAACAAGTCTCTTTCCCAATTACAAGCGAGGCCTTACGGTTTTATAATCTCGACATGGAACGCGTCGTTGAGCCGGGCGAGTTTGACATCATGGTCGGCAATAGTTCGCGTAATTATAAAACCGTGACGTTGACCGTCGAGTAAATCATGTATTTGGGACTCGATATCGGAACGTCGGGCGTCAAAGCCGTTTTGGTGGATGATGCACAAACTGTCATTGACCAAGCCCAAGCTCCGCTCTCCGTCTCCCGCCCACACCCCCTTTGGTCAGAACAAGACCCAAAAGATTGGTGGCGGGCAACCCATGAAGCGGTCTTAAAACTGGATAGCCGTGCGCGGCGGGCGGTTAAGGCGATTGGCTTGTCGGGACAAATGCACGGCGCAACGTGTCTTGATGATAAGGGCAATATTATTCGCCCCGCCATTTTATGGAATGATGGCCGCAGCGGTGAGAATTGTGCGGCTATGACAGAGGCTTTGCCGCACCTTACCGAGATTACGGGTAATTTGGCCATGCCTGGATTCACAGCACCCAAACTGCATTGGTTGCGGGACCATGAGCCTGAAAATTATCAACGTATCGCGAAAGTGTTACTGCCCAAAGACTATATTCGTTTCCTGATGAGTGGAGTCTATGCGTCAGATCTTTCTGATAGTGCAGGGACATTATGGTTGGATGTTGCGGCACGGAAATGGTCAAATGAAATGTTGGCTCTGACGGGGCTGGGCCAAGACGCCATGCCCGAACTTTTTGAAGGCTCGGACGCCACGGCCAAGCTTCGTCCGGATGTTGCGGATAGCTGGGGTATGGCGCAAGTCCCTATTGCGGCAGGGGGCGGAGACAATGCCGCGGGCGCTGTCGGAGCCGGAACAATCGCGCCGGGTGAAGGTTTTATCTCTCTGGGAACATCAGGCGTGGTGTTTTTAGCCGATAATCAATACCGCCCTAATACGGACGGGGCAGTCCATACATTCTGTCATGCCTTACCCAATCTTTGGCATCAGATGAGCGTTATTTTATCCGCCGCCAGCGCCGTTGATTTTGTCGCCAGAATTGCAGGGTTTCCATCCGAGGCCGCTCTTTACGAGCAGACATCCGATTCAAAAACACCGGGTCAGGGGGCTTATTTTCTTCCCTATTTATCAGGGGAGCGCACACCGCATAATGACCCAAAGGCCACAGGCGCATTCTTTGGGCTGACCCATGAAGATACGCCCTTATCTATGGCGCAGGCAGCTTTGGAAGGCGTGGCCTTTGCTTTGGCTGATGGGGTCGATGTTTTAAAAGCGACGGGGGCCGAGATTGCCAATTTGTCCGTGATTGGTGGTGGGTCGCGCTCGCATTGGTGGGGCGAAATCATCGCCAGCGCTATGGACTTGCCTTTGACCTATCGAAAAGCCTCTGCCGTAGGCCCGGCCTTTGGCGCGGCGCGTCTGGCGCGTTTATCCGTTACCTCAGAAAAGATATCCGAAGTCTGTTATGCGCCGGATATAGACCATGTGATCGAGCCCAATCGGGTGATGCGAGATCTGTATCAAGAGCGCCGCACTGTGTTTTCAATACTCTACCAAGCAACAAAAGATTTAAATTAAAGGGATAAAGATGAGCGGATATTTTGACCATATAGAGCCGATCAAATTTGAAGGAAAGAATAGCGCGAACCCGCTTTCCTATAAATATTATGATGCCGATAAAGTTTTGATGGGCAAGACAATGGCCGAGCATTTGCGCATTGCCGTTTGCTATTGGCATAATTTCTGTTGGGATGGTTTCGATGTCTTTGGCGGAGGCACATTTAATCGCCCTTGGCATGGCGCTAAAAACGACCAATCTGCGGCCGAAGCCAAGCTGGATGCGGCGTTTGATTTCTTTGACCGCTTGGGCAATCCTTATTTTTGTTTTCATGATGTTGACGTCATGGCAGAGGCGCAGACTCCAAAAGAGCATGTCAGAAACTTTGCGGCAATTGTCGATAAAATCGAAGCCAAAATGAGCTCTCGCGATATTCAGCTTCTTTGGGGCACGGCCAATATGTTCTCGCACCCGCGTTACATGGCCGGAGCGTCCACAAACCCTAATCCCGATGTGGCGGCATTCGCGGCATTGCAAGTCAAACATTGTTTAGAGGCCACAAAGAGGTTGGGCGGTCAAGGCTATGTGCTTTGGGGCGGCCGAGAGGGTTATGATACAATTCTTAACACCAATGTTGGGCAAGAAATGGAACAATTAGGCCGGTTTGTCAGCATGGTGGTGGAGCATAAACATAAAATTGGCTTTGACGGCGATATCTGGATCGAACCCAAGCCGCATGAACCGACCAAACATCAATATGACCGCGATGTCGGTACGGTCTTCGGTTTCTTAAAACAATATGGTTTGGAAAAGGAAGTTGGCGTCAATATTGAGCCCAATCACGCGACGCTGGCGGGGAACAGTTTTGAGCATGAGGTCGAAATGGCCAATGCCTTCGGCATATTCGGCTCCATTGATTTCAATCGCGGCGACCCGCAAAATGGATGGGATACGGATCAATTCCCGAACGATTTGCGCGAAACGACTATGGCGCTTTATTATATTCTAAAAGGGGGCGGGTTTAAAAAAGGTGGTTCCAACTTTGATGCCAAAGTTCGTCGTCAATCTATAGATGCCGAAGATCTCTTCCATGGTCACATAGGCGGCATGGATTTACTTGCGCGGGGTTTGGAAAATGCGGTTGCCATGATTGAAAATGACCGACTTCAAGCCAATAAAGACAAACGCTATGCCGGTTGGCAGAGCGGTCTGGGTGCGGATATACTCGCAGGAAAATCTTCCTTGGACGCGATGGCATCTGCCTGTTTGGAGGCGAATGTTTCGCCCGCGCCAGTTTCGGGTCGTCAAGAACTCTTGGAAAATATTGTGACACAAGCCGTTAAATAAAACGGTTCAGGAAAAATTACTCCATACTAAAACGGTCTTTACGTCGCTCTCTATCGGATTAGGCTGTGTTTATGCGCTTGATAAAAGACCATTGGCAGTTGGGACTCATCACCCTGATTATTTTTCTTTTGTGGAACCACCCTGTTTCCGCGCCTGTGAAAATCTTTGTCGTTTTTCTTCATGAGCTCTCTCATGCACTCGCCACTTGGCTCACAGGGGGTAAAGTTCTGGAATTAACGCTCTCCGCTCGACAAGGCGGCTCGGTGTTATCACAGGGCGGGAACGGCTTTTTGATTGCCTCGACAGGCTATCTCGGCTCGCTTCTTTTGGGCTCGGCGCTCTTTTTTATCCGGACGCCTTTCACAATTGCGTTTTGTTTGGCGGGCGGCGTCGCCTTTTTAGTCAGTTCAAAATTCTTACCGCGTGAATTTAATGATTTCTGTCTGCGCCTGATTGGGTTGACCAGTCTCGTCTATGTCCCTTTTGATATTTTCAGTGACACAGTGCAGCGTTCTTACCTACGATCAGATGCGCGCATCATTGCTGAAACCTATGGCGGCTCAACGCTGTTCTGGGGCGGGTTATGGCTTCTGGTCAGCTTCATCTTTATATACGCCGTCTTGCGTTTAGGGTTACGCAAACCGAGCAATATTCAGGCTGATATTAAAGCAGGTGAGACGCCGAACCTTTAAGGTCGTTGGCGTTACCACTCCCCGATATTTTTCATACTGGCCCATGGTTCTTTTGGGGCCAAACGGTCACCCTTCTGCAAGAGTTCAATCGAAATATTATCAGGCGATCGCACAAAAGCCATATGGCCATCACGGGGTGGGCGATTGATAATGACGCCTGCTTTTTGCAGCTTCTCGCATGCCTCATAAATATTTTCGACACGAAAAGCCATATGCCCGAAGTTTCGACCGCCGCTATAGGTTTCCGCATTTCCGTCTTCATCCGGCCAATTATAAGTCAGCTCTAATTCAGGAAATTTCTTATCTTTGGCCATGTCGGCTTGTTCCGGTGCGGCGAGATAGACCAAGGTGAACCGCCCTTTTTCAACGTCAAAACGTCGTGTTTCGACAAGACCGAGCGCGTCACGATAGAAAGCCATGCTAGCGTCCAAATCTTTCACTCGCACCATAGTGTGTAGATATTCCACGACTAACTATCCTTCCAGAGCGGGGTTTGCATATTAATAGTTTCTTGTGAACAGCCTTCTTCCCAAGGGAAGAGACCTTGTTGTGCTCCGGGCCAAACCATTTGATAAACCTCTGGGAAGCCGGAGTGCCCTGAGTGATTCCAGTACCATCGCGCACTTCGAGCATATATCTCAAAAGTATCTTGGTGGATTGCTTTGCGAGAAACGCAATTAAAATTTTCCAAAAGGTTTTCCCAAATCATTCCATCTTTGGGAATGGCTCCCGCTTTAATTTGATCGTATATTCTCCACAACATGGAATGCATCAAGTCTTGTGAGAGTCCAAAAATTATAAATTCAGGCGCATTCAACGTCTTTGTAAAGCCTATTGAATAGGTAAAGCTCGGATCATTACTTTTTGGGTCAAAAACATACGTGCCCTGCCAACCATGTTTTTCAACATTTGCAACTGTTTTTGTTTCATAATCAGTTAAAGCGCGGTTCATGATAACTAAAACCCCTTCATCGCAGGCGCGCTGACTGTGTCTGCGACTTGGCCGGCTTGTGGCCATGCGCAGTAATCGGCGGCATAATAAGCGCCGGGACGGAAATTACCGGAAAGACCCGGGCCACCAAAGGGCAAGGATGACGCGGCTCCCGTTGTGGGTTTATTCCAATTCAAAATACCGGCCTTCATTTGCAAACCGGCTTGTTCCCAAAGCTTCTTATTCTCACTCAGTAAGCCCCCAGACAGGCCGAAACGTGTCTCATTGGCTTTGGCAATGGCGGCATCAAAATTTTTGACACGGTACACTTGAAGGAGCGGGCCAAAAAGCTCTTCATCCTCTACGTCTTTTGCGCTGCTCATTTCCATAAGGCCCGGATGAACAAAAGCCCCTTCAACCTTAATCGGTACAACTGTTTCTCCGCCAGCCTTAATCAGGGCGGCTTGGAAATGGCGGGCGTTCATCGCGGATTGTTCCGAGACAACCGGCCCCATAAAGACCTCTTGATCCCAGTGCCCGACACTCACCTCGCGGATGCGGGATTGGATTAAGCCGAGGACATCATCCCCAAATGCGCCTTCGGGCAAGATTAAACGACGGGCACAGGTACAGCGTTGGCCTGCTGAAATATAGGCGCTAAAAAAGGCGATATCAGCGACGGCCTGACGATCGCCGTCCCAAGCAATAAGCGGGTTATTTCCACCCATTTCCAAAGCCAGAATAATATTGGGACGCCCGGCAAAATGTTTGTGGAAGGCGGTACCCGTCTTGGCCGAGCCGGTAAAGAGCAGGCCGTTAATATCACCATTGAGCAAAGCCTGCCCTGTCTCTCTCCCGCCTTGTATGACATTCAGGCATCCTGCGGGCAGACCTGCTTTTTCGAAAGCCTCGACCATAAGTGACGCGACTGCAGGTGTGAGTTCGGAGGGTTTAAAGACACAGCAATTACCGGCCAGAAGTGCCGGAACAATATGACCATTGGGAAGGTGCCCCGGAAAATTGAAAGGCCCGAACACGGCCATTACGCCGTGAGGCCTATGGGTGAGGGTCAATGCCCCCTCATCCCTATCGCCCGCTCTCTCTGCCTGAGCGCGGATGGAGTGTCCGATTTTAGCGGCCATGGCTCCGACTTCGGTCAGGGCTTCCCAAAGCGGTTTACCCATATCGCGAGAAATTGCGTAGGCAATAGCCTCTTTTGAGGCAGTCAAATTCTCAGCATAACGTTCTAATATCGCGATACGTTCAGCAAGTGGCGTTGCCGCCCATTTGGGCTGAGCGGCGCGGGCCGCTGCAATCGCAGCATTGACCTGTTCGGCTGTCGACTCATGACCCTGCCAAACACTTTCCCCCGTTGCAGGGCACAGGCTTTCAAAGCTTTCGCCATGACCAGTGTCCCATTTGCCATTGATAAAGACATCTGATGACATTTATTGCTCCATGAGTTTTTTAATCGCCGGTGCGTCAATGCGGCCATCGGCGATACGGTTGAGCAATAGCGCGGCCAAGCCCGCTCTTTCCGACAGGCTTTCAACAACCATAAATTCGTCGGCTGAATGGATACGCCCGCCCCGCACGCCAAGCGTATCGACATTGGGCGTTCCGGCCGCAAAGACATTATTGCCTTCGCAGACCCCACCCGTATCTTTAAAGTTCAACTCAAGACCCAGCGCTTTTCCCGTTTCTTTGACATTAGAAATCAACCTGTCCTGCGCCGCATTACGCGGTTTTGGAGGACGGTAAAATCCACCATGCTTATGGGCCGTAATACCGTCACGTTTTAAGACCGCTTCAAGGGCAGAATTAACGGCTTCGCCCGCCCATGCAGCAGCTTCGGGCGTTGGTGCGCGAGCACCCATGCGCAAAATTGCTAAGTCCGGCACGATATTCACGGCATTGCCCCCATCAATAGAACCAACATTAAACGTTACGCCTTCATATTTTCCGTTTAGCTCTTCCACCCGTATCGCCATATCGGCGGCGGCGCTTATGGCAGAGCGCCCTGCTTCGGGCGCGCGACCCGCATGAGAGGCGCGTCCACGAAAAACAATATCCCAAATTCCTGACCCTTTACGAGCCCCTGCCAAGCTGTCGCAATCCATAGCGGGCTCAAAAGTCAATCCGATATGGGCCTCTTTCGCCGCCGCCGTCAGAAAAGGCGCAGATGCGAAATTCCCTGTTTCCTCATCAGGCGTCAGAATAATGTCGTAACCGATTTTGTCTTTAAGCGGCCCGGCCTCAAAGGCGCGCAGGGCGTCAATCATCACTGTGATGCCGCCTTTCATATCAGCAAGACCGGGGCCGTTTAGCTTACCATCCCCTATATCGGTGATGTCGGTAAAGGTTCCTGCCGGGAAAACCGTGTCATAATGCCCAGTCAGAACCACACGCAAAGGTGCGCTCAAACGTGCTCGCGCCCGTATCACCGGCCCGCTTTGGAAAAACTCTTTTGCGCCTTTATTATTGATTTCTTCAATTGGTTCCGTTGGCAAAGCTTCGACCTCGGCGTCTAAGTCTTCGGAAAGCGCTTTCACGATCATGGGGTAAAGAGTGTTCAAGCCATCGGCGTTTAAACTCCCCGTATTAACGGCAGCCCAAGAGGTTACACGCTCCAGCATAAAATTTTGCCGGGCCTTCACGGTTTCAAGAACCAATTCATCTTCGGCGCTTAATTGCGACAGAGATATTAAATCAGTGACGGCATTCATGTCGCCCCTCCTTCCATTTGGAAATCATAGATTGAGCCCAGCGATAAGAGCTGTGTCAGCTCATCCAGAGCCGCGCGGCTCTCCATCATTAATGAGGGATCCCCCAAATCATCTCGTGCAATCTCTTCACGGTAATATTTGTTAACCCAGGCTTCGAGCGTCTGAATTTTTGCTTCATCCAAGAGCATAGGGGCATGTACCTCGGCAAGCTCATCAACCGTTAACGGGACGCGTAAACGGAGGCAGGCCGGACCGCCTCCATTTTGCATGCTTTGTTTGAGGTCCAGATAATGCGCTTCGGTAATAGGGTTATTGCCTGCGATACAATGGTCAATAAAGGCTTTGGCTGTTGGGGTCTCTTCCGCATTTTTGGGCAGAATTAAGCCCATCTTGCCGTTGGGCAATGTTAAAAGCTGCGAATTAAAAAGATAAGACCGAATGGCGTCTTGCAATGGAATATCTGCCATTAAAAATTCAGGTTCAAAACCCAAGAGGTCGGCTTTGGCTTTGACGGCCTCTTGCATGGCGCTCACATCCTCAAAGGCGTCTTTGTGGAAAAACATGACGGTGCCATTGGTGACGCAGACCACATCATTGTGAAACGCCCCTGCATCAATCGCTGTTGCGGATTGGCGAAGATAAAGTGTGGCCGCCTCATCCAAACGGTGAAGCCGTGCAACGGCTCTGCTGGCCTCTAAAGTTTGTCGTCCGGGAAATTTCGTTTGCGCCTTATCGCGAAAGGCTTCCCGTCCATAAACGAAAATTTCCAATCCTTTATCCGCGTGGCTTTGGCTCATCCGGTTATGGTTGGCGGCCCCTTCATCCCCAAAGACAGTATTTGAGGGCAAGGCCGCATGTATCTCGGCTTTGGGCAAAATGGCTTTTAACAGGCGCTCGGTTTGTGGGGCTTCAATAGAGCGATGCGGCATCGCCACGAGGTTGGCGGCGGTGAGATGTACTTGGCCGCCTGCTGCATCAATAGAGGGTGACACTGTTGCCGCATTTGCCGTCCACATCGGAGAGGCGCTCATCAGATTGGCCAGCAAGGCTGGATTGGCCTTCCAAGCCGCTTCGTGAACGGCGCTATCAGATCCGCTAAAGCCTAATTGTCGTAAATAATGCGTCAGAGGGCGGGCATGGGGCGGCATGACCGCTTGAGGCAATCCCATATTCACGAGCGTGCGCATTTTCTGTAAGCCTTGAAGCGCCGCAGCTTTTGGGTTGGACACAGCGCCCTTATTGCCCGAGGAGGCAATATTGCCAAAACTCAAACCCGCATAATTATGCGTGGGCCCGACAAGGCCATCGATATTTAACTCAACACTCATAAATTACTCCTGCGCTTATACCGGCGCAGGCTCTCTGATTTGTGCGATATAGACAGGTTTGCTTTCATCCGTTTGGACAAGTGAGGTGGCATGGCTATCTCCGCGTCGTTCGTGGATGAGCGCGGGGCCCAGAGCCGCCCTAAAGTCAGCGCCTTCACCGGAAAAATGCATGCAGATTTCTGCGCCCTCAGGTGCGTCAAAACGCTCAACCAATCGCGTCGAACGGGCAATCCATGTGCAATCCGTCGGACATCTGACGGCGGGTCCTCCGTCAAAAACATCACACATATCTGTTTTTTCAAAACCAACAGACTGCAGCATTTTCATTGCGCGTGCCGAGCTTTCATGCGGTCGTCCGGTACATTCGGTTACAATATCCGGAAGCAAGTTCAGCATGATAGGAATTCCGGGCAAAAGGTCGACGATAAAACGCTTATCAATCGTGCTAAGCTTATCTGCATTATCAAACGGCATATCAATAAAGCGTGAGGCCAAATGCTTCCAAAAGGGAGAGTTTCCCTTTTCATCGGTCCACCCCAGAATCTCTGCCATTAAGCCATCCGCAAATTGATTGCGGTTGTTTCGGATATATCCGAAACGTCCCATAGACAGCAGCCGCGCCAAACCAGTACCTCGCCCTGCTGGCCCCATAAACAGAGATGCTACTTCGGTATAACCGTTAAAATCGGTCGTCATTTGAAGCGTGTCATAATCAATGGCCAGAACGGGGTTGGCCGCACGCCCTGAATGATGATTGCGTTTGAAATTATAGAAGGGCGCATCAATGCCGACCCGAACAATAATGCCTGAAATGCCTAAAACCTGACCGTCACGCTCTACAACGAAAATGATGCGGTTCGCACCGTCTTTGCCGTCTAATGTGTCCAGTGTTTCTTGGAGTTGTTCTTCCACACGTTCGCGCGTGCGTGGTACATTGGTCAACCCTTGTACGCCGTTGGCGGTAAAGCCCAAAATCGCGTCAATATCCTCGAGACACGCCACTCGAAAAATATCTCTGTGTTTTGTCAAACCTTCGATAATCCTCTCACCAACAATGTTGCGTTTGACTATCCGAAATATCAAGGCGGGTAAATAGATAAGCCCTATCTATTTCAGAATAAATTTTTCATAGGGGACGATAGAAAAAGAGGGCTATTGGGAGCTAAAGATGAAAACGGGTCTAAAAGCTATAGGGGTAATTTTAGGGCTACTTATTCTTTATCTTTTATTTTTCCCCATTGCGATTTCGCCGCAATCTTGGAACGCTCCGACGGATAAAGGCTATGTCGGCGTATACTCGCCCAATACGGATCTAGCGTCGTTAATAGACATCGCCCTGCCGGATGGAAGCTATGGCCCCGAAGATGTGGCGGAGATGGAAGGCCATATTTATGTGACTTCACAAACCGGATGGATATATCAATTGAATGAGGCCAGTGGAAGGTTTGACGAATTTGCCTATACAGGGGGAAAGCCGCTCGGCCTTGAAGCGCGGGGGGATGAGCTCTTTGTTGCAGACGCCTATAAGGGACTGCTTCTGATTGACCGTAGAGGTGAAGTCTTTGTGCTGTCTGACAGTGTTGCGGGCGAGCCTATTCTTTATGCGGATGATTTGGATATCACAGATGGGGGACTCATTTATTTTTCTGACGCCAGTACGAAATTCGGAGCCGAAGCGGCAGGTTCAACATTAGCCGCGTCCCTATTGGAAATTATGGAGCATGGGGAAACCGGGCGCCTCTTGGTTTATAATCCCCAAGATCAGAGCACGACAGTCGTGGCGGATCAGATTTCTTTTTCCAATGGTGTCGCGATTGCACCTAATGGAACCTCTGTTTGGGTGGTGGAAACTGGCAAATATCGTCTTTTAGAAATTGCGCCTGACGGATCAAAAAAAGTTATCGTTGATAACCTGCCGGGGTTTGCGGACAATATAAATAGAGGGCCTGACGGCACTTACTTTATCGGTTTGGTTTCAAAACGTGCCGAAGCTTTGGATAAACTTTCTGACAAGCCATTTTTGCGAAAAGTGATCTGGCGCTTACCGGATTTTATGAAACCGTCCGCGCAAGATTATGGCTTTATCCTACAAATCAATGCCGAGGGGGAAGTCATACGTACATGGCAAGACCCGAACGGCACTTACCCCGCCACAACCGGAGCGGTTGTTGTGGGCGAAAGATTATATGTGTCTAGCTTGACTTCAAAAACTTTGGGCTATCGTCCTTACCCGTAACGTATAGTGTAAGATAAATTTTAAGGAGCAGACAATGGCAGAACGTGAATTTGATATTATCGTTTATGGCGGAACCGGATTTACCGGACGTTTAGTGGCGGAATATTTGCAAGCCGAATATGGCGATACAGATTTGAAATGGGCCATGGCCGGGCGTTCCATGGAGAAGTTAAAAACTGTCCGTGACGAAATGGGCGTGTCGGAGACTGTCGATTTGGTTGTCGCCAATGCGAATGAACCTGCTACGCTGACGGATATGGCCAAGCGCGCCAAGGCTGTCATTACCACGGTTGGCCCCTATCAATATTATGGCGAGCCTCTGGTGAAAGCCTGTGTTGAGGCCGGAACAGATTATGTTGATCTTTGCGGCGAGCCGGCGTGGATGCGCGATATTATCCATGACTATGATGCTAAAGCCAAAGAAAGCGGCGCGCGGATTGTCCTGTCTTGTGGCTTTGATTCTATTCCATTTGATCTCGGCGTTTATTATCTCCAACGTCATGCCAAGGATAAAACCGGGAAAGCCTTACCGAAAATTCGCGGACGTGTGCGTAAGATGAAAGGCACATTCTCCGGTGGCACGGCGGCGAGCCTGGGCGGCACGATGGAGCGCGCCAAGAAACAGCCCGAAATACTGAACTGGTTGAGAGACCCGTTTTCTCTCGTGCCTGATTTCGACGGCCCCGCACAGCCTCATGGAATGAAGCCCATTCACGAAGATGACCTCGGCTCTTGGTCTGCGCCTTTTATTATGGCGTCTATCAATACGAAAAATGTTCACCGTTCTAACGCTTTGATGGGTCATGCTTATGGCGAAGACTTTGTCTATGACGAGATGATGTTTACGGGCCCGGGTGAACAAGGCGAAGCGATCGCGAACGGAATTGCAACGAATAAAAAACCTTTTGGTGAAAACCCACCCAAGCCGGGTGAAGGCCCGTCCAAAGAAGAGCGAGAAACCGGATTTTATGATGTCCTATTTGTGGGTGATGCGGCTGATGGTTCAAAAGTCATGGCCAGTGTCAAAGGCGATAAAGATCCGGGTTATGGATCAACATCCAAGATGATTGCCGAGAGTGCGCTGACATTGGTTCTGGATAAGGAAAAAACCAAGACGGAAGGAGGCGTTTATACGCCTGCGCCTGTCATGGGCGACGCTCTGATTGATCGATTGCAAGCCCATGCCGGTTTGAGTTTTAAAATCGAGGGCTAGTAAGTTTTCGCATCTGATTGTTGAAAGGTCGTCTTTGGGCGACCTTTTTCTTTGGGGGAACAGGCTTAATCGGCGCTTTGCAAGTCCACTATTTTCGCTTACTTCGAACGCATGGATACTTACGGAATACTCTCTCTTCTCCCGCCCCTTCTCGCCATTGTTCTGGCGCTCTGGACGCGACAGGTTTTTCTCTCGCTCTTTATCGGGATAGCCTCCGGATTTTTCATATTGGCGGGTGGCAATCCTTTACAAGGTTCGTTTGATACCCTGGGTGGATTCGTCTCGGTGTTTGAAAGCAATTATAATACTGAAATCATTCTCTTCACACTTTTGATCGGGGCGTTGATTGCGCTGATCCAGCGCGCCGGCGGAGTAGAAGGCTTCGTTAATCGTGTGGTGAATTGGTTGCAGAAAAAAGCGGCCAATGCGGATAGCAAGGGTCAGAGGCGGCGGGTTGAACTCTTAGCCGTTTTAACGGGTCTATTGATTTTTATTGAGAGCAATATTTCGACCCTGACGGTCGGGACACTTTATCGCCCTCTGACCGACAAGCTTCAAATTCCGCGAGAGAAGCTCGCCTATATCGCAGATAGTACCTGTGCACCCGCTTGTATTCTCATCCCGTTAAATGCGTGGGGTGCCTTTATTATTGGGCTTTTAATTGAGCAAAACATCCAAGATCCGCTCCCCGTTCTGGCCAGGGCTGTTGCGTTTAATTTTTACCCCATGTTGGCAATTGCGATTTTGATTTTCGTTATCATGAGCGGGAAAGATTTCGGCGAAATGAAACAGGCCGAATTACGCGCCAAAACCGAAGGGAAGATTTTGCGTGACGGCGCCGTCCCTATGATTGCAGGCGAAATTACGATGATGGAAGCAAAAGAAGACGCTCAGCCCCGCGCCCGCAACATGGTTATTCCGCTCTTGGCTTTGGTTTTGCTCATGCCCGTTTTTCTGATGTATACGGGGTGGTCAAATGAAGCGGGCGCCGCCAATGGCGTATTTGATATCGCGGGTCGTGCATCCGGTTCAAAATCCGTTCTCTATGCCGTCAGCGGAGCAGTTTTAATCTCAATGGTTCTGAACAAAGCCCAAGGCATTATGGGCGTTCGGGAAATGGTAGACGTCATTTTGAAAGGCATGTCGGGCATGTTGCCGCTTGCGCTTCTCATGGTCTTTGCCTTTGCGCTCGGTGATTTATGTGGCGCGCTCGGTACCGGGACTTACGTGGCGGAGCAGGCCAAACCTTACCTCTCTCCGGCATTAGTACCCGCGCTTATTTTCTTAATTAGTGCGTTCATTGCCTTTTCAACGGGCACAAGCTGGGGGACATTTGCAATTATGATTGCGATCGCCGTCCCGCTCTCCCAAGGTCTGGACACGAATGTGACGCTTGCTGTGGCCGCTGCTTTGGGCGGAGGCGTGTTTGGCGACCATTGCAGCCCGACCTCTGATACCTCCATCATCACTTCAATGGCGACGGCCAATGACCATATTGACCATGTGCGCACACAACTGCCTTATGCGCTGACAGGCGGTGTAATCACAACAATCCTTTATCTGATATTGGGGGTCGTCAGTGTTTAAGCGTGTTATTGTCCTAGTCTCTCTTTTAAGCCTTTCTTCTTGTGCGCAAGCTCAAGACTCCCAAACGCGTTCCGTCGACTTATTTTCGGGTCAATGGGTGAATGACAGAAATTCGGCTGTGACATTTAAGGTTCATGAGGGTTTACTCTCGGGCCATTATCAAACGGCTTTGGGCCAACCGGATAAATCCAAAAAATTTCCACTGACGGGTTTTGTCGAAGGAGATCAAATTACCTTCACGGTCAATTTCAAAGGCTATGGTTCGTTGACCAGTTGGACAGGGCAATTAACCGAAGATGCTAAGGGCGAATATATTCGTACGCTATGGAACCTCACTCGCGATGTTGAGGACGCAAAAGAAGCCAAGGATATGTGGAATTCCATTACGTCTGGCGCGAGTGATTTTCGGAGAGTTAAGACTGACCCGAACTAGACATTATACTTTTCTCTCCGTTTTCCTCCAAACGAGCTTTGTTATATTTTTGACTGCGCCAGTTATTCCTGCTTTGATTTTTTGGTTTGACGAAAGCTCAAGACATTTCTTTTACAGGTCAGACTGTATTCTTGTCTTTTTGATTATTATGCTTTTATCGTCGTTATGGTTCTCATGGATTGCTTGGCGACGGCAGAGCTGAGGCGCGAAGTTCGAAGATGGAAAATAAAACAATCGGGATTGTCCTTACCAACCTATTTTTAGTCGCATTTATTCTAATCGGCATTATGGCGATTTGGTGGAAATCTATGTATAGGGTGGGAATGAGCGTAGATGTAGGGCGCGTGGTTTTTCTGGGTGGACTCACAATTATGATTTTGACGGTGTTTCTAACTTGGATCACTATCAGGATCACACGACCTAGATAATTTATCTGTAGCAGTGACAGCGACAACATACCCCACAATCATGCTGCCGATGAGGGCGGCTAATGAGGCTTTGGTAATCATTGTGAATGTGTAGAGCCCGGCTTCAACCGCGTTCGGCAAAGATTCAAAAAACACAGTAGTCACACTGGTTTCCGCCTTTTCGTACCCGGCTACCAGGTCGCGTTTGATGACCCAGGAAAACCGCGGCAGCGGAATGATGAGCAAGGCCGTTATCAATCCTGCGAGGGCTCCTCGAAAGGCTGTGCTTTTTGCAGAGGGAACGCCAATATGAGCTACCGCCCAAGCCGCTCTGCTCACAAGAGCTGTTCCGAGCAGTAAGATAAGGCCGATCTTGACGAGGTCTGTTGTGAGGTCAGTTTGTAGGCCAAGTTTAAGCGCGGACATAAACACGCCAAAAGCAGTCGCCAAGAACGTCATCACACACACAAAAAGGGTGCGCGAAGAGAGAGTGTTTAACTGAAAAGGCATTGTGCCGTTCGGATATTAATCTACCAAGTCATCCCAGAAGCGTTTGGCTTTATCAAAGAAGTTCTTTGATTCAGGGCTGACCGTATCTCCGCCTTCACGTGCAAATTCTTCCAATAAGTCACGTTGCTTCTTATTGAGTTTTGACGGCGTTTCGACGGAGAGCTCAACATACATATCCCCGCGTTGGGCCGAGCGTAAAACACTCATCCCTTTACCGCGCAATCGCATACGTTTGCCACTCTGACTACCTTCAGGGATTTTCAATTTCGCGCGTCCACCATCAATCGTCGGAATTTCCACATCCCCGCCCAAAGCGGCCGTCGTCATGGGAACGGGTGTGCGACAGAAAAGATTGGCGCCGTCGCGTTCGAACAGGCTGTGGGGTTTAACAGAGACGAAAATATACAGATCACCGCGCTGACCGCCACCGCCGCGTCGAGGGGCGGCATCGCCCTGTCCCGAAAGGCGAATACGTGTGCCGTCTTCTACACCCGCCGGAATAGACACATCCAGAGCCGTTTGCTCTCTGACCTGTCCTTGACCATCACATTGTCGGCAAGGGTCAGACACATATTCACCTTGCCCGCCACAGGTTGAACAGGGTCGCTCCATTGTAAAGAAGCCTTGTTGAGTCCGTACGCGGCCCGCGCCGCCACAGGTGGAACAGGTCTCAATAGAGGCGCCGGGTTCTGCGCCTATGCCGTCACAACGACCGCAATCTTCGGCAATCGGGACTTCAATTTCGATATCTTTGCCACGGAACGCCTCTTCTAGTGAGATTTCCATTTCATAACGCAAATCAGAGCCACGCTGGACGGTTTGTCGTCCACGTCCGCCACCGCCGAACATATCGGCAAACCCACCGCCTGCGCCGCCACCGCCGAAAATTTGACTGAAAATATCGCCAAAATCTTGGAAGCCGCCGCCCATGCCACCACCTTGTTCAAAGGCTGCATGACCCATGCGGTCATAAGCGGCTCGCTTTTGTTCATCTGATAAAATACCATAGGCTTCATTTAATTCTTTAAATCGGGCTTCGGCTTCGGGGTCGTCGGGATGGCGATCGGGATGGCACTCCATGGCCTTTTTTCGGAAGGCGGATTTCAGAGCTTTGGCATCGGCATTTTTTGCCACACCCAAAATTTCGTAATAGTCACGTTTTGACACGGCGTGTCCCTCTGATCTCTTTGACCCGATCCAAGATCGGGGTGATTTGTTTGTCCCATAAAGCGGCATTGGCATGCGCTTTGGCTGTGTTGCCCATGTGGGTAGTCTGTTGCGGTTCGTCAATAAGTCGGCGAAGCCCGTCCGTGACATCTTTTATGTCGCTTCCGTCAACGACCAGACCTGTCCTCTCATTAAGCACCGCTTCGGGCGCCCCGCCGGCTTGTCCGCATAGGCTGGGGATGCCTTGCAATGCGGCTTCAAGATAGGTGAGGCCGAAGCCTTCTTCATGCTCCCCGATTTTTCGCCCCGGTTGAACAAAAATATCCGCACTGTCAAAAAGGGCTGTTTTTTCAGGGCCGCTGACATGGCCGATAAATCTTATACGGTTTTGAAGGTTGTGGGTGCTGACCAAGGCTTCCAATCGAGCTTTGTCTTCTCCTTCGCCGGCGATAATCATTTGTAAAGACCGGCCTTCATCGGTCAGGCGCTTCATCGCGTCTATGGCGTAATCAACGCCTTTTAACGGGATGAGGCGGGTGAGCGCCAAAAGGCGTGTCGTGTGTCTGTCCTCAACGGGCCAAAGAAATTCTGCGAGATCGATTTCTTTTTCGGTGACGGGGGCAGGTGCTGAAACAGGATTATTGATAATATGGAGGTGAGGGGTATCCTCTGGGTTCTCCTCAGGCCAATAGGTTTCAACGCGCTTGGCCGTCGGTTTTGAAATGGCGATAATGTGGTCAACCTTGGCAAAGGTTTTCGCGATGCGCTTGGCTTTGGCTTTATTATTGTCTACCCCACCCAAAGGATATTCATTGCCATGGGCGTAAATTATAACTGAACAGGCGAGGTCGCTTGGTAAATGTTCTGCGCTGCGCCAGCTATCGCAAATCAGATGCGTTACGCCCCCCTCTTCAACGGCTTGAGCAATATGACGGGCCTTACGTTTCTGACGCAATATCTTGGCGCCGCCATAACGTTTAATACGATAAGGGAGTGAAGGATTGGGGATTTTCGAGCGCCCCTCTCGGATTTTATCGGCGAGCACTAACACATCGTGCATGTTGGCCGCTGCCTTGGCGAGGCTTTCCATTAAAACCTGTTTGCCACCAGAGTCAGGCGGAAAGGTTTGAACGGATAGGATGATCATGTCGTAGACTTGAAATTATTTGGCGAAGGGATTTAATTTTTTCAAAGCAAGCTGAATGCCGCCCCGATTTTCTTTACGCGCTAAGGCTTCATCATTGATTAAAAAGGTCGTTTGAATAACATAACGTTCGCCGGCGAAAGGTGGGTGGCCGTGCCAACTCGTGTCTGATCGGGCAAAGGCGAACATATTGCCTGTCAGGGGATCCATTTCATCCGCAAAATCGTCCATATCCTGATCGCCGTTTAACGCCCGTATTGCGCCGCCATTGGCCGGATCCCAGTCTTCATTTAAATAAATCAGGCAGGTGCAGATTTTAGACAGGCTGTCATTATGGATACGGCCATCTGTGCTTTTTGATAATTTTCGAACCGTGATCATGCGGGGCTTATCGCGCAATTCCAAACCCAGTTTGTCCGAGAGAATTTCGGCCAAACGCGGGGATTGCAAATCTTGAATCAGTTCTTCAAATTTTCCGCTGACATTTAATTTGGATAGCGGCAGGTAGCCTGTTTTATTTATTTCCGGATAATCGCGTCTTACGGCAGCACCGTCTTCTTTTGACAGGCAAGCTTCCGCCATCAAATAGGTAAAAGGAGAGGTCTTTACCGTCCCTTTTTCCAATCGATCAAAATCCAACATAAAGCTCTCCGAAAGGCCACTTTAATTGCGTCTAGAAGCTATCCTATTCCGTAAAAGAATAAACCCCGAAAAACACGCCTTTCCAAGGGGGAAAGAAAGGCGCGCATCGGGGCTCATTAAGAGTTTAAAACGGCTTAGGACTTATCGTCTTCGACGTCTTCAAACTCCGCATCAACAATGTCGTCATCATCGTCGCCGTCTTCAGCATCGGCGGCCGCAGAGGTCGGGCCTTCATCGGCTTGAGCATTGGCGTAAATTGCCTCACCCATTTTCATGACGGCGGCTGTGAGGACCTGAATCTTATCTGTGATCAGGGCTGTATCATCGGTTTCCGCAGTTTCGCGCAACTCTTTAATAGCCACTTCGATCGCTTCTTTGTCTTCGTCAGAGAGGCTCTCGCCATGCTCTTTCAAATCAGATTCAGCTTTATGTGTCAGGGCTTCGGCCTGATTTTTGGCTTCGGCCAATTCACGACGGGCTTTATCTTCATCCGCATTGGCTTCGGCGTCTTTGATCATGCTTTCAATATCATCATCGGACAGACCACCACTGGCTTGGATACGAATTTGCTGTTCCTTGCCTGTTGCTTTGTCTTTGGCTGATACATTGACAATGCCGTTGGCATCAATGTCAAAAGTGACTTCGATTTGCGGCATGCCGCGCGGAGCGGGTGGAATACCGACCAGATCGAATTGACCAAGCAATTTATTATCAGCAGCCATTTCGCGCTCACCTTGTGAGACACGGATGGTTACAGCGGACTGATTATCTGCGGCTGTTGAATAGACTTGTGACTTCTTCGTCGGGATTGTCGTGTTTCGATCAATCATACGGGTAAAGACACCGCCTTCAGTTTCAATACCCAAGGATAGAGGTGTCACATCAAGCAAGAGAACGTCTTTTACGTCACCTTGTAGAACGCCGGCTTGAATGGCGGCACCCATGGCAACCACTTCGTCAGGGTTCACGCCTTTATGAGGCTCTTTCCCGAAGAAATCGGAGACAGCTTTTTGAACCGCAGGCATGCGGGTCATACCACCGACCAAGACAACTTCGTCTACATCACCGGCTTTGATACCGGCATCAGACAAAGCCTTTTTACAAGGCGCGATTGTGCGCTTGATAAGATCACCGACGAGCGCTTCCAATTTGGCGCGTGTCAGCTTCATGTTCAAATGTTTCGGGCCAGTAGCATCCGCGGTGATGAAGGGAAGGTTGACTTCATAAGTTGACGCAGAAGACAGCTCTTTTTTGGCTTTCTCAGCTTCTTCACGCAGACGTTGAAGAGCGAGCTTGTCTGATTTCAGATCAATGCCATTTTCTTTTTTGAACTCTGTGTTGAAATATTCAACAATGGCCATGTCGAAGTCTTCACCGCCAAGGAATGTATCACCATTTGTGGCTTTCACTTCGAAGACACCGTCACCGATTTCGAGGATGGACACATCAAATGTACCACCGCCCAAATCGTAAACGGCAATTGTTTTACCATCTTCTTTGTTCATGCCATAGGCGAGCGCCGCTGCGGTTGGCTCGTTGATAATGCGCAGAACTTCCAAACCGGCGATTTTACCGGCATCTTTTGTGGCTTGGCGTTGGGCATCGTTAAAGTAAGCCGGAACCGTAATGACGGCCTGAGTCACGGCTGATCCCAAATAGTCTTCCGCAGTTTCCTTCATTTTCGTCAGGATCATCGCAGAAATTTCAGACGGGCTTAAAGGCTTGCTGTCACGCCCTTCAACATAGGCGTCGCCGCCTTTGCCTTCGACAATCTTATAAGGGACAAGCTTGGCGTCTTTCTTGACGGCCGGGTCTTTCATAGTACGGCCAATCAAACGCTTAACCGCAAAATATGTATGGTCAGGGTTTGTGACCGCTTGGCGACGGGCTGGAACACCGATCAGGCGTTCGCCGTCTTCTGTAAAGGCCACAACGGAAGGGGTTGTGCGTTGGCCTTCTGAGTTTTCAATAACCCGGGGCTTGTCGCCGTCCATAACAGCAACACAAGAGTTTGTTGTCCCGAGGTCAATACCAATAACTTTTGACATTGAAGTCTCCTTCTTATGCGGTGGGATTACAACGTGCCCTACCGCGGCGTTAAATTTTGGGCGCAATGTGCAAAACTCACTGATAATCTGCGGTTTTACACGGTAGAGCGCCGTCTCGCACGATATGGGAGCCGATTTTCAAGGTGCAAGGGCAAGGCGTGATATTTTTATGTTTTGGCGCCATGTTTGCTGGCGGTATTTAGAGGCGTTGCGGCCACAGAATTTGACACAAACAATACGACCCATAAGGTAGTATAAAAAGAGGTGGTTCAATGAAACCTGAAATCATCATATTGCTGTCAATTTTCTCGGCTTTCATCCTCGCCGAAATCCTATTTACGCAATTTTTCAAAAAGAAAGATCAAGTCAGGAGTGACGGTGTTGTTGAACTTCTATCGGCGCTGGTGCTCCTTCTATTTACTCAGCCGAAGATTTTGCTCCTGTCGTTTACGCTGTGTCTCATGGTCATTCCGCAATACCAAAATGCGTTGCAAGATTTGAATGTCTTTGCGGCGTTCGGCTTATTTCTGATTTTCGATGATTTGACGCAATATGGGTGGCACCGCCTCTCGCACTCTGTGCCGTGGCTCTATAAACTCCACAGGCCGCATCATAATGCTAATTATATGAGCATCCGCCTCGTGTATCGGAACAACCTTTTTTATTACATGCTCATGCCGGGTATTTGGTTTTCAGGCATCCTGATTTATTTGGGACTAGGCTGGGTCTATGCGGTTTATGTCGTGATGAAGCTCACCATTATCTACGGCGCGCATTCTGATATCGCGTGGGATAGGGCGCTCTATAAAATCAAATGGCTCTCTCCCGTCATGTGGGTGGTGGAGCGCTTTATCAGTACACCCTCTACACATTTCGCGCATCATGGTCGGCATATGGCAGACGGCGTGACCCATTATAAAGGCAATTACGGTAATATGCTCTTCCTCTGGGACATTATATTCGGCACAGCCAAAATCACGCGGCAATACCCCGATGAATTCGGCGTAGAGAACCTGCCCGACACCAGTCTTGGCGAGCAACTTATCTGGCCCCTTATTCGAAAGAAAAACAGCCCGTCTTAACGGCGCGTTTTTCACTGACATGACGCAGGACTTCCCTCAAGGCTTCGCCCATTACCCGCTTTATTTTTCGCCTGCGGAGCAAGCCAAGCTAATTTCTGCTGTGAAAGCGGGTGTTGAGCAGGCTCCTTTTTTTCAACCCACCATGCCGCGCACGGGGCAACCGCTTTCTGTCGTGATGAGCAATTTTGGACCACTGGGATGGGTGACGGATAAAGAGAAAGGTTACCGTTACGAAGCGACCCATCCCAAAACTGATTCGGCTTGGCCGGATTTGCCCGAGATGCTCGGATGTTTATGGGACGCCGTAACGGATTACCCAGCGCGCCCCGAGGCGACGCTGATTAATTGGTATAAAGAAGACCGCCAGTCAAAAATGGGTCTGCATGTTGATAATGATGAGAACGATTTGCGTGCGCCTGTCGTCTCGGTCAGTTTAGGCGATCCGGCCCTGTTCCGGATTGGCGGGCCAAAACGCGGTGGCAAGACCCAAGGCCTAAAGCTCTATTCGGGCGATGTTGTTGTTTTGGCAGGGGAAGCCCGTCTTTGTTATCACGGTGTGAGCAAGGTTTATTACGGGCAGAGCGCTCTTGTCCCAAAAGGGGGTCGCATCAATCTGACAATGCGGCGGGTCAACAGTTTTGAGGGATATTCCAAAAAGATATAAGAGTTCAGCACTTTTCATACCGGACTTAACCCTCTAGGAGCGAGGCCGTTTAATTAAACCCTGAAGCGTTATTTCGAAGTGGTATTTCCATGACCCTCTATGATTGTGTGGGCCTTATCGGTGTCGGACTTATTTTGCTCAGCTATGCGCTCTTGCAGGTGGAGAAAATAGACCCTAGGTCGATACGTTATTCTTTGCTGAATTTCGTTGGCGCGTTGCTGATTTTAGTCTCTTTAATTTTCAGCTTTAATTTGGCCTCTTTCATTATTGAAATTGCTTGGCTCCTCATCAGCGCGTTCGGCTTGCTAAAAGCTTGGCGCTTGCGAGGGGCATTACAATCCTCTAGCGAACAAACATGACCTCCACTCTTTTCTCCCCTCTCACGCTTCCCAATGGCCGCATCGTTCCCAATCGTCTCTGTAAAGCGGCGATGGAAGAAAATATGGCTGATTCCGGTCAAATACCGGGGGATGCTTTATTTAATCTCTACTCCGCTTGGGCCGAAGGCGGTGCAGGATTAATCCTGACGGGGAATGTGATGGTTGATCCGACGGCAATGACGGGGCCGGGTGGGGTAGTGCTGGAATTAGGCTCTCTCGCAGAGGATGACAGGCGGGCGCGTTTTGAAAAATGGGCTGAAATTGGCAAGTCGGGCGGGGCACAATTTGTTATGCAAATCTCTCACCCGGGGCGGCAGGTATATGCCAATATGGGCACTGAAGCAGTGTCTGCTTCGGCGACCAAGGTCACGCTGGAGGGCCCCGCCGATAAATTATTCGCGCCGGCACGCGCATTGGAACATGATGAAATTCTAGGCCTGATTAAACGCTTTGCCGATACGGCCCATATGGCGGAACGGGCGGGTTTTGACGGCGTGCAAATTCATGCGGCTCATGGTTATTTGATTGCACAGTTTTTGTCGCCCCTCACCAATCAACGTGAGGATCAATGGGGCGGAACCATGGAAAATAGAGCGCGTTTCCTGCTCGAAGTTATTCGCGCTGTTCGTGAGCGAGTTGAACCTGATTTCATTGTTGGGGTGAAGCTTAATTCTGCAGACTTCCAAAAAGGCGGGTTTGATGTGAGTGACGCCGCGCAGGTCGTTGATTGGTTAAGTTCCCAAGCGATAGACTTTGTCGAGCTCTCGGGCGGAAATTACGAAAGTGCGGCGATGATGGGTCTGGCCGAAGATGGTCGCGCACAAAGTACAAAAGAGAGAGCAATGTTTTTCCTCGACTTCGCCAAAGATATTATGAAAGCGGCGACCATGCCTGTGATGGTGACGGGCGGCGTGACGCGGAAAGAGACGGCGGAGACAGCCCTGAATGAGGGCGTTGATCTTGTCGGTGTAGCACGTGCCATGGCGTATAATCCGTCTTTGGTGAAAGATTGGGCATCGAATAAAAATCTGAAGATAAGTATCGGCAATGTCAGTTGGAAAAATAAGAGTTTCCGAGCTCTGGCCAATATGGCGCTAACAAAAGAACAGCTTTATCGCTTGGGTGACGGGCTGGCTTTGAAAGACAAGCAAAATCCCGTTTTGGCCACACTCAAACAGCAGCTTCGGCAAAGGCGTCAAACCAAGCGTTACAAAGCGTGGCTTTCCTCCAAAGACGGCTCTGCGTTCTAATCAATTGGGAACCAATTGGTGGGTTCATGCGTTGCACTCGTGCAATGTAGGAAACTCAACATGACTGATTTAGACAGAACTGAAGAAGACTACCAATACCAATTAATGGAAGAGCTAAGCTATGCGCGTTGCGTGATGCTAGGCTCAACGGATAAAGACCATCATATGCAGCCCATGACGCCGCAGGTGGATGAAGAGGCACAGATTATATATTTCTTTTCTGACCGTTTTTCCGAATTAGGCAAAAGAATTGCCATGCATCCGGGCGAGGTGGAATTGGTGCATATCAACAAAGACTATCAAGCCTCTGTCAAGGGACGTTTGAGCGTGCATTACGATAAAGAAACGGTTGATCGTTTTTGGAGTCCAACCGTGGAAGCTTGGTACCCTGATGGAAAAGAAGATACAAAATTAATGATGCTCAAATTCATACCAAAGAGTGCGACACTTTGGGAATCTGGTATCAACCCAATCAGCTTTATTTATAAAATTGTGAAAGCGAACTTACAGAATGAAGAACCAGATTTGGGCGCTATGAAAACAATCAATCTATAGATTTGAATTTAGATTTTGATAAGGCCCTGTCTTCTGAGGCGGGACTTTTTTATTGGTTTCATAAATAGATTTGTAAATGGTTTTGAGCGAGTTATTTTTCTTGCGATAGGGCTAGCCTCTATTTAGGGGCCAATTTCATCGTAAGCCAAGCGCCGATAAAGGCGCTGCTACCGGTTAAAACCGTACCCCAAATAATATCGACAATGACCATTTTCGGAGGCCAATTTTTCAAAGTCGCCAAATTGGTCAGATCATATGTGGCGTAACAGAAGAAGCCAAAAAGTGCTCCATATATGATGGCCTTCATCAATTGCTCGGACTCTAATGCAGGCTTAACGGCAAAGACCAGTATGCCGATAATATAAATCGCGTAGAAAATAATCGCGACAAGCCAATTCGGGCTTTCCAACATAAAGGAGCCCAATTGGTCTTTGTAAAAACTCTTTGCCACAAGTCCGAGCCAGAGAATATCGATCGCGAAAAAAGCAATTAATGTCGAAAGATAGGCGGTTAAATAAGTCATGATGAAGCCCTAAGCTTTTATCCGCATGCAGAATTACTATTGTAAAATGCTACGTTCCAAAAGCGGAAAGGGTTTCAGGCTTAAATTTGGATATAAGGCGCGTTTGACCTTGTGGTATGGACCTATAGTCCGATTGAGCGGTAATTCAGCGCAATGTCTTCAATCACGCTATAAAAAGCCGCTGTGCGGAAATCTTCCAATTCCGGCTTGTTCTCCAAAGCCGTTTTGATGTTCTGATAGGCAGTGCGCATCGTATCGTCCAAGCCCGCCCTGACGAGATCCAACTCGCCCGCGCCTTCGAGATATTCTTGCTTAAAGCTTGTCGAGAAATTCATGCCTTGGCTTTCAAGCGCATCAATCAAAATATTATATTTACGCTCTTCATTCCGGCGTTGCAGACGCCCGAAGCGTATATGGTTGACGTTTTTCACCCATTCGAAATAGGACACAGTCACGCCCCCCGCATTGGCATACATATCAGGGATGATGAAAACGCCTTTGTCGCGCAAGATCTTATCGGCCTTGGCTGTGACGGGGCCATTCGCGGCTTCGATGATAAGTTTGGCTTTGACTTTATGGGCGTTATCGACATTGATAACGCCTTCCATGGCCGCCGGGATGAGAATATCACATCGACCGCAAATGGCGTTGTCATTGGACTCTTCGAACTTTCCGCCTTCAAATTCAGATAGAGGTCGCCCTTCGGTCATGTGGTCACGCAAGTCTTGAATGTTGATGCCTTTGGCATTTTTAATCACACCGCCACGCTCAATCACCGTTGTGATAAGCGCGCCATCTTCTTCGGCTAAAAATTTTGCGGCATGATAACCCACATTGCCCAAACCTTGGACGATAACAGTTTTGCCGTCCAAATCACCTTTAAAGCCTGCTTTCTTCACATCATCCGGATGGCGGAAAAATTCGCGAAGCGCATATTGAACACCACGCCCGGTGGCTTCTACGCGCCCTTCAATACCGCCAAGGTGAACGGGCTTCCCGGTTACACAGGCAATGGCGTCAATATTTTGATTATGGAGACGGCGATATTCATCCATCATCCAAGCCATTTCACGTTCGCCTGTGCCCATATCCGGTGCCGGAACATTGAGCGAGGGGTGGATGAGGTCCCGACGGGATAGCTCAAATGTAAAACGTCGCGTAATGCGCTCTAGCTCTTCTTCGCTCCAGTCTTTCGGGTTGATACAAAGGCCGCCCTTTGACCCCCCAAAGGGGACTTCGACAAGCGCTGTTTTATAAGTCATCAAAGCCGCCAAAGCCTCAACTTCGTCTTGATTGACGTCCAATGAATAGCGAATGCCGCCTTTAACGGGCTCTTTGTGTTCTGAATGCACGGCGCGGTAACCGACAAATGTGTGGATCTCCCCGCGCAATTTCACTCCGAAACGCACCGTGTAAGTGGCGTTACAGACCCGAATTTTTTCAACCATTTTCGGGGACAAATCGACGAAACTCGCCGCGCGGTTAAACATTAAGTCAACACTCTGGCGGAAGTTTAATTCCTTGGAGGACGTTTGTGCCATGACACTACCCTAATTTCCAAATAATGGCTCCCGCTACGCCATTTTGAAGGAATAGAACAGCCCTAATTTAGTCAAAAGGCACAAAAATTAAGCTCAAGCGGTGGAATGGACGCAAATCCATTTCACTTATACGAATAAATCCAGATAAGGCGTGTCGAAATTCTGCCAATGCGGCAACACATCGTTCAAATCTGTCGGATTGAGACCGAACCATTGACCGAGTGAGGCCGCATATTGATCGACGGAGGTTGTTGGTATGAGGCGTCCTCTATCTTCGGTATAAGCATTATGTGTCAAATCATAAGGTGGAATATCGCCTAAAATTTGCCCGCCTTTGACAGCACCACCAATCACGAAATGATGACTGCCCCAACCGTGGTCAGAGCCGTTCCCGTTCCCCGTAATAGACCGACCAAAATCAGCAGCGGTGAAGGTGGTGACGTCATTAAGCGTGCCGAGTTCTGTCATAGCCGTTTGGAAGGCCGTTAAAGCGTCTGAGATTTGCTGATGAAGGCCCGGCAATTTACCGGCCTGATTGTCATGTGTGTCGAACCCGCCAATGGAGGCATAGAAGACCTGACGGTTGACTTGCAGTGTATTTCTAAAGCCGATGGTTTCGGCGATGGTTTTCATCTGCTGCCCTAGATTTGTGTTCGGAAATTCCGTGGCTAATGGCGTGGCATTTTCGGCCGCCTGCGCATACAGCAAGCCGTTTTCACGCCCTTTGCGATTGGCTTGTGATACATCCCGCATGAGCAGGTTTCCTGCGCCGACATTCTCACTGGCAAAATGACGCCGTAAAATAGCTCTGGCGGCTTCTTTATCAGGGGTCGATCCTAGCCGCCAATTCTGACTGATAATCGGAAGTTCCGTTTGTCCGGACCTTGCTAAAAATTGTGATGTATTAGTGCCACGCAAAAAGATGTCGCTATTGGAGGCCGTAATGGCCGTGAAAGCTGACGCATTATTTGGATCGGCTTCGATAGCTTTTTTGGCGAAGCCTGCGCCCCACCCATCACGGCGTCCTTCGAGGCCAAAGGACATCCAAGTTGATTGTTGATCATTATGGGAAAATAAATTGCGAGGCAGGCGCACACTGCCATTGACCATGCTGTCTCTGACAGTCGGTTCGATTAAAGGCCCGACATTACCGATGACGGCCATATCGCCAGCATCATAGAGTGCTTTCAACCCCGCCATTTGTGGGGGCAAAGCAAAGCTACGGCTGCCGGTATTTACCCCTGTTCCGAGAGCGGCCAAATTATCGCGATTGCGACTGGAGTCAGGATTATCTGAATCGTAGAGCCCGAATAAATTGGGTCGTAAAGCTTTGAACGCGTCATAGCTTTCCTGATCATGAGGAAAAAGTGTATCAAAGCCGTCCATCCCGCCTTTGAAAAACAAGCAGACCAGAGCCTTATATCCTGACACATCCATAGCGAGAGCGGATTGAGACGCGAGTGTTGAAAACAACCCTGTCGTCGCGCCAAAGCCCAAAGCGGCGGTGGAGCGCAGGAAGCGACGGCGATTATAATAAGTCATTGTCGATCTCCTTATTGCTGCGTCTGGAATGAGGGACCACTAATCGCCAGAAGAACGGCGAGGCGGGCCCGAAGCAACTTGTCCTCTGCCGTGTCTTGTGCGCTCCCCGTTCGAACGGGAATTTCAGCGAGGAGTTCCGTAATATTGGTTTTAGTCGCCTCACTCATGCGCCCATAGGTCAGCAGATTATCTAAGTGATTAATCATAGCAGGGACATCATTGTCCAAAGCCATAAGATTATCATAATCCGGCTCAAAGCTGACATCGCTGCGGTTATCGACAAGATAGGTTTGGTCAAAAACATAATAGGTCATGAATTCAAGATACCCATTTCGAGATCCTGAATTGACAATTTGCATTTCCGGGGTCGTCAGTTTCAGATCACCGGCTTCTGTGCCGCCAGCGATAAATCCGGGGCGATAGAAGTTAAAAACACTGACGCTGGAGAATGGATCTTGCGCCAGTCGGTTGCTGGGGTCGCCTGTTCCCCAAATCAGCATACCTTCTAATTCCGTCAGCACGGGAGCAACATCAAAGGCCCGCGCCCAATGCACGAAGTTTAAAACGGGTTCTCGGACTTTCCCTAAATCTGTCATATCGCCGCTGCCTGGTGTTTTATAACTTTCATCCAACTGCGATGGGTCTAAGAGAATAGCGGCGACTGTGGCTGACAGATCCCCTCGTCCTGTTTGTCCGAATACAGTCCCGTCAGGCCCCGTAAAGCTTCCGCTTTCAAAAGCATTGGCGACACGTTCAACATAGGCGGGCTCGGGACTGGAAGCTGTAAAGCGCTGAATGAGTTGTCGCGAAATAAAAGGGGCGACATTGGGGTGGTCAAAAATGATATCAATCGCTTGGGCAACGGAGGTCTGGCCATCAGTATTGGCTGGGATAGTGTGTCCCAAAAATGTTTTTTCTTTCTCCGAATGCCAACTGGTTAGCATCCGCATCGGGCGTTGATAGGCGGTGACATAATCCGCACCGTCTTCTTGATCTAACCGCAAGCCTGTAAAGACACGCGCCAAACCTGCAATATCGGCATTGTCATAAGTAGGGATTGGCTCACCCTGTCCGTCAAGCTTTTGCGTGCCATCCATATTTAATTCATGCAGGCCAATGGTGAAAAGCTGCATAAACTCGCGTGCGTAATTTTCGTCCGGCATCGTGCCGCGTTGCTCATCCGCTTTGCGGTTATTGAGATAAGTTAGATATTCGCCCATTGCTGGCGTGTAGGTCACTTCACTCAAGAGGGTTTTATAATTGCCAAAGGCGTTGCGCCCCAAAGCATCCATATAAAAACCCATCTGTTCCGGCTCACTGCCAATACCAATATCTGAGGCCACAACAATTTGTGAGAGGGCATTGACCATGCGATGACGCATTTGATCTTCGGCGGAAATCAGCCGTTTCCAGAAGACCATTTTATGAGACCTCTGGCGTTTAAAATCTGTATCCGGATAGGCGGCCTTGCGGGCTAATATTTCATCCAGATAAGGTGTGTAAGAGCGGGAGAGTTGGTCCTGTATCCACCCTTCAGCAGATTGCCCGACCATGGCTTGCAAATCATCATGGCTCTCACCCAATCCCGCTAAGGAAATCAGACGTGAGGCTTCGCTAACATCATCAATTTTTGTCACCGCTGGGGGAGGTGGCGGCGGGGGAGGCGGTGGTGGAGGTGGGGAAACCCCCTGACCGCCTCCTGAAGAAGAACCGGACCCCCCTCCGCAAGCGGCCAAAAAAACGGCCCCTGACAAAACGAAATGACGAAACTTCACAAGCTTATACACGGCCACCCCCTCTAAATCCTTCGCTGACGCGCTGATTTATCCTGTTTTGACTATAAGCTTATTTTTCTTTCTTGGAAATGAGTCTTTTCTGTGACGGTTAACGCTTTTTGGCCGCAGTCATAATATTGCCCGTGTCAACTGTGTAGAGACCGGTAAAGCCGGTCCCTCTCAAGCCTGACATTTGATGTTTAGGTGTTTTTACCGGCTTTCCGATCGCGGGCCTTTAACAGGCGCAGGCGCAGAGCGTTGATTTTGATAAACCCACCAGCATCGGCTTGGTCATAGACATTGTCTTCTTCGAAGGTCACATGTTCTTGGCTGTAGAGAGAATAGGGACTGTCACGACCGACAATATCAACACTGCCTTTATAAAGCTTTAGGCGGACTGTGCCGGTGACAAGTTCTTGGCTTTTATCAATGGCGGCTTGTAGCATTTCACGCTCTGGCGAGAACCAATAACCATTATAAATCAGCTCGGCATATTTCGGCATCAATTCATCTTTGAGGTGGGCGGCGCCTTTATCCATCGTGATTTGTTCAATGCCGCGATGGGCCATCAGCAAAATTGTGCCGCCGGGCGTTTCATAAATGCCGCGTGATTTCATGCCGACGAACCGGTTTTCCAACAAGTCCAAACGACCAATTCCGTTGGCCCCACCTAATTCATTGAGTTGTGTCAGCAGCGTTGCCGGAGAAAGTTCTTCTCCATTGATGGAAACGGCATCACCTTTTTCAAAGCCAACAGTAATATAGGTCGGTTTATCGGGCGCATCTTCTGGGGCAACTGTGCGCTGATAAACAAATTCAGGGGCCTCATCATTCGGGTCTTCGAGCGCTTTCCCTTCTGAAGAGGTATGCAAAAGATTGGCATCGACGGAGAAGGGGGCTTCACCGCGTTTGTCCTTAGCGATTTCAATGCCGTGTTTTTCAGCATATTCAATAAGCTTGGTGCGAGAGTTCAAATCCCATTCACGCCATGGGGCGATGACTTTAATATCAGGGTCCAAGGCGTAATAGCCTAATTCAAACCGAACTTGATCATTCCCTTTACCCGTTGCGCCATGACAGACAGCGTCTGCCCCGACCATATGGGCAATTTCGATTTGGCGTTTGGAGATCAGAGGGCGAGCAATAGAGGTGCCGAGCAGGTAAAGCCCTTCATAAACCGCATTGGCGCGGAACATTGGAAAGACGAAATCGCGAACAAATTCTTCGCGTAAATCATCAATGAAGATTTCTTTCACGCCTTGAGCTTCGGCCTTTCTGCGTGCGGGCTCTAATTCTTCGCCTTGGCCTAAGTCGGCTGTAAAGGTGACGACATCATATCCCTTTTCTTCCTGCAACCACTTCAAGATGATAGAGGTATCAAGACCGCCGGAATAGGCGAGGACAACTTTTTTACGTGCGGACATTTCGAGCTCCTTAATTCGACAGCGCCTATAGCGTGAAACTGATTACAAAAGCCATAATTGTTTGAAAAAAATCTATAATTGGATTAGGGACTCCACGATATTCGGGGGACATGCCAAATGGCTATTTTACGACTTTATCTTTGTGCCGTTTTTATATGGTTCGGGGCTTATGGTGGCATCGCGAATGCTCAAACGCCTGCGCCTCAAGATGACGCTGCGTCGTCATCCGCACCCGCACAGCCAAATTCTCAAACGCAACCGCAAAGCAATGCATCCCAACAAGAGGTGGACAGTCCTCAATCTGAAGACCTCGTCGCAAAAACAGAGACTACAGAGGCCGTCATTGATTTGGATGAT
Organism: uncultured Algimonas sp.; assembly: GCA_964511495.1. Lineage (GTDB taxonomy): Bacteria > Pseudomonadota > Alphaproteobacteria > Caulobacterales > Maricaulaceae > Litorimonas. The sequence continues at coordinate 33,889 of CAZEFT010000015.1, read as the reverse complement.
GAAGCCATCCAAGCCGCTTTAGAGGCGAGAGAGAAAGCGGATCAAGCCTTGGTGGACGCTATTCGCGAGCAGCAAAAAACGGTGGCTGAAACGACTCAGGTCTCTGATGAAGAAGCGGATAAAAAGACCCGTGCTGTGTCTATGGATCCTGAGCGGTTAAAAGCGATGGGACAGGCGGTGATAGACAAACTGATTGGTTGGCTGACCAGCCCACCCTTTTTGGCCCAGCTAGGGGCTATCGTTTTGGCATATTTTCTCGCGCCCCTCTTTGCGCGTCTGTTTCGTAAAAAACTCTTCCTATTTCGGGACCCTCCGGCGGAGACGGCAAAGTTAAAACCCGTCCGCGACAGTCTCTACCGCGCAAAAAGTCTTTTACGCCCCGTACTTTTGGTTGCCTTATTGGCCTTCTTTGCTGTGATATTACGGGCCGTTCCAATTTTGGGCCAAGACTGGCTAGTCAAATTAGTGCAGGGCTTGGCTGTCGTCTTCCTTCTCTTTTCTGCGATTAAAGAATTTGCACCAAATGATTTGGTGAAGAAAATTGCGACTTGGACTTTAATTCCTTTGGCTTTGCTGATGGTCTTCGGTGTCTTTGACGAATTTACCGCATTTCTTAATGAAGTAGAGCTGATGGCGATGGGGGGTAAACCCATCACATTGATGACGGTGACGCTTTTGCTGATCTTTGGAGCCATTTTCTTCAAAATCGGAAACTTACTAAATGCGCGCGGGCAGGACGTTATTCGGTCTCAAGACGGTCTGGATGTCACAACGCGGGAAGTTGCAGCAAAAATCTTTCAGATTATTCTGTTTGCGATTGTCTTTATTCTAGTTCTGGGGGCGGCCAAAGTGCCTCTCTCCGGTTTGGTGGTCATCTTTTCGGCCTTATCATTAGGTATTGGTTTAGGCTTGCAGCCCATCGCGGCAAATTTTGTTTCCGGCCTCATCATTCTTTTTGATCGTTCCGTTAAAGTGGGTGATTTCGTCATGATGGAAGAGGAGAAATTTGGTCGGGTCAAAGCGATCAATATGCGTTCAACAATCGTGGCAACGGCAGATGGCAAAGATATTATTGTCCCTAACACGTCCTTCACGGAAGGGGCTTATGAGAACTGGACCCATGATGATCCATTGCAACGTTATGAAGTGGATTTCAGCGTGGCCTATAATACGGATTTAGATGCGCTCGTTCCGATTGTTCGCGATGCCGTATTGGAACATGAAGATGTTCTGGATGCGCCTGACCTCCCGAGTGTTGAGTTCCGGGCTTTTGGCGATAGTGGCATCAATATGTGTGTCGAATTTTGGTGCGAAGGTGTGGATGACGGGCCGAATAAATTCACATCGGATGTTGGCTTTATTATCTGGCGGACATTGAAAGCGCATAATATTGAAATTCCCTTCCCGCAGCGCGTTATCCAGACGAAAAAATCCTGATGGAAAACCCGTTCTCTGATATGGGTCAGACGACTGATGAACCCATGCCCGCGAAAGGGAATGAGGGCGTTGATTATGCAGAGGTCGCCAACGCTCTTTTTTCTCGTGCGCCCGGCACAACGAATTTTAACCGCCTGCGCAAACGCCTAAAGCGACAGGCGGGTGATAGCATTCGTCGCTTTGGAATGATCGGCAATAAGGACACGCCAAAATGGCTTGTTTGTCTGTCCGGCGGTAAAGATAGTCACGCCCTTTTGGCCATATTGCTTGACCTCAAAGCCCATGGTGACTTGCCTGTCGATTTACTGGCCTGCAATCTGGATCAGAAACAACCCGGCTTCCCGGACCATATTCTGCCTGACTGGTTTGAGAGTTTCGGCATACCTTATCGGGTTGAGACGCGGGATACTTATTCCATTGTCACTGAAAAAGTCCCGGAGGGTAAAACCTTTTGCTCACTTTGTTCGCGCTTGAGACGCGGAATTTTATACCGAGTGGCCCGCGAAGAGGGATGTGATGCGATTGTCTTGGGGCATCATCGCGAAGATGCTTTGGCAACATTTATGATGAATTTGACCAAAGGGGGACGCTTGGCCGCTATGCCCGGAAAGCTTCTGAACGATGCGGGTGATGTGACTGTTTTGCGGCCTTTGATAGAGACGGCGGAAAGCGATTTGGCGCGTTATGCGGCGGCGCTCGACTGTCCGATAATTCCTTGTAATCTCTGCGGTTCGCAAGACGGATTACAGCGCCAAATTATGGGGCAAAAATTACGGGAGTGGGAGGCGAAAGCGCCGGGAACAAAGTCGAGTATGATGCGGGCCCTCACCCATATTCGTCCGTCCCATTTACTGGATACGGATATGTTTGACTTCCAAGGCTTGACGCCTCAGGGCGACGACAAAGATGTGCCTTAGGAATGGGTGTCGGGTGAATAAGCGCTAGCCAAACTCATTTACCAACTCAATTTTACCAACCGCCAACGCCTCCGCCGCCACCGCCGCCACCGGAAAATCCCCCTCCGCTTGAGCCGGAGGAAAACCCGCCCGAGCTTGAGGACTGGCTGACCGGTGCTGCTGCTGCCACACCGGCTGTCATAGCCGAGGCGAGGGCCTCACTCATTTTAAACGGGCTGCCGCCTTTACTGTCAATCAGCGAACCATGCGCATAGCGGGGTTTATACTCTTTCGCGACTTTCGGTAATGTTGTTTCGAATTGCTTCGTCCACGGTTTTTCAACACCCAGAGCCACGGCATAAGGCAGGAATCGTTCATAAAGCTCGACTGTCATAAGCGGTGGCGTATCGCCCAATGGGTTGGCCGTGTTGATACGTTTTTCTTCGGCTGTTTCGAGGTAAAGCTTAAAGCCTTCAATTTCGGAGGATATCTGAGCGCCCTTTTTTGTCGGGGCGCGCAGGAGAACGAAAAATAAAATATTCATGGCAGCAATGGCCAGAATAAACGCCGTGATAACAGGTCCGGTGCGCGAAACAGGCGCATTAAAGAAGAAGATAACCAAAACCACGCTGAGGATGATGCCGAGAAGCCCCCATCCCGCATTGGAGCGGTGATAATCTGTACCATAGGTTTTGCTGATATAGCGCGTAAATTTCGTAACCCGTTTATAAAAGTCAGGATCGGACTTCTTTCGCAATTTTATTTTGACGGAATGGCTTTCAGGAAAGAAAATTTCCATGAATTTATTTTCGTCTTTGGTCAGGGCGGCCTGCGCTTTATTTTGCGGCAAAGACGTTATGATTGTCGCCTTTTTCTGGGCTTCAATATCGAGAACATTTTTCAAACTCAGCCGCATCATGAGGGCGGTTAGGGCATCCATTTTCCGAAAGCCTTTAAAGTGAATGTGATGCCCTGCGGCAGGTGAATAGCCTTTGGGCGGTGCATAACGGGGGAAGATGGGTGGCTTAACGGGATCACGACCTACGCGGTTCCACATCAAAAGGTAATAGAGAAAAAGAAGACTGCCGCCGACACCTAGAATAACTTTCCCGCCATTGCGAATCCAAGCAAGTTCTTTCGTACGCGCGGCGCTCATTGGTTCAATAATGCCAGGCTCAATCGCCGTTGAGATTGTTAAACCATTGCGTGGGGGCAAGACGCTCTGGGTTTCAAACACAACCTTATTGCCGTCTTGATTGACACTTGCCGCTTGCCCCGTTTCCCCGACGCGTCCTGTATAGGGTGTGGCATCCAGAATCTCGGAACCGTCCGGGAAATTCACCGTGACCCGCGCTTTATCAACCGGAAATAAATTATAATTCCCCGTGGCGTTCCAATAAAGTTCATCTCTGTCTGTGCCGCTATCATCATTGCGATGGCGTCTGATTTGTTCGGGCACGCGGTATTTTAATTCGTAACGATAGGGGCCGGGCGGTAAAATATAATCTGAACGCCCAATCCGCCATGTGACGGCATTCCCGTTCTTCGAAACCGTATAATTTTCCGGTGTGCCGTCCCGTTTGATAGACAGGATTTGATAATCATTTTCCAACTTCACATCCATGAACCGATAATAACGGGGGAGTTCCTTGAATATGCCACGATTGATCTGTTTGTTTTCTGCCGTGACGGCAAGGGTTTCCGTCACCACTATCGCCCCGCTTTTTTCAACATCGATTTGAATGTCGAAAAGCGTGATGCGTTCATCGGCGACAGCTTGAGTCGCAAAACTTAGAAGGGTCAATAAGGAAATTATAAAGGAGATAAAAACGCGCATCGGGTTCTCCTAAATATCCACTGTCGGCACGGCGTAATCGGCCTCTGTGATATGGAAATAGGCGGCCAGTTTAAAACCAAAAGGGGCGGCGACCAGATTGCTGGGCACGGATTCGACCTTTGTATTAAATTGCCTGACGGCGCCATTGTAAAAACGACGCGCCATTTCAATTTTGTCTTCAGTTTCGGATAATTCATTTTGTAAATCGAGAAAGTTTTGTGAGGCTTTTAATTCGGGATAATTCTCAGCTACGGCGATCAATTTGCTCACGGGTTGGCCCAAAGCGCCTTCTGCCGAACCACGGGCTGAGGGGTCGTCTCCGGCAGATAAGGCGGCATTGCGTTTTTCAATCACTTCGACAAATAAGTCTCGCTCATGCTTGGCATAGGCTTTAACGGTGTCCACAATATTCGGAATAAGGTCAGCGCGCCGTTTGAGCTGGACAGAAATATCAGCCCAGCCATTATTGACCAATTGCCGTGCCTGAACGAGTTGGTTGAAAATGAGAGCAACCCCGATCAAGAGAAGGCCCGCAACCCCGATAAGTCCCCAAATCATAACGCACTCCTTTTCGGCTCACGCTAGTCTTTTGGCGAAGGAGCCTCAAGCCATTTCCTATCAACCCTTTTTAAAAGGATAAATCAGGCTCCACAAAAGATTTTGCGTTTGTGGAATTTGTGCGTGCTCCAAACCCAATGTCATCCCCAATTGTCCTTGGGCAGGCTCGGCTTGATAGGTTCGAAACACGCGGTCCCAAATTGAAAAATTAAAGCCGTAGTTTTTTTGGCTCTCTTCCAAAATGACGGAGTGATGCACTCTGTGCATATCGGGAGTGACAATTATCTTGCGTAAAACCGTATCAAGCTGACGGGGCAGGGCCAAATTGGCGTGATTAAATATTGCGGTCGCATTCAGAACAATTTCAAAAATGATAACGCTGATCAGGGCCGGGCCCAGCAATAATACAATGCCGCATTTATAAATCATGGAGAGCAGAATTTCGATAGGATGGAATCGCACGCCTGAACTCGCGTCCAGATCTCTGTCGGCATGATGCACGCGGTGCAAACGCCACAAAATAGGGATTTTGTGGGTCAGTAAATGTTGGAGCCAGACGGCAAAATCCAGAATTATGAAGGCCAAAACCCCCTCCAACCAAAAGGGCCAGTCTAGGAAATTAAACAATCCCCATCCATTTTGCGTGGCCCAAACGGCTACGCCGACAGCGATGAGAGGACCTAAAAGGCTCAGGCTCAAACTACCCGTCACGACAAGACCCAAATTCGTGGCCCATCTGCGCCATCGCGTTTGCACTCGTTGGCGACGTGGCAATAAGGCCTCCAAAACGGAAAACAGAATAAGCGCGCCGGCAAAGACGGATAGTCTTATAAGTGTTATTTGATCCATGAGTGGGCTTAACAGCCCTTTTTGCGATAGGCGGCCGCAATGGAACGGCTTCGTTCCTCTTCTTCTTCGGCCCGGTCTTCATCCACTGTTTCGAGTCCCTCACGGTCGCCTCGTAACCCTGCCTGTGGGTCAGGTCCGACGCGGTTCGCAGCAAAAGGATCAATGGGTCCGGCACGTTCCGAGAGCGCTCGTAATTGTTGGCATTCAAATCCCATATAAGGTTCAGGGTCAGCATAGCTCGCACAGGCAGATAATCCCACAATTCCGAGCGTTATGATAAGGAGGTGCTTCACCTTGAATGAGTGGGAGGCAGGATGAATACGCATTATTCGCCTTTCAGAAATAACATGACGCTTGAAAGTCACGCCGCATAAGCTAACAGCTTATCCATAGTTTAAAACTCACAATTCTGTCACGTCACTCATTTTATGTCGTGCCGAATATCGGGAATTTTCAACAAAAATTCCCACTGAGATTATTCAATAAGGGATTTTAAATGAGCCAGCCTCTTATGTTGATTACAGGCGCTTCCGCTGGGTTAGGCGTTGCCTATGCCCGTCAATATGCTTCGCAAGGATGGGATTTGGTTTTATGCGCGCGGCGGCGAGCCCCAATGGAGGCCTTGGCCGCAGAGTTGAAACAAGAATTTGATGCCACCTCATATGTTTTTGAAGCCGATCTTTTTGAGACCAAAGCGGTGGACAAGCTGATTACGAAAATAAAATCAAAAGGCCTGAAGATTGACGGCCTGATTAATAATGCAGGCTATGGTCATCCGGGGTTTTATCTGGATAGTTCTTGGGAAGAGCATAAAAACTTCATCCACCTGATGGCGACGGTGCCTTGCGAATTGGCGCGAAAGTTGACGCCTGACATGGTGGATCGTGGCTTTGGGCGCGTGATGAATATTGCCTCTCTGGCCGGACATTTACCCGGCTCGAAAGGCCACACGCTTTATGCCGCCGTGAAAGCGTTTTTAATTAAATTCTCTGAAAGCCTGCATATGGAATTAGAGGGTACAGGCGTTCATGTCAGTGCCATTTGTCCTGGTTTTACCATGACAGAGTTTCACGATGTCAACGGTACGCGGGATGCGATGAACCGACTGCCTGATTATATGATGATGTCAGCCGAAGAATGCGCAGAGCTCTCCTTTGAGGCCTTGGAGCGGAACCGCCCCGTTTATATTACGGGGCGGGTCAATAAATTTATCGCTCTATTGGGGCGCGCTCTTCCACAATCCGTCACACAGACACTTATGGCAAAAAATTCTGCCAAGTTTCGAAAAATCGAAGAATAGGAAAGTCTACAATGCGTTCCGACCCCCGCCTTTATGTCGCCCTTGATCTTCCCGATATTGCACAGGCCGAGCATTTGGTTGAGACATTGGGAGAGGCCGTTGAAAGCTATAAAATCGGACTTCAACTCCTTCCCATTGGCGGCGTTGAGCTTGGCCAACGATTAAAAGCCCAAGGCAAAAATGTATTTTACGATTTCAAACTCCACGACATTGGCGCGACGGTTGAAAAGGCCACACGCTCTATTGCCGGTCTCGGGGCTGATTTATTGACGGTTCATGCCCGACCCGACGTCATGAACAGTGCTGTAGCAGGGCGGGGTGGTGCAGATTTAAAACTTCTTGGCGTTACTGTCCTGACATCTTTGGATAAACCGGCTTTGGAAGCGATTGGTTATCAGGACAGTGCCGAAAGCCTTGTCATGCGTCGTGTGGAACAGGCTTTAGAGGCCGGAATGGACGGTGTTGTGTCCAGCCCATTAGAGGCCGCACTCATTCGGCAGACTGTGCCCGCTGATTTCCTGATTGTTACCCCGGGTGTGCGTATGCCGGGCGGAGAGGTCGGCGATCAAAAGCGAGTTGCTACGCCGGGGCAGGCTCTTAAAAACGGAGCGTCACATTTAGTTGTGGGGCGGCCTATTTCGGCTGCCGTTAATCCGCATAAAGCGGCCTTAGATGTCTTGGCCAATATGGCAACCGGATAATTTGAAGTCATAAAAAAAGCGCCCGACAAGGCGCTTTTAAAAGTCTCTATCCACAAGGCGACCCATAACGAGATTTTTTGGCTTTACCCCATTTCCCGCCATATCGTGACGTACCATAGTGAGCAGATGTGGCGGCACATCCGCCGCTGAAATATTGATGCTGGCTGTGATAGCCATAACCATAGGCCTGATAGGGCACGGCAACTGGTACGGGGTAGCGCACATAGATAACCGGACGTACAATTCTGTAATAAGTTGTCTGAGGGACGGGCTTTACGACATTATAGCATCCTAAGACCTGACCGCCATTCGGGTTGTAAACATTCACCGGACAGCTTGTCGGGCGCAGGCTTTCATTGAGACCCAAGCCGGCAACGCTTGTTGTTGAGCCGCTGAATCCATAAGTCGGCGCAGTTGTCGAATATTGAGTAGCGCTTGAATAACGCTGGCTGACGGCGCCGTTCCAACTTCCCAATGAAGGCAATGTGGATGTCTGATTATAACAGACATTTCCGGAACATCCGGCGACTGCATTAGCGCTCAGACCCAAAGTTGGCAAAGCAAAGCCTGCTATTGCCAATAAAGCTGTTTTCATAAGACGGGACATAAGGTGTCACCTTTCAATTCAATATGCGTATAATCGAGCGAAAAGACATGCAAAGCCCGTGCCAGACAGGATGAAGGCTCGAATGCGAGGAAAAAGACAGCGCCAAAAAATTTGGCCCTGTCTTGTGATAATAATGAGGACTTAACGCAAACCGCAGGTCGAAACCGGAACGGGCGTCGGAACACCGACAATAGGCCGCACCATTTGTTGCGGTAATTGACGTTTGCAAATCACCTGTGTGGCCAAAGTGCCGCCGATTTGTGTCGGTCCTGATACTTTTTCCCAATAGGTGCCGTTCGGGGCAACCGAAGAAGCATATGTGCCATTGGCTTGCAGGATAGGGGCGCCCGGACGAACGCTCATTGGGGCTGCCATAGGAGTCGCCATGGGAGCCGTCATAACCGGACCTTGCATGATTGGGGCAGACATCATTGCACGCGGCATAATCGGACGGGCCATAGGGACAGAAGGCGCGGGGCGCATCATGACATTGCCCATAGAGGATGATGTCATCATAGACGACGAAGTTATCATAGACGGGCGAGGGGCAACACCGCCATTGGCAATGGGTTGCGGAACAGTTCGTCCTGAATTGAGCGCACGATCAGCATTTTCAGGGCTGCGGTCGACAATAGACGTCGGAATATGAGCAATTCCCGGCGTAAATGTATTTTCGCCATATTGGCGCGGTGTAAATTTCGACGGATCAAAACCTTGCCCCGTGTAAGAACGAAGTCTCGGCGCGGGAGCCTGAACCACAGGGGCGCGAACAATAGGCGCGCGAAGGATAGGGGCTTGAACAACCGGTTGTGGCATGACAGGCGCTTGCATAACGGGCGGCTGAACCGTCGTGACGGGCGGTGCCACAACTGCGTTCACGGCATCACCGTCCTGACGGCAATAACGTGTCGATACGGGGTGGCAACCTTGTGAGAATGCGCTTGGGGCATCAGATAAGGCGGCCGTAGGACGCAAACCATGGACCCGCATGATATTGACGTGAGGGGCCCGTTGGAAATTCACAGTACGTAAATGTCCCATAGGCTGTGTACTGGAGACGGTCATAGGCCCGAATTGCGGTGCATTTCCGGGAATATATTTCACGCCCAATTGACAATCCGGTCCGGCGCAAGAGCTTCCCGCTTGTGCGACCCCACTTAAACTCAACAGTCCGGCCACGCCGAAAGCTGAAATGATAAATTTTATAGGCATATGCCTCTCCCAATGGTTTCACCCGTTTATTTCACCTGAATGGGAAGGTCTTTGCCCACCGCATCCCTTTTGATGGAGACGATGGATCGTTACGCCTGATTAAAAGTCGTAAGCAATTCCGCCGCGTTCCCAATCGCCGTAGCGTGTGGGCTCCACACCTTTTGGGCCGGACTTCTCTTTTGGACGGGCAGCCTCTTCGGCCTCACGCGCCTTTCGGCGGGCTTCGGCTTCGGCAAGAGCCCGCTTTGCGGCAGGGCTCAAAGACTTTTTAACGGAAGGTTGTTGGGTATTATCATCTGAAGGTGTCTGTGACATATCCAAAAGATACCAAAACCATCCGGCCCGTCAAATCGATAAAACCGATCCAACTGTGACAGAGTGATACACAAAGAGCGATAAAATTTAATTAAACGCGCCTTTGCGACTCATTAAGCATGTTCGCCAAGACCCCGTTAAGACAGGCCAATAGTTTATGAACGAAAAGCGCCAAATCCGCACTTTATGAAGGGTTTTGAAAAGCCAACAGGAAGAGGTCTATAAAAACCTTCCCCTTTTTCACAAAATTCATTAGGCGTCATGATATGGCGAATAATTTGAAAATTGCGATTTTGGGGGCTGATGGCCGAATGGGGCAGGCGATTATTCGCGCGATAGCCCAAACGGATCAAGTTGAGCTATCCTATGCCCTCACACATGAAAACAGTCCGCATCTGGGGCAGGATGCAATAGCTTTGGCGGATGGAAGCGGATCGCCTGTTTTCTTAAGCGCCGATTTATATTTTGCGAAACAAGCTGATGTGATCATCGACTTTTCTGCCCCGAAAGCAACTTTGAGCCTTATAGATATTGTTCAAGGGAGTGGGGTTAAGGCCATTATTTCCGGCACGACCGGATTTGATGCGGCGCAATCACGCGCTTTGGACAAGGCGGTTCAGGGCCTCACCTTTTTGCAATCCGGCAATTTTTCCCTTGGGGTCAATATGTTGGAAGTGCTTGTTGAAATGGCGGCTTCCAAATTGCGTGAAGGATGGGATGTCGAGGTTTTGGAAATGCACCATAAGGCCAAAGTGGATGCGCCTTCAGGGACAGGTTTGATGCTGGCCCGCGCCGCGGCAAAAGGGCGGGACGTGAATTTAGAAGACAAGCAAGTTTTGTCCCGTGTGGGTCAAACGGGTGAACGGCAAGAGGGCGATATCGGATTTGCCGTTTTGCGTGGCGGTGGCGTCATTGGAGACCACTCCGTTATTTTGGCTTCGGAATTGGAGAAAATCACATTGTCTCATAATGCGTTTGATCGGTCCGTTTTCGCCCAAGGGGCCGTTACCGCCGCAATTTGGGCTGCTAAGCAAAAGGCCGGACGGTATGATATGAAAGATGTTTTGGGGTTATAAACCGATCAAAGGTTTAGGGGTAGAACGGCCTCTTATTGCCCCGCCTGAATTTCTCTCTCAATTTCTTTTTCAATTTCCTGAGCGAATGTTCCGGGCGCGCGTTTATAAAACTGTTTGGCCCCGGAATAGGCAATGCCAGCCCAACTTCCGATCATAAGGAAAAAGATCATGAATTGCCACACGAGATAGCCGGGCTCAAACACGCGTGACCGTCCCGTCGCTTGGTAGAGCTGTTCCAGTAAGAACTGAATAATAATCATCACTACCGGGGTCAGCACCATTAAAGCGGTCAGAGTGAGCGCTACATAAAGCGGTCCTCGCGGATTGTGAAACCGTCTAAACGCGTTGATATAGCCGTCGTGACTAATGCCGGAGGGCAGCATATTGTGCTCTTGCTTATAGCGGTAATCATCTTGCGCATCGCGGGCGACATTCCGATAACCGAAAAAGGCGCGAGCGGCATAAAAGGCGATAATAAGTGCCGGAATAATAAAAGCCCAGCTCGCAGAAATTCCATAAATTGTTGGCATAAGCCCTATATGGATGAGGGTTGAACATTGCGCAAGATAAGCCAATCTTTTCGATGCAGTCATACGCATATAAACTGCGACATGGCCATTGAATTTTGGGAAGGTCGTGCAAAACGAACTCGACTTGAATTTATGGCCTATCCTGTTTATCGCGGGATTGATTTGACAGAAAGCTCCCTATGACTGCTCCGAAAATTGGATTTATCTGTGCCTCTCTGCGTGAAGGCTCAATTAATAAGACATTAGAAAAGGCGTTGCGCAAACGGTTTAAGGCCAATGGTGCCTCCGTCTCAGTCATCGATCTCGCTAAATATGACATTCCGCTTTACCACGGCGATATTGATATGCCGTCTGATGTGAAAAAATTAGCCAACCGAGTGAAGAAAATGGACGGTATCGTTATTGTCAGCCCGGAATATAATGGGGGCCTGCCGCCGCTTTTGAAAAATATGATTGATTGGACATCGACCCATGGCACGGATCACTTCACCGACCCGATTTATGCTATTTCGTCCTGCACGCCAGGCCCGATGAGCGGAATTATGTGTATGCGGCAAATAAATTATATCCTGATGCGTTTAGGGGCAGAAGTCTTACCCGTGCAAGTCGGGGTCGGAAATGCAGCCACATCATTCGACGCCAAAGGCAATCTCATCAATGAACGCTCATCAGGCTTGGCAGATAAAATGATGACGATGTTGCTTGAGCGTATCGAACAGAAACAGGCATAGTTGGCGTGGCTGCCGACAATAAAGAAAAGCTCTATAAAAACCTACCGCGTCCGCGATTAAACCGGGCGCAAATTTCGCAAATCTACGCGCATCTTCAAACGCTCAATCCAAATCCGAAGACGGAACTTAATTACTCTAACCCTTATACTTTGGTTGTTGCCGTGGCGCTTTCGGCACAGTCCACAGATGTTGGCGTCAACAAAGCTACAAAGGATTTATTCGCCATAGCGGATACGCCTGAAAAAATGGTCGCGCTTGGCGAAGATGTTGTGCGAGATCATATCAAAACGATTGGTCTTTATCGCAATAAAGCCAAAAACGTCATCAAGCTGTCTCAAATGTTGATTGATGACTATGGGTCTGTTGTCCCCGAAGACAGAGACGCGTTGACCAAATTACCGGGTGTTGGGCGGAAGACAGCCAATGTCGTGATGAATGAAGCCTTTGGTCATCCGACTATGGCCGTGGATACACATATTTTTCGCGTCGCCAATCGGACAGGCATGGCCCCGGGTAAAGATCCCTATATCGTTGAGTTAAACCTTCTAAGGGTCACTCCTGATGAATATGCCATCGGGGCGCATCATTGGCTGATCTTGCATGGGCGTTACACTTGTGTTGCCCGCAAACCAAAATGTTATAATTGCGCCATTTCAGAGATTTGTAAATTCAGCCAAAAAACGGAAGCGCCTTAATAGGATAAGCAAGGTTTGGCGATGCTTGGTTCTCGCATTAAAAAAGCCCGCTGAAAAAAGCGGGCTTTAGTGTTTCTTGATGAGAATTAGCGGCGATTTTTTCGCGCTGCATATTTGGCATCTCGCCGGGCTTTTTGAGCTCGCTTGAGTTCTTCTTGTGCCTTGATGGCCGCTTCTTTGGCGATTTTTGCCTTGCGTTCCTTCTCGGCCTTTTCTTCAGCAATGCGCGCTTCTTGTGCTTTGCGCTCTTCTTCTTTTTTGGCTTCGCGTTCGGCACGACGCTTATTGCGTTCAGCCCGTTCTTTCAACAAACGGTCTTTTTCATTCGGGTCGAGTTGTTTCTTTTTCGCGCGCTCCAGCATGGCCAATTTGGCTTCACGTTGGGCCTTTAGGCGTTCATCAAAATTTTGCTGTCCGGGGAAGCTCATAGGGGTAATTATCTCGCAAGTCTTATAGATATCAGAATGCGCGCTATATCGGAGGGATTGCGTCGGAAATCAAGTCAAATCGCTGTAAAAACCCTCGGCCCGGAATTTAGAGGTTTTCAGACAGTCTTATAGAGTCTTTTGATGGGGTAAATTTGTTCTGTCATTTCCGACAGAGCTCGGCGCAGGCGGGGTGCCCGCCTCTTCACGAGCTAAAATAATGGCGTCTCTGACAGCCTGAAGATGGGGGCACTTCCCGCCGTCTTTGGCTAAGAGAGCTGCTAAAGTCTTTGCGCGCGTTTGTAAAATCATTGTGTCCCCTTTCAGATAAAATTCAAAACACCCAGTTAAGAACCGTTCTCAATTTTCTATCACTATATACTCCATATTGCAATTGCAAATTATTCTCAAATTTAAAAAGACTTTGGGGATGAAGTATCATAGGCTCTTCGTCGTTAGGATAATCTTGTATTTAGAGCAGGTATAAAAAAACCGCCCAAAGGCGGTTTTGCTTATCCTGTGAAAATACGCTTATTCCGCTTCGGGGAACTCAATCACGCCGGAGAGGTTTTGCAACACTTCCCGCGCATTAAAGGCATTATCCCGATTAAGAGGCTTAGGCCCTTTACCGAAGAGGACTTCAGCCGTTGCACGGTATTTCGTAATTTCACGCGCATTGAAATCATCAAAGAAGGGGTCGTAAAACGGATCATAAAACGCACGATGGCGGAAGCCCCGCCCACGGTTAAAGCCGCCAAAGCGGGAATAGCGATAGCCTCGGCTCCATCCATAACGTGGTCTGTAGAAACTATAATTAAAGTAAGGGTCATAAAGACCTAAACCCCCGGCAGGGGTCACATTTATACGTGTTTTGGCTTCTGTGTCGCGCTCGGCCAAAGTGAAATGATCAAATCCGCGCTCAACCGCCATTTCCGCTGCGCGGTAAAGCAGTGAATTTTCTACCGTTTCACGTTTCGTGAGCGAATTGCCGCCAAAGGTGATACGGGCACGGTCATTCTCAATCATCGTCTGAGAGAAACCGTCAAACCCACCGGGTTTTGAGGCCGGTTGATAAGGGGTCGCTGTTGCGCAAGCTGTTAGAACCGCTGCTGAGGCAACGCACACTAAAAGCTGCTTAATTGTCTGTTTTCGAGGTGTCATTCGGGGCTCCTTCACACAAGGTCACGTCAAAGTCGTAGCGTATCGTCCCTGAACGCTATCTGAAACATAGCGAAAAATCGCATATCCTTCAAATTACGAAACTGTTACTGCGACATAAGGTTCCGTTAAGAACGATTTTTCCAGGCTAAAATGGCAGAGATCCCAGCCCAGAATAAAAGCAAGCTTGACAAAATTAAGGCCGTGCCGCTCATGAAAAGCGGTAAAGGCGTTTGCAAAACCAAAAGAGTTGATAAAACTGCCCACGGCAAAACCAGAGCAATCGCCCATAAGGCGTGTTTTAGGCCAAGGCCCGATATCCAAGCCTTACAGGCTATGCGGCAAACAAGGGCGGCAGGGACAGCCGCAAAGAGCATCAGGATGAAAGCAAAGATAAAAGCGGACGCCAATCCGGGGAGCGCGCTATCCGTTTCAGCGAAGCCTGAAAAGAAGAGCAGGGCGGTGAGTGTCGATAAAAGACAGGCCAAAGCCGCGAATCCAGCGGCGAATATATCCGCAGGGCGTCCTTTGGCCCTCTTATGAGCCGAGCGACTTAATTGATCAGAAGTCGTTCGGTCTGAGGCGATGGGTCTTAAAGGTTCATTATCCACGCAAAACTCATGCCTCGTCACTCTCTGATGCGCAAATTAAATTATCCCAAATTTGTTCAGCTAGGAACCTTCTGGCAAAACCTAAAATCAGAGACCCACATCCCAAGGCGGTATGCCTTTGAAACGCTCCGCCAGGAAATCGACCCATGTTCTGACCCGAAGAGATAAATGCCGTGTAGGCGGATAGACAGCATAGGCGGCAATATCCGCCCAACTATATTCCGACAAAACAACCTCTAACCGGCCGTCACGGATGGCATCGCAAATGATGAAACTGGGTTGGATCACAATGCCATGTCCTTTAATGGCGGCCTCGCATAGGAAGTCTCCATTATTGGCTTTCATACCCACGGGAATGTCTATGTCTCCGCTGGAGCCGTTTGCCGATGTGTAAGTCCAAGATTTTCGTAACAGGTTGGAATAGCGTAATTCCTCAAAGGTTTTCAGATCTTGGGGTGTTTCAGGACGGCCCTTTTTGTCAAGATAAGACGGCGCGGCCGCCGCTAACATGCGAATGGGTGCGATTTTTCGCGCGATCAAGCCTGAGTCGCTGAGTTGGCCAATACGTAATGCCATATCTATGCCCTCAGCAATCAGATCGATTTGACGATCGCTGAAATCAACATCAAATTTGACATTTGGATTTTCTGTTTGGAAATCCAGAATGGCCGGGCCGAGATATTTAACCCCAAAAGATAAGGGGGCCGCCATACGGATAAGGCCCGATAAGGCACAATTTTGCGATGTGGTCGCGGCTTCGGCCTCGTTCCAATCAGCCAAGAGGCGAACAGAGCGTTGATACAAGGCTTCACCCGCTTCGGTTAGAGATAAAGAGCGCGTGGTTCGTAAAACCAATTGTGTACCGAGACGGGTTTCCAATTCGGAGACGCGGCGGCTAATGGCCGATTTTGTGACGCCAAGCTGTTTGGCCGCTTGTGTGAATGATCCGGCCTCAATCGTGCGGACAAAGGCTTCAATTTCTTCATACCGGTTCATTGTTGCATTTTACGCAACAATGAATTGCCAATCAAGCCTCTAATCGTTTTGAGCGGGACAGTCTATCTGTGTCCCATGGAAACACATTGTCCGATAGGGACAGGCTGAAAAGGAAAAACTTATGTCTGATTTAAATACGATATTGCGCATCAATGCGAGTGCACGAATGGAGGGGTCTGTCTCCCGCCAATTAAGCCAAAAGACGGTTGAGCATTTTTCTGAACAGGGCTCGGTCAAATTGATTGATCGAGATCTGACCGAAGCGCTACCCTTTGTTGATCAGGATTGGATCACTGCAAATTTCGCACCTGCCTCAGAGCGCAATGCGAAACAGACAGCGAAAATGTCACTTTCCGATAGTCTTGTGGCGGAATTAAAGGCCGCAGATACGGTCGTTATCGGCACGCCTATTTATAACTTCTCAATTCCGGCTTCGTTGAAAGCTTGGATTGATATGGTGGCGCGTGTCGGCGTGACATTTCGCTATACTAATAATGGGCCGGAAGGGCTTTTATCGGGAAAACAAGCCATTGTGGTTCTGGCGTCGGGCGGAACACAGATGGGAAGCGAGATTGACTTCGCGACACCCTATCTGCGTCATGCGCTGAAATTTATCGGCATTACGGATGTAACCTTCATTGCCGCTGATGGTCTTGGTGCGGCCGCCGAGAGTAAAATTGAAAGCGCCCTTCAAGCGATTAAAGCCTTATAAAGAAAGAGCGAAGACATGACACGAAGAGACATTTTAAAAACAGCCGGCGCGGGACTGATGACACAGCAAGCCCTTACGGCGCAGGCCCAACAGAGTTTAGCGATGAAAGGAATAAACGACATGCAAGATTATGTAACAGATTTGACATTACGCCCGGCAGAGGCGCGCGGTAAAGCCGATCATGGTTGGTTGCGGAGTGCGCATAGTTTTTCTTTCGCGCAATATTTTCATCCCGACCATATGGGCTTCGGCCCGTTACGTGTGATTAATGATGACCGCGTGGCGGCAAAAGGAGGTTTCCCCACTCATCCGCACGAGAATTTTGAAATCTTCTCTTATGTCTTGGATGGACAATTGGAGCATAAAGATTCCATGGGTAATGGCTCCGTTGTCGGTGCCGGCGGTGTTCAATATATGAGCGCAGGCACAGGAGTCCGCCATTCAGAGTTTAATCCGAGTGCAACGGATCCGGTGCATTTTTTGCAAATATGGGTCATGCCTGATGTTGAAAACCAAGCGCCACGATATGAGACATTGGACATTTCTGCCCAAGATAAAGAGGGTCAATTGGCCTTATTTTTGTCTGGTGATGGTCGAGACGGCTCTATGCATATCAAAGCCGATACGGATATTTATGCTGCCACATTAACGGGTGAGCAATCCATTGAAACGCGTTTGGCTGAAGGGCGCATCGGATGGGTGCAAGTTGCGCGGGGCAATCTAACCGTAAACGGGCGGGCATTGCGCGAAGGCGACGGTCTCGCCATTCATAAAGGCGGTCTCATCCATTTCGCCAAGGGCGAGGCGGCGGAGTTTTTATATTTCGATATGAATAAGCAGATTTAACCCCAATCTGATTAAGACGAACAATGCGTTGTCTAACAGGCAGCGCATTTTTTTGTAAAGTAGGCTTTACATTTTAAAAATCCCTGTTATGTAAAGCTTACTTTACAAATGGAGATGACGATGTCTACGCAATCAGGATATTCCATTCGGCAATATTTTATCGAATTTGGCGGCTCAATGCTGCTCTATACTGTCACATTAATAGGTGTGATTGCCACGCGACCACATGAAGGGGCGTTGGCGCTTTTAGAGCTCTTGCCCGCCGTAGCGCTGTTGCTCGGGTTTTGGGCGATTATTCGCCAATATCGCCGCATGGATGAATTCTTCCAACGTCTTCATTCCGAAAGCTTTGCCTTGGGTGCTTTGATATTAGGCTTAGGGGTCATGATTTGGGGGTTCGGAGAGAATGCCGGATGGCCGCCCCTGCCAACGGTTTGGATTGCTCCGGCCTTAATCGGACTTTGGGGCCTGTGCCTGCCTCTCGTCATGCGGCGCTACAAATGAAAAACGCCCTAAAAGATCTTCGCAAAGCCCAAAACTGGTCTCAACAGGATTTGGCGGAACAGCTCGGCATATCACGGCAATCGGTGATTGCGATTGAAAAAGAGAAATATGACCCTAGCCTTGATTTGGCTTTCAAAATCGCACGGCTGTTTGACACCTCAATAGAAGCGCTCTTCTTCCCTGACGCATAAGCGCAAGCAAAACTTAAAAAAACCACAGGACATATTATGAAGCATTTAGTTTTCACAGCCCTTGCCGGGCTGCTGGTCGCGTGCACGCAAAATTCAACATCGCCGACGGCAACAGCGGAAAGTGCACCTGCCTCAAACGAAGTGAGCTCCTCTGAGAATTCGATCTATTCAGATGAAGCAATTGCGATCAAACGCTTAGGAAACCCCGACGGTCAAACAATCCTTTTGATTCCCGGATTGGCCTCAAGCCCTGAGGTCTGGGATACATTAACACCGGTGCTGATGGATTATGACCTTCGCCTCATCCATGTCTCAGGCTTTGCCGGCCGCGCACCTATGGAAATGATGGGTGCTGAAACTATGGATGTCGAGGATGTCACCCAAGCCATTGCGACTCACCTCAACACTGAACCGGGGCGGGATACGGTCATTATCGGGCACTCTCTGGGCGGTTACTTGGTTCTGACAATCGGTATGGAGAACAGCGTTCCTCTGACAGATATCATTATTGTCGACAGCCTGCCTTATTTATCGGGTATGATGATGCCGGGGCAATCACCTGAACAGGCCGCCGAAATAGCGGCGGCCCTGTCCGAGCGGATGAAAGCCCTGCCACGCGCGCAATTTGATGCGCAGCAAGCGATGGGGTTGAGTCGTTTGGTCAAAGACCAAAGCGCTATCCCGCGATTAAAGCAATGGGGACAGACTTCTGATCAGAAAACTGTCGCAGAATTCATGGCACATTTATTATCATCAGATCTTCGCGCGGATGTCGCAAAAATAAAAACACCGATCACCGTATTGGCGGCTTATGACCCTGCCATGGGTGTGAGCGCCGAACAAATGAAGGCGCTCTATTCAGAACAATATGCCAAGAGCCCGCAAATAGACATCCATCTGATTGAGGACAGTTTCCACTTTATCATGTTGGATCAACCGGTGCGTTTTGAAACACATATCAAGGCCGTTCTGAGTGAGAATTAAACCTGCCTATTTACACTTAAGAGAGTGAAGCGCGAGGGTGATGAATAACAAAACCGGTCTGATGTTCATTAACGCGAAATGAAAAAAGCCGAGGCGATGCCCCGGCTTTTATTATTCTTATGGAAGAAAGAGTTTATTTGACTTTGGTTAGAACTTTGACCTTATAGCCTTTTTCCAAGAGTTGCTCCGGAACACCGTCTTCGCCAATCAAATGCGCTGCGCCGACAGCGACGAAATCAACACCGGAGCCCTGCATTTCCTGATCTAAGCGTTCGACCCACGTATCATTGCGCTTTTTGATCATAACATCATAAACGCCGGGATAATCCACCTTCATTTCATTGACCATTTCGGTCTCTAAATAATTCATGTCACCCGTGGACCAAGCCGTCACCATTTTAGCAATCATTTCTTTGCCTTCGTCCAAATCTTCCAAAGTTGATTCAAGCATGGCGATTTGATCTGCTTCTGGCATATCGGCGAGGAAGCGTAATTGCTGCTCTGCCGTTTCAAAGGCTTTGACTGGTTTATCCGTGACCATGGCTTGCAGACGCGCTTCGACGCCTAATTCGGGGTTATATCCAGCCTGCATCATCTGAACGACCGGGATCACAATGCTTGCCATCCAAGGGCGCATAGGCTCGAGGTTTTCTATGGGGAAACCCATCTCTGTGGCGGCGGCCTGTAATTTGGCATAAGTTTCTTCGGGTAAGGATTTAGAGAGCGGATTATCCGGGCTCATCCCCAATTGCATTGTCATTTGTTGAAAGGCCGGATCAGTTTCGGCTCCAGCAGGAATTTCGTACCAGATCTCTTCGGTGCGTTCCAATGCTGCAGTTAACGCCTCGCTTTGCCATTCAACGCCTTCGGGCAGAATGTGGAATGTCGGATAAAGAATAATTTCACTGTCAGCATCGGTAACCGAGAAAATAACAGGCTCAGACGCCAAATTGCTCATATCGACATCTTTGGCTTTATCGCCGCCGCAGGCAGTGAGTGTAAGTGCCAAGACCGATGTCAGGCTCAGAAGGGAGAGTTTGGAAAACATGTATAACCTTTATAAAACGTGTCCTGTACATATAGAGACTGATCTCCTGCTTTCAACGTCAAGTAATAAAGAAAGCTGGCCCTGCCATTTAAAGGCGAGGTCAATGCGGGTGGGATTAGTAAAGCTGCCCCTGCAAGAATGAGACTACCCGCAAAAAATAACCCCGCCTTCCATATGAAAGGCGGGGCGTTCTCCCCTCGTCTTTGCGAGACTTATTTTTAGCTTAGATTTTTATCGCCTTAATGTGCGAGCACAGCAAGCAATAAAAGCGCGATGATATTCGTAATTTTAATCATCGGGTTCACGGCCGGACCGGCTGTGTCCTTGTAAGGGTCACCGACTGTATCGCCAGTTACAGACGCTTTATGAGCCTCTGAGCCTTTACCGCCATGATGACCGTCTTCGATGTATTTCTTGGCATTATCCCAAGCACCACCACCGGCTGTCATAGACAGGGCGAGGAAGAGACCGGTTACGATAACACCCATCAACATCGCGCCGAGCGCAGACAGCGCATAGCTTGTCCCGATCTTGCCGCCACCTGTGACGAAGTAAATCGCAAAGTAGAGAACAATCGGAGCCAGGATAGGCAAAAGAGACGGCTTGATCATTTCTTTGATCGCTGCACCCGTCAAAAGGTCAACCGCTTTTGCGTAGTCAGGGCGGCTTGTGCCCGCCATGATACCCGGGTCAGCTTTGAACTGGCGACGGACTTCTTCGACAATCGAACTGGCCGCACGACCAACTGATTGCATCGCCCAAGCGCCAAACAGATACGGTAAGAGACCGCCAATAAACAGGCCGACAATCACATAAGGATTGGTCAGGCTGAAATCGACAATGACGCCGGACAGCGGATTATCGGGCTGTGCTGAGAAGTACAGAATATCCTGATAATAGGCTGCAAACAGAACAAGGGCACCCAAACCGGCAGAGCCGATAGCGTAGCCTTTTGTGACCGCTTTTGTTGTATTGCCCACCGCATCCAACGCATCTGTTGTGTTGCGAACTTCTGGATCAAGCTCTGACATTTCAGCAATACCACCGGCATTATCTGTGACAGGGCCAAAGGCGTCGAGTGCGACAATCATGCCGGCTACGCCAAGCATGGCGGTTACCGCAATGGCGATACCATAAAGACCCGCAAGACTGAAGGTCAGGATAATACCTGCGACAATGATAAGAGCTGGCAATGCCGTTGCTTCCATTGAGACGGCCAAACCGGCAATCACATTGGTACCGTGACCGGACTCAGAGGCTGCCGCAACAGATCTGACAGGGCGGTATTTTGTCCCTGTGTAATATTCTGTGACCATAACGATGAGGAAGGTAATGACCAAACCGACACAGGCACAGAAGAATAATTCTAATCCTGTAAATGTATCGCCTGCGCCTGAGGCTGTGATACGACCCAATTCGTCAACACCGGCCATGCCGTTATCGAGGACAAGCATCGTGACCAGATAAATCGCGCCTGCGGACAATACGCCTGTTGCGATCAGGCCTTTATATAAAGCGCCCATAACGTTCTCGGAACCTTTGCTCAAACGCACAAAGAATGTGCCGAGGATGGAGGTCACGATACAGGCCGCCCCGATAGCCATCGGGTAGAGAACCAGATCAAGGGCGTTCGGGAATAAGATAGAGCCCAAAACCATTGTTGCGGCAATCGTCACAACATAGGTCTCAAACAAGTCAGCGGCCATACCGGCACAGTCACCGACATTATCACCAACATTATCCGCGATAGTGGCAGGGTTGCGGGGATCATCTTCGGGAATGCCGGCTTCGACCTTACCGACCAAGTCACCGCCCACGTCAGCACCTTTGGTAAAGATACCACCACCGAGACGGGCAAAGACAGAGATCAAAGACGCACCCAGTGAGAGAGAAACCAAACCGTCAATCACGCCGCGATTATCAGCATTCATCGGACCGACGAGGATCATGTAATAAACAGCCAAGCCGAGCAGCGCCAAACCGGCCACTAACATACCTGTGACAGCACCGGCTTTAAACGCAATGTTCAGGCCTGCGCCCAAGCTTTTGCGGGAGGCTTCGGTTGTACGGACATTGGCCTGAACAGACACCAACATGCCGACATAACCGGCAATGCCTGACAGAACCGCACCAAGGACAAAGCCAACAGGGGCGATAGCGTTGCGGAATAAAACGAAGAGGAGGATCGTTACAAAGACACCCACAATAGCAATCGTTTTATATTGTTTGTTGAGATAGGCTTTCGCGCCTTCCTGAATCGCGCCTGCGATTTCATTCATGCGTTCATTCCCGGTGGAGGCCTTCATCAGGCTGGCACGGGTGACAATCCCGTACAACACAGCGAGAAAGCCCGCCGCGATAATTAAATATAGAGTGTTCATAACAACTCTTCCCTTTGCTTTCGCCGGGCGTCTTTATACGGAAAAATCCATGTGCCTTTTCTGGCCACGCAGACGTCTCCGGCAATGTTATGAAGTTGGCCGCATCACCCCCTAAATCCATGTGGCGACACGCTTCCCCTCGCGAGTATGAAGTTGGCCGCCCCTCACTTCCCAGTCAAATAGGCGCTTCCCTTCGCGTGATTGCCTTGTTGCAAAAGGGGTTTGGGGCGTCAAGGGGCGTTTTTGGGCAAGAAAACGGCTCCTTTACATCATGATAATCGTCATGAGAGCGGGGAGAGAGATCAGAAATGGGATAGAGGCGGCGAGGCGAGGCTCTATTCCACCGTAATATCCAGCTTCATTTTCGGATGAATAGCGCATTTCAGTTGATATTGACCGCTTGTCTCGAACGTGATTTTGGCGCTGTCACCTTCTTCCATAGAGCCTGAATCAAATTCCATATCGTCGGATTTGATAAAGGCATGGTGGAGGAAGATATCGTCATTCACGACGTTCAAACTGTCTCCCTTTTTGAGGGTCACAGCTTTGGGTGAATATTTTCGGTTCTTTTGGGAAATCGTCACGCCGTCTGTTTGGCTTTGCGCATAGACCCCGATGGGAAAGGCAATGGCCGCAACCAAACAAGAGGCTTGGAGCAAAGAAAGTTTTTTAAAAGCTGATTTAATGGACATGCGCAGACCCTAACTAAGCGGCGTGAATATTTTTCAAATGATCTGTTTCATCGGATTTAAGACCGCTCGTTTCATTTCGATAGAGTGGTAAGGTGAGCGTCGCGCAAGTGCCGCGCCCGGCTTGGGACCTGAGGGTTAGTTCGCCATGATGACGGCTCATAATCTTTTTCACCACGGCGAGCCCTAAACCGGTGCCGCCATGTTGGCGGGTATAGCTATCATCGGCTTGCACAAAAGGTTTCGTCACCTGATCAATATGTTCAGACGCAATGCCGATACCATTATCAATCACATGAATATGAACTTGGTTGTCGTTAGAGAGGGCGACATCAATCTTCACAGCTCCACCGGGGCGGTTAAATTTGACGGCATTGCCCATAAGGTTCAGCAGCGCTTGCCCTAAACGTAAATTATCGCCGGACACAAACACATCGTCGAAACCTTGCCAGATAAGTTTAAGCTTCTTTTCGGATATTTCGTCGCGCATCGTCGCGACACTATAGTCAATCACGTCAATCACATTTATCCGTTCGCGCTGAACATTCATATTGTCCATATCATTGGTGGAGGCGACATCTAAAACGTCTTTGACGATGTTTAAAAGCTGACTACCATTTTGCGAAATTAACTCAGCAAGCTCGACATGTTTCTCCGCACCATTTTGGCTTTCCAAATGCATTTTAATGACATCAGAAAACCCGATAACGGCATTCAAGGGCGTGCGTAATTCATGGCTCATCGCGGCTAGGAAAAGGGTCTTGGCTTTATCAGCGGCTTCGGCCTGCTCTTTGGCCTCCATCAGATTGCGGTTAATCTCTTTGGCGTGTGTAATATCCGTCCAAATCATCAATAAGCCGCCTTCTTCGGTTCGGGAGGCATTGACCCGCGCCCACCGACCATCGGCTAGAAAAATTTCATTATCTTCAGGGAAGAATTCGTTCCCGACAGAGAGCGGCGCGCCGTTCATGTCGAAATGCTTGGCGAGATCCGACCCAATAATGTCTTTCTCGGCAAGATCGGGGAAAAGTGTTTCGACCTGTTGATTGGCGACAATGATTTTGGCGTCAATATCCGTGAGAAGGATGGCGTCTTTGGAGTTTTCCAAACTCTCCGCCAGACGTGTTTGCGCCAACGCGCGAGAGCTTTGCTCTTTCTCCATACGCCAAGCAATATTCTTCTGCATAACGGAGAGGGTTTTCAGCAATACGCCGGTTTCATCCTCACCGCCTTCGGGGATTTTGGTTTGAAGATTTCCGGCAGAGATTTTACGCGCTGCCGCCGCAGCCGCTTTCAGCGGGTTAATAATTGTCACCGCCAACCACGCGCTCAAAAGGAAAGACAGGATGAGCGCCGCCGCGGAAGCAATGAGACTATAGCGTTTGACCTTTTCAACACCGGCCAAAGCGGTTTCACGATTGCGAAAGCTCTCATTGGTTTGCAATTCAACAATGATATCCAGATTATCAATGACCTGTTCCGCAATCTCGCGTCTTTGGGCTTGGCTCTGCTCGGTTGAGGCCGCACCTGATAGAGCAATGCGCGCCCAGTCTTTGGTCAGGCCGTCCAATTCATCAAAAAAGGGCGTGGCTCGTTCAGAAATAGAACGTTCTTTTGCGACAGCAACATCGCCTTCAAAAATCTCTAAAAGCTCAGGCAGGCTTTCGACTTCTGAACCACGTAAAGCGGCCAGTTCCATTTGCGCAAAATTTTGTCCGGCGGCGCGGGCAAAATTAATCGCCATGAGAGGGCGATCAAATGTGTCTTTGACCGTATTTCCGGTTTGCGTGATTGAATAAAGAGAATAACCACCCAAAGCCGCCAATAAAACCGTCATGGCCAGAAAGCTGAAAAACAGCTTAGCCTTAACGGAAATCAGAACTTTGAAGGCGTGCTGTAACACAGGCTGACCTTACATCAATTTTGCCGCAATGATGCGGGGGTGATGATCTTTCCGGTCAGAAGACATTTTTAAGAATCCGACTCAGGGGGGAGCGGGTCTTCCTTCATGTCTTTTAGCATCGGGGCTAAAATCGCTAAAAGCTTGTTCTGTGTGCGGAACGGAACCTTATTATCATCCATTGCCTTTTGCAGATCTTCGACCATGGCATTGAAGTGCATATTGGTAATGCCAAGCCCTGTATGGGAACGTTTCATATCCATGCCGCTATAGGTGCAGGGACCACCACTTAAGTCACAAATTTGTTCCACCAAAAGTTTTTCAATCCGGTCTTTGTTGGAATTTTCGAACATAGGCGCGATACGCGGATTTTTATCAATATAATCGAAAAGATCAGAGACAATTTCCGTAATGCCCGCTGTACCGCCTAATTGTTGATATAAAGCGTCTTTCTCGCCGGCTTGGGCCGTGAGTGGGCTAAGGCCGAGCGCCAAGGCGAGCGTGGTTGTTTTGAACAGTGTTTTCATTTTTTTAAAAACCTAGCTGAAGTGAACCGTAAACGCCTTTTTGCCGCCCCTGTAGGGCGATGTCGCCCATATCAACATAGGCGCCGGTGACGGACACATTTTTATTAATGAAATAGGCGAGATAAGCCGCTTTGGCGTCGCCTTCTTCTGCGAAGGACAAATTATTGGGTTTAGTACGGTAATCGACCCCTGCGGCTAATTTTTTATTGATCAGATAAACGGCAGAGCCTTCAAATTCGACTTGATAATCATTGCTCCTATCTCCACCAAAACCCAACAGACCTAATTGATTGGCTTTCGTAGCCCGAGCGCTGCCGCTTAATAAAAGGCTTTTGTCCAGAAAGAGTTTCGTGCCCGTAATATAAAAATCGACGCCCTCATCGCTCTGTGCGCCCAAAGCGCTGATGAGGTTACTATTTTTATTTTTCTTATATTGAGCGCCGATGGAGATTTGCGGCATGAGCGTGTCTTGGTCATAAACTGCGTCACCTGTGAGACGGACTTTTGCGCCGACAATGTCTTGGGAAAATGTATAACCGTCCCGCAAACCGAGCTTTGGCCCCGTATCGCCTAAGTCAAAATCTTGTCGGGCAAAGGATAATTCCATACGATTTCCTAAACCAACAGCCACGCCGCCGGATCGCAATTGAAAATCATCCAGATTGACCTGTGTATAATGGGCATTGCCGCCCCAAGATAAATCTGTCCCATAACCAGTAATCGTGGCCCAATTAGAGAGGCCCGCACCGCCGGCCCCTTCGACCTGACTGACGCCGGCTGTTGCTAAAAGACGCCCTTGGTCAGGACTGCCGACACCGAAAGAGTTACAACCGACTAATAGAGAGGTCGTGCTGAGGAGCAAACAAAGACGCAATATCACGATAAATTCTTTCCAAACGAAACAATGTCAAAATTTTAGGGTCGCGAGCGTTCGGAAATTACGGGTAAATGCTTAAATCAGGGTTAAACTAGTGTTAAAATGAAAACACACCAATAAAGGTTTAGCGAAGTTTTATCACAGAGGATTAACGTTCGAGGCTTTCAACAACGCTTCTGACATGGGCTGTCGCTTCATCCGCATTTTTGGACAATGTTTCGGGGTGTATCATTTCACCAAAGGTCAGTCGAAAAGTCTTACCCTTTTTGTTCAATAATTCATGGAACAAGGTGATGTCGCGTAACTCCGCATTGAGTTTGGAAAAGAGGTAGTAAAGCGTTGAGTTGCGGGCTTTGATGTTCAGGGGAATAATCGGCGCATTATATTTACGCGCCACCATAGCGGCGGAACTCTCCCAAGCCTTATCCTGAAGTCCGCGCCAAGAAAGTTGTGCCAAGCGCCCGCTCGGGAAAATGACGATACAGCGTTCCTCTTCGAGGGCTTGTTTCATGGCGATCAAGGTTTGGCGCGTCTTGGCGTGGTTTCTTTTGTCCTGCACCCACTCGACGGGAATGATGATATCCTCGCCATTCGGAATAACACGCAAAGCATCTGCATTGGCCAAATAGCAATGATTGGGTCGTCGGTCGCGAATGGCTTGAAAAACGGCCAGTCCATCCGCCAAACCTGTCGGGTGGTTGGCAATAATAATACAGCGCCCTTTTCGTGGGAGGTTATTTAGCCCCTGAACAGCGGTACGCGGGCTGATATGATCAGAAACCCGTTTAAAGGCCTGATGGCCGGACAGGGATTTAATGGAATCGGCCAAAAAGACAGCCGCATCATAGGCGAGCATACGATACAGGGCAGGACGCACGGTTTTAAAAAGTCGCGGACGACTGACAAGCTTAGGCGCGCGCTCTTTTATCAGCTCTTCGACAATATGCATAAAAGGCTTATAAAGAAGCCCAAGCCAAAACAAAAAGAGAAAAGGGGCGTGCGATGAGAAAGATTTTATCCATAAGATTGAATAAGACACTCTTGTTTTCAGCCTGTGCCGGTGCGGCCCTGTTGTTTTCTCCTGTTTCGGTAATGGCGCAAACAGCGCCGACTCAAGCTTGCCAAGAGGAGGCCTTTGCCCAAATGGACTTTTGGTTGGGGGATTGGGTTTTGACATGGACGAACCCTGACGGATCAAAAGTCACAGGCTCTAACACCATCACAAAAACAGGGTTTGGTGATTGCGTTGTGACAGAAAATTTTAACGGCGCACCCGGCAACACTCTGGTCGGGATGAGTGTGTCGACTTATTCCAAACGGCATAAATTATGGCGTCAAACATGGGTGGATAATCAAGGAGGATATATTCCGCTGACGGGCGGCCTTCAGGCGGATGGACGCTTTATCTTGGAGACAGAACGTTACAATGATGAAGGCCCGTTTTCGCGTATGGTATTTGAAAATATCAAAGCCGAGAGTTTGACATGGCGGTGGCAAGGCAAAGCGACAAAAGACGCCGAATGGGCCGATCAATGGGTGATCGATTATAAACGAAAAGCGGACTGAGTTTTACAACCCCATTTTTCAATGAGCCTCTTTTCTATGAAGCTCTTCTGGGCTTTTGATTTCACAAAACTTTTGACACAAGCCCAATAAAAAAGCCGCCCAATTGAGCGGCTTTTTCGGAATGTTATTCAGACATCAGCTTATTTGCGTGTTGCTTTTCTAGCGGGCGCTTTTTTTGCTGTTTCTGTTTGTCCGATAGGCTTAATCTTTGAGGGAGGAAAAGCGTTATTTAACACTTTTGCAGCCCAGTCTCTCCCGCCAACACCAAAAGCGATAGCGCCTGCGACGGCTGAACCAATGACGAGTGCTCCAAAAGCCATTGGAATGATGTCACCATTAGGGTCTAAGCTTGATAAGCCTAAGAAGATAAAAATCAGCATGAAAACATATTTCACAAGGGCTGCAACTTTCGGGCTGATAATTGACGCCATAAAGCGGCTGATGAAATTGGCTAAGAAAACACCAATAACAATCAGGATTGCCGCTTGAAGTAATTCACCACCAAACTGTTGAACTGCACCGAAGGCGTTGGTCAGACTATCATTTCCAAGGATATTAACAGCAGCAGAGACACCGATTACAAGAATAATCAAAAATGCCAAATAACCTGCTGTCTTGGATGGAGATGTTTTGAGACCTTCACCATCGTCAAGCATCATAACTTGATTGACGGAGTTGTCGAAACCCAGACTTGGCAAGAAGCTTTGAAGGAAGTTTGAGACAAACTTACCAATGAAGATTGAGGCAGCTAAGACCAAAGATGCGGCGACGATTTGAGGAATGTAAGTATAAAAGCCATCCAACATGCTGGACAACGGACCTGATACTTCTTCGAATTCCAAGATGCCAAGAGCCGCTACGATTACAGGTACGATTATCAAGACGAAAATCAATGTTCCCAAAGCCTTTGCAAGCGAACCTGTGGAGCCTGATGCTGAGGCGAGGCCCGATCTGGACATAAGGTTGTCGACTTGAGCCGCTTCCAAAGTTGATTGGGTCGCGTTTTTAGCAACTTTTGCAATAATATAGCCAATGAACAGTGTGAAACCGAAACCAATAAGCTTTGGTATGATCAAGGCGATATTGCGGAACAATGTTTCCACTGGCTCCAAATAGGCTCCCATACTCAAACGGGAAAGTGCGAGGTAAAGCGTATAAAGTATAGCGAGCCAAAAAATGGCTTTGCCGATCGAATTGCCGATGTTGCCTCCGGTCGTTTGAGCATTTTTGCCAAATTTCGTGCGATTAATGCCACCTGCGATAAGGCTCTTCAAAATATAGGCTGCGATAATACCGACGAGCAGGATTACTCCGGCCGCCACATAATTTCCAAGCGGCATGTTCTCAAACATAGCGTTAAGTTGATCCATAATTCTATCCCTCCATAGATCCTGTTACCCGAAAACCGGGCACAATTTTACAGCGTGGTTTTCCCGCGTTGTTCCTGAATGTAACCTTAACAAAAATTTAAGCGAGAATCACGCGTTGAATTATGGCCTGAACATCGCGCGATATCGCTTACAGGCTTGAGCTTTTACGCGGCTTACGCCAAGACGCTTTCATGGCTCCGATTAAAAACAAACCGCTCTTTTATGCGTTATGTGGGTTATCCTTTGGCCTATTGGCCTTGGCGGTGGTTCTGTTCACATTACGCATGAGCGGACGATTTTGAGCATGAACAACACATCGAGGTCATCCGGAGTCCGAGCTAAGCTAGACGGATGCATCGCTGCGGGTGATCTCCATCGTGACGAAGCCCAATTATCGGCGGCCGACGCGCTCGATGATTTACTAGAGCGTTTGGAAAACCGGTCTCCTATTGGCTTTGTAGGACGCCTCCTCGGTAGGGGAGGCGTTCCGCCGAAAGGACTTTATCTTTGGGGCGGTGTCGGACGGGGAAAGTCCATGTTAATGGATTGGTTCTTCGAATTGGCCCCTGTCAGCGCCAAACAACGCGTTCATTTTCACGCCTTTATGTTGGATGTTCATGCGCGGATTAATGCCCGTCGACAGTCCAAAGACAATGACGGCGACCCAATTGGCCCCGTGGCCAAAGACATTGCCAAAACGGCGGAACTATTATGTTTCGACGAGTTTCACGTCACGGACATTACCGATGCCATGATCCTCTCCCGCCTGTTTGAAGGGTTGTGGGCAGAAGGGGTGATTGTTGTTGCAACATCCAATCGCGCGCCCGAAGACCTTTATAAAAACGGACTAAACCGTGCCTTATTCGAACCCTTTATCGACCGCATGCCGGAATTTTTATTGATCCATGAATTTGCCGGAAAAACAGATCACCGCCTCCGCCAATTAGAAGCCGCCCCCGTCTACTACACCCCCCTCAATGCCGAGGCCGAAGCGGGTATTGAAGCGGCGTGGCAAAGGCTCATCGGCGGCGCGACACCGCGTGAGACCGTGTTAAGCGTCCAAGGGCGAGAATTGATTTTGCGCCGAACGGCGGCAGGGACGGCGCGGGCGGGCTTTGCCCGTCTTTGCGACAATAATCTCGGCGCGGCGGATTATTTACGTTTGGCTCATGCCTTTCAAACGCTGATACTTGAAAATGTGCCACAAATGGGCCCTGACAGTCGCAATGCGGCCAAACGCTTCGTGACGCTGATTGATGCGCTTTATGAAACGCGAACCAAATTGATTATGAGCGCCGCGGTTGCGCCCGAAAATCTCTACCCCAAAGGCGACGGCAGTTTCGAATTTGAAAGAACGGTCAGTCGATTAATGGAAATGCGCAGTCATGATTACCTTGCTGAACGGCGCAGCCTCTCTGTGAATGCGACAATTTAGAGCTCACACTTGCTATTTTGACAGCGTTGTCATTTTTTGCCACATTGGTCAAAATAAAACCCGATAGGTATGTCTATGAAACGCTTTCTTTTGGCGAGTTCCGTTGTTGCGACTTTGATGAGCGGCGGTGTCACGGCACAGGCTGATACATTCAAAACGCAACGCTGTATGAATATGGGCAATGCGCTTGATGCTCCCAAAGAAGGAGAATGGGGCCATGTCATTAAGGCCGACTCGTTCCGTGCGATTAAAGCCGCCGGATTTGATACGGTGCGCATCCCGATCCGCTGGAGTGCCCATACAGGCGGCGGGCCGGATTACCGGATTGACCCTCGATTTTTCCGCCGTGTTGATACGGTCGTCAATCAGGCTCTCTCGCAAGGTCTTCAGGTCATTATTAATGTCCACCACTTTGAAGAATTGAACGAAGACCCCGACGCCAATTTTGCAAAATTCATCGCACTTTGGGGTCAGATTGCCCCGCATTATGCGTCTCTTCCCGACAGTGTTTATTTCGAAGTCTTGAACGAGCCGAACGGCAAATTATCGGGCGATGTCATGCGCCGCGTTTTGACGGCCGGGTTCAAGAAAATTCGAGAAAGCAACCCGACGCGCATTCTTATTCTCGGCGGTGAAAATTGGTCAGGCATTAACAGCCTGCCGAGTATTCCGGCCATTAAAGACCCCAATCAAGTCTATACTTTCCATTATTATGACCCGTTTGAATTTACCCATCAAAAAGCAAGTTGGACCGATCTGGAAAATAGCGGCACGGTGCGATGGGGCAGTGCCGCCGATCACAGGCAATTAAAAGAGGCGGCGGCCTATGTAAAAAAGGCTCAGAAGCAACTCGGCTTCCCGCTCTTTTTGGGAGAAATCGGTGCGTATCAAAAAGCCCCTTATGAAGATGTCGTGCGGTATACGGCGGAAACGCGTAAAGCCTTTGAAGCCGCTGGCTTAAGCTGGTGCGCTTGGAGTTTTACGGCGACATTTCCTTTCTATGATCAAGACACAAAGCAATGGGATTATGAAAAATTAGGCGCTCTCGGCTTGGGTCCGAAAGCTTCAGTTTATAATAAAGCCCCGGTTCACAATGGCTCCCAAAACAGCGCTGCCGCTTCGCACGCTTACGCCGCTCCGTCCTATAAAGGGCAATCACTGGATAATGTTTTCGTCAATATGCAAAAGGCTTTGGGACGGAAAGGGCAACTCATGACGTCGCCCTTTATCGAGGACCTTCAATATTACGGCCCGGCCTCCTTCACTCCTGTGAAAGATAATGGCGTTCCTGATGGCAAAGCTCTGGAAGTCCGCACCCAAAAGGGCGTTAACCCTTGGGACAGTGCTTTGACAGGGACGCTGATTACACCCATCAAAAAAGGGGATACCCTATTAATGTCCTATTGGGCCAAAGCCGTGAGGGGCCCCGGACAGATCGCCTCTGTCGGTTTGCAATTGGCAGACGAACCCTATAGCGCGCTAAAAACAACACCCGAGACCTTTGGCCGTGAATGGAAACAATATTATGTCACCGTACAGGCTGACCGAAATTACAGGGCGGATGAATTAGGCTATACTTTGCAGGTCGCAGGTGCCGCCCAAACTTTGCGTGTCGGGCCGATTCTGGTCATGAATCTCGGGCAGAATGTCCCGCAGGCCAGCCTTCCCGAATAAGCCCGTCATATGTGACAGGCCTGCTATATTGAAGGTCAGAGCAACAGTTCTTGCCATTGCATCCTTTTGCTTGCCCCGCTAAAGCACGGGCAAATAAACTGCCCTTACGGAGATATTCAATGGCACGTGCAAAAATCGCCCTCATCGGCGCCGGTATGATCGGCGGAACTCTGGCTCACATTGCTGCTCGGGAAGAACTCGGCGATGTTGTCCTGTTTGATATTTTCGAAGGGACAGCCAAAGGGAAAGCCCTTGATCTGAGCGAGGCCACACCGGTTTTCGGCAAGGATTCTTCACTCAAAGGCACAAATGATTATGCCGATATTGCGGGTGCAGATGTCTGCATCATCACGGCGGGTTTCCCGCGCAAGCCCGGCATGGACCGTTCTGAGCTTATTGGTAAAAATCTCGGCGTGATCAAACAAGTGGCCGAAGGGATTAAACAATACGCTCCCAAAGCCTTTGTTATCTGTATCACAAATCCGCTCGACGCCATGGTTTGGGCGCTCCAGAAATTCTCAGGATTACAGCCACGTAAAGTGGTCGGTATGGCGGGCGTATTGGACAGTGCGCGTTTCCGTTATTTCCTCGCTGATGAATTCAAATGTTCGGTAGAAGATGTTCACGCCTCCGTTCTTGGCGGTCACGGTGACACGATGGTCCCTCTGGTGCGTTACTCTACGGTCAATGGCGTTCCTTTGCCCGATCTCATCAAAATGAAATGGACGACGCAAGAACGTGTGGACGCCATTGTTGAGCGCACCCGTAAAGGGGGCGGCGAAATTGTCGGACTTTTGGGCAATGGTTCGGCCTTTTATGCGCCAGCGGAATCTGCCATTGAAATGGCAAAATCTTATCTGCGCGACAAGAAACGTATCTTGCCTTGTGCTGTGCGTTTGTCCGGTCAGATTGCTGGCGTTCGTGGTCTTTATGTCGGCGCCCCCGCCATGATCGGCGCGCGCGGTGTTGAAAAAGTTATGAATATTCGTCTGAAACAAGATGAGCGTGAAATGTTCATGAACTCCGTCGCGGCTGTTGAAAAAATCATCGCTGACTGTCAGGAAATGGAACCTGAATTAAAAGACTAATGCTCAGACTGAGGCTGATTTAATTATCAACTTCAAAGATCAAATTTGGAAAGCGGGAAAGACACATTATCTTTCCCGCTTTTTTATTGACAATGAGTGTCAGAAAATAATGATCCGCACTTAGCGATTTGAATGCTTCAATGAATTCAGTCTCTTGTGAGAA
>CAZEFT010000014.1:0-85574 GCA_964511495.1 uncultured Algimonas sp. | reverse complement strand
GAATTTCTCACAAGAGACTGAATTCATTGAAGCATTCAAATCGCTAAGTGCGGATTAATTTTTCATCCGCATGACCCGATAGGTTTTGCCCGAAGGGACCGCGCGGATGCTCTTGCGACAGAACTCCAAACCTCGCGACGGCAAGAGAGGCTTAAACCGCCCAAAAACAGCCGCTGGTAAGGTTTGCTCTTGATCAAAAAAATGGCATGTTGAAGTTAATCTCGCTGTAGGAGGTATAGGCATGCTTACTCGCTTCATCTCAATTGTATTTTTAGCATCAACACTTTTGTTCTTATCTTTAGAGAATTCACATGCTTGCACCTGTTCTTATCAAGGGGCGTTCCTCGAATACTCCAAAGAGCAGACAGTCATTAGGGGTAAAGTTGAAAGCCTTGGCCCAAAGTTGACGCATGGAGAAAATTTCTATGAAACTATGACGGTGTCTATTGATAAGATTGTCCAAGGAACTTTCGAACATCCGATTATCGAATTTGAGGGGGACCCTGGGCATCTATGCCTGACTTATGTCGACTCCGATACTTACGCTATAGGCAGCGAACATCTTTTTACGGTTTTTTCGAAAGATAAAAAGCAAGGGCTCGGTGGCTGCGGGGAAGTTTCTGTCTCGATATTTGGCAATAATGTCAAAGGCCGAAAGTTGAATGATGCTGAGGATGATTGGATTCAATACTCCGAAGACTATGCCAGATTTATTCAAAATATGACGGCACCCACAACCCTTGCGGCACCTATGCCATTGCCAAAATCTAAGCTTAAGCCATGGTGGAAATTTTGGTAGTTAGACAACTAAATTCTGGACGGCTTAAAATCGCCCAAAGTAAGATACTAAGTTAAGGTTCGCTTTGAGGATATTCGAGCCCTCTCATTGCCATATATTAAACATATTGACTGTTTAAGTTATCTGCCTAGTTTACAAAGATGGTTTTCCTATGATCGGTATTCGTGGTGTCATAGCTTTTTTCATTTGCATGGCTTGGCTTTCATCAAGCCACGCGGCAGATTGGAACAATCCAGCTAATCGTTATGAGGAAGCGTATCGCGCCTACAGCGACGCAAAATGTCCAATCTCAGATGATGGTATTTCTCATTTCGTATATTTTACCCGAGACAGAAGACGGATGCGGAAGCACGACTTCCTAGACAATGAAAGATTTTCTGGGGCACAGATCATGTACTCGTGGCGTCAGTTGGAGAAGGTAGAAGGCCGGTATGATTTCTCCGACATTCGGTCAGATTTAAACTATCTAAAAGCTCATGGAAAGACGCTGTTTATTCAGTTACAGGATGTTTCTTTTTCGAGTAAGTATAAAGCTGTACCAAATTACATTCTTTCTTCTGACTATGATTACGGAGCGCTTCCGTCGAAAGCAAATGGCAAAACAATTGGATGGATTGCCAAGCGTTGGAACCCAAAAGTTAGGGCGCGATATGGAGCCCTTTTAGAGGCTCTAGGGGAAGAGTTTGACGGAGAGATTGCGGGAATCAACCTTCAAGAGACGGCTATTGAAGTATCGAAGGATGCCGATCCAACATTCTCTGAGGCGGTTTATGCTGAGGCCATCAAGGATAATATGCGTAACCTTAAATCTGCTTTTCCAAATACGACCACGATGCAATATGCCAACTTTATGCCCGGCGAATGGTTGCCATGGACAAATAAAGGCTACTTAAAGGGTATCTATGAAACTGGTCAAGAAATTGGCGTTGGGTTGGGCGCTCCCGATTTGATGTATAAGCGCCGAGGCCAGCTTAACCACCCAATTGCAATGATGCATGAAGGCGAATTTTCTGTGCCATTGGGTATCGCTGTTCAGGATGGAAATTACGTTGGTTCAACTGGAGCAGATGAACATTTTGAAGGACGAAAAGACGAAGGCATTGAAACGAATTCAGCCGTGCCTCTCTTACACGCCTTTGCAAAAGATTTTTTGAAGGTGGATTATATGTTCTGGGCTGACCAGAAACCATATTTTCAGAAACTGGTCTTACCTTGCTTCAGTGAGAAACCAATCAAATAGGTTTCTAATCAGGCTGATTTATGTCCGCTTTGGGGATAAACCACCCGTCACCTTACGCAACAAATGCAGCCCATAACGCCACCGTGATTGGCGCGTGACGGTTGAATATGGGATGGACGGTTATGAAAACATTTTACCTTTTATCCGCCTCACTTTTGTTGATGAGTTGTACCTCGGCAGACGGACAGGGTGCGACGCGGTCTTCCCCTCTGTCGGAAGCGTCCTCTTCGGGGCAAACCGATACGATGATCGTGGCCGGTGGGTGTTTCTGGTGCGTCGAATCGGATTTTGAAAAACTGGACGGTGTGATTGAAGCGGTGTCCGGCTATACAGGTGGCACCACAAGCAACCCGACCTATAAAGAGGTGACCTATAAAGATACGGGCCATTATGAGGCGGCCAAAATTACGTTTGACCCGTCTGTGATTTCTTACGAAAAACTCTTGGATTATTATTGGACCACAATTGACCCAACCGATGATGAAGGACAATTTTGCGACAAGGGTGATAGCTATCGTACCGCTATTTTTGCGCGCCCTGATCAGATTGAAACCGCTCAAGCCTCTCTGGATGAGATTAAACAGACCAAGCCTTTTTCCGAGCCGATTGTGACCCCTGTGTTGAACGCTTCGACATTCTATAATGCCGAAGATTACCATCAGGATTATTACAAGAAAAATCCAATCCGCTATAAATATTACCGCACGGGTTGTCGTCGGGATGCGCGGCTAAAAGACCTTTGGGGAGAGAAAAAGTAAACTCTCCAAAAAGAGCTCCGCTTAAACGGAGTATTTAAAGCCAATTATTCGTCCGGACTCTTCAGGCGAATTATGGGGTGTCTTTCACCTTTGCCTTTTGAACCCGCTCGGCGGCCGGCACATAATCATACCCAATCCAGATTTTCAGTGTGCGAGTTTCACCGCCGCCCAAATCAATCTCTAAAGGAGGCTGCGGGATTAGCCTCCCAAAGCTCTCCTCAAAATAAGCATCATAATTTTTATAATGATTGAGAATGAGAACCGGCCCGTCTGTTCGGGGTAGAGGCGCTGTCATTTCGGCGTGATTATTCGGCACGGCATTGGGGGACCAGACATAAAGTGGCGAGCGCTCTTTCAACCCATAATATTGCAGCCCGTAATAAACGAGACGATTATCCGTTGTCACATGGGTGAAAGCTTTGCCCTCATGCCCGGCCTGATAAAGGCTGTCCACAGTGTCGACAGTTGCCGGCCAAGCCCGCAGGCGTTTCACGGAATTGGTCAGTCCCAAAGCGTCCGTCATAGACGGGCTGAGTAAGATAAACCCTATGGCCACCATAATCACGCTTTGTCCGATTAAGCCATATTTCAAGACCCGCAAAACTTTGGGGCGGGTAACGGCGAAAAGGGCAATGAGGATAGGTGCGGCGATATAGGCGGTCACGGCCCAATTCGCATTGGCGCGGGATAAAAAGGCTTGGAAAGAAATAATTGTCATCGGTGTCAAAACCAATAAGACACACCATCCGGCGAAAGGTGGCAGGCTGCGCCATTTCAGCAGGGCGATAATTAAAAGCGGCAGAGATAGTGGCCCGAAGACACCGAATTGGTCTCCCCAAAACGTCAGTAATTCTCCGACATTAAATAATGGTCCGGATAAGTTCGCATTATCCGCCGTGTGGCTCAGCGTGGCAAAATCATGATTGAGATTCCAAATAATGTTTGGCGTGAAAATCGCACCCACAATCAATAGAGCCAACAAGCCTTTTAAGCTGAGAAGCGCGGTGCGGGTTGGCTTGTCCAATAGAATGGCCAGCGCAATAACGGGGAGAAAAAACAGCATGGCATATTTGGCCAGAAGCCCGAAGCCTATGGCGAGCCCTAATTGTATGGCGCGCGGCCAAGAGGCACGCTCCCGCAAGGCGACCCACGCGTTTAAGGCAAGCGCCCAGCATAGTAAGAGCGGAACATCTGTACTGATGATCGAAGAAGACAACCAAACGGCGGGCATCAAATAAAATGTCAATGCGGCCCAAAAGGCTGTGCGCTCATCAAAGGCCCGCTTGGCGGTGGCGTAAATGACGAGCGTGGTGAGGCCGTGAAAGAGAGCCGAAGGCAGGCGAATGGCCCATTCTGCGTGCCCGAAGACGGCAGTGAAAGCCGCGATAACCCATGCAATAAGGGGCGGTTTGGAATAATATCCCCAATCCGGCTCGCGCGACCAAGACCAATATTGCGCTTCGTCGCCATGCAATCCGAAAGGCATCAAAATCATCAGCGTCCAACGCAGTATTAATATCGCAATGACCAAACCCAATAAAAGCTTGAAAGAGCGTTCAGAAGTTGATTGGCGCAGGGTCATAGTCACGGCTATGCCGCGATATGGTCATAAAAGAAACTCACTTTATTTTACATTCTTCCGCATGAGCGGACGTGGCGATATAGAGTTGACGACAAATTTATGATCTTTATCGCCCCGCCCTTTAATCTTGATAAGACTTTATTGACGCAAAACGGCAAGAGTGGGCAAGAAAAGCGAGCCACAAGCGTAGCGCAAAGACTGCGAATTGGGTGGCGTGAGTTAAAGGGGTAAAATGTCGAAGGTGAGACGACAGATTAAAGCGCAGAGGATTGTCGTTTTTGACTCGGGGGTCGGCGGATTATCCGTCGTCGGAGAAATTCGGCGGCTCATGCCAGATCTCGCCATTGACTATGTCGCCGATGATGAGTTTCGCCCCTATGGCGATAAATCCGAAGCGGCGTTGAAAGCGCGCCTACCGCAGCTTTTACGGACAATAGAGATCATGTTGCGTCCTGATGCGATTGTCGTGGCGTGTAATACTGCGTCGGTCACGGCTTTGTCCGCAATTCGGGCCGCCGTCACAACGCCAGTGATCGGCGTGGTTCCAGCGATAAAACCTGCGGCCAGATTGACTAAAACAGGGCGGATTGGTGTTTTGGGCACGCCGGGGACCGTCCGTCGGCAATATGTTGACGGCCTTATCCAAAAATTTGCGGCGCATTGCGATGTGACCTTACAAGGCTCGGTCAATCTCGTGGAATGGGCGGAACAAAAATTAGCCGGGCAGGCCATATCCCAAAAAGCTCTGCAGCAGGAGATAACGCCATTCTTTGCGGATGTGGGTCAAGCCCCGATTGACGTCATTGTGTTGGCCTGTACTCATTTTCCTTTATTGGCCGAAGAGCTCAGGCAAAGCGCGCCTTCCGCTGTGCAATGGATTGATAGCGGCTCGGCAATCGCCAAGCGTGTCTCCGTTGTTTTACAAAGTGATGGCGCCGTGAGCTCTGATAAACAGGCGACCGAGCGCCGCGAAGATATAGCGTTTTTAATTGGTCCCAATGCCGATGCCGCGCGGAAAGCCGCTTTCGTATCTTACGGGTTCAACCCTGTAATCGGCTTAAAACCTGTGTGAAAGATCAGTGACCCGAAAGCGATTTATAAACAAACCATAGAACCGCCAGGCCGACAAAACAGAGAACTGTGAAAAGCCCGAAATGGTCTTTCATAAACTTTTCGGCGCGCTCGCCGAGTAAGCGAACAATCCCTGCAACAGCGAAAAAGCGCATCATACGCGCAACAATAGAAGCGCCCAAGAATACGCCGAAGGGCACGGGAACGGCCCCGCTCATAATCGTAATGACCTTATAAGGAAAAGGCGTCAGGCCCGCTCCAAAAACCCAAAGCGCTCCGTTCTCATTAATGCTGTCACGAAAGCGCGTCATATATTCGGTTTTACCGAGGGCTTCCAAAAGTGGCTGCGCAATGGTCTCATAAAACATGAGCCCGATCATATAGCCGAATATGCCGCCCAAGACGGAAAAGAACGCGGCAACGCCTGCGATTTTCCACCATTTTTTAGGCTCCGCCTGCACCATGGGGATGACCATGACGTCAACCGGTATTGGGAAAAACGAACTTTCGGCAAAAGAAACCACTGCCAAAGCCGGCATGGCCCGCCTGTGACGGGCGAGGGCTTTGGTGTTTTCATACCAATGATCGAGGAATGCGAGACGGCCTTTCATAAGGGTCTGCTATAGACGAGGTCTTAAGGCAAAGTATATGGCCAAAACAGTTGACGTTCAAAAATCCGAAGCTATGTTGCGCGCCTTACCAATGATCTCGTATATTGAGGTCAGAAACAGGCGGCTGTGGCGGAATTGGTAGACGCGCGGGATTCAAAATCCCGTTCCTTTGGAGTGTCGGTTCGATTCCGACCAGCCGTACCATTCTCTTTCATAAATTTTGAGTGTTTAAACCGTTTTTCCGGCTGTGTGATTTTTTTATTGGGCTGGCATGAATCCCTTGATTTTTCTTTTTGTTCTTCTTATGTTCTTTTTCTGGAACAGCGAGAAGAGGTCAAAATTATGACAAAACGCTACTTAAATGTCAGTTATAAAGACCGTGATTTGGCCAAGAGATTGGGCGCGCGATGGGACCCCTCCGTGAAACGGTGGTATTGTCCGGCGGGCAGTGCCCTCGCCACTATTTTTGAGTGGCGTAAAGAAGCGCAGGCTCGAAGCGTATCAGAGGCCAGAACGGCGACAGTGGCAGCGGTTAAAGTCCGCCCGGCTCAAAATCAAAATTTTGAATTGCCTTGGGCGTCCTAGGATTTAGGCCTTTTTGAGGTCAGACGCCTTAAGTTTTGTCTCATGCTCAGACTTTATGCGTGGTTTCAGGCAAAAAATAACCCGATGATTGAAAGGGGGAGAACAATCACCGGGTTGGGTTTGCGATAAGATCAAGGGGAGAGATCTTGCTTTGCAAACTGTATGCCATGATTACGCCCAAACCAAAGATTTGGTTCCCCAAAAAAATCATTTTTTTAAAATTTTTTGTATTTTCAAAACGAGCAGCAAAAAAACTGGTGTATCTGTGTCTTAAGATACGTTTGAAATTTGGTATCTCGACAAGATTGAGCCCCTGCACACGCAGCATTCATATGGGAACGGAATAGGGCTATCGGCGTTATTTCACCATGAGATCGCAAAAAAATATTATTAAAGTCACACTTTTTACACTTGCCTTTGGACTCGCCGGTTCTGCTAACGCCTTAGCGGCGAATGCAGACAATAGGACTTTGCCACAGCAGCAAACACATAACGGTGCGATGTGGCTTCATATGAAACAAGACGCTTCTTCAACAGTCATAGATTTGAAAGAGATACGTGAGATAGATCCTATTGTGGATTTGGACACACGCAATATTCGGATTGACGTTGAAGACGCTCCGAAACTGAAACCTGTTCGAGATGTCGATTACTCGAATGACCTCACACTCAATATTGACATTGACCGTCTTGAGGGCGGTTTAATTGATCAGACTTTCATTGGTATGCCTGATCGTTCTGACTATGAGCAAGACGTCATCCGTCGTCAGAAATGGAGTCACGATAAACGGGCAACAATACCGGAGGGTCGCTATGTCGAACCACTCTATACGGTTGCGGGTGCCGGTATTAAAACAAAATTCTAATAAAGAAGTCTTTAAAAATTGCGTAAGACAATAAAAAAAGGCTCTCATAAAAATGAGAGCCTTTTTTTGATGCGACTATAACAGTCTAATCAAAATCATTCATCGAATGATAAAGTTCGGTTCATCGATCCGAAAGGCAGGCTAAATTTTGCTTCATGCCATTCCGGTGCGCTGAACGGATCGCTCGCATAATTCGAAAATAAATAGGGTTCTGAAGGTATCCCCAAAGACGTATCCAATTTTTCATCACCGTCTTGATCGTGAAAGATTTTCAGAGCGTAATCTCCAACGGCCAAGTTTTTAAAGGTCACTGTCACCTGCTCTGCATTGACCTTAACCCGCTTTCCCTTCAGGGCTTTTTCTTCAGAAAATCCGTCTTGGCTGTTATAAAGCCCAATCATAAGATAGCCTTTGTTTACAGGGATATCTTTTACCGTAAGTTTGAGAGAGGATTGGGCCGGAGCCGTCGATGTTTGCGCGTCGAAAAACGGCGATAAGCCCTGAGCCGGTAACGGAATAATTGTCGTTGCCAGTAAGGCGCAGCTACTGAATAAAATCAAATGTGTCT
Organism: uncultured Algimonas sp.; assembly: GCA_964511495.1. Taxonomy (GTDB): domain Bacteria; phylum Pseudomonadota; class Alphaproteobacteria; order Caulobacterales; family Maricaulaceae; genus Litorimonas. Next base: position 77,494 of record CAZEFT010000014.1, on the reverse strand, counting down.
TCATAATCATCTCCTTTGACCCATTAACGTCAAAGGAGTGCAAGCGTTCCCCAAATCGGACAGCTTTCTTTATTTATAAGAAAAGCTTTCCCTAACAGCGCAAAAGCACTGACAGGGCAGGGATCACCTCAAAAGCTGCTAAAGTTTGGCGCAAAATTAATCGCGCAAAAGTTCATTCACCCCGGTCTTGGAGCGTGTTTGGGCATCGACGGTTTTGACGATGACTGCACAATCAAGGCTATGGCTTCCATCTTTGGACGGCAATGTTCCCGGCACAACAACGGAATAAGCCGGAACTTCGCCAAAACTAATTTCGCCAGTGGCTCTGTTATATATCTTTGTCGATTGAGAGATAAACACGCCCATGGCCAGCACAGCCCCTTCGCGCACAATCACACCTTCTACAACTTCGGACCGCGCCCCGATAAAACAATTATCTTCAATAATGGTAGGATTGGCTTGAAGCGGTTCCAAAACACCGCCAATGCCCGTGCCGGCACTGATGTGGCAGTTTTTGCCAACTTGTGCACAGGAGCCAACACTGGCCCACGTATCCACCATTGTACCTTCATCGACATAGGCACCGAGATTGACATAGGAGGGCATCAACACCGTATTGGGCGCAATAAAAGCGCCGCGCCGAACAGCCGCAGGAGGCACGGCGCGGATACCGGCTTTGGCAAAATCATGCTCCGACCAATTGGCGAATTTGCTCGGGACTTTGTCAAACCAATGTCCGCCGGCAGGGCCGCCGCTCATGAGCGTATTGGCTTCCAGACGAAATCCTAATAAAACCGCTTTTTTAAGCCATTGATGGACGTGCCAATCACCTGTCGCTTGACGTTCTGCGACACGGAATTTTCCGCTATCCAGTCCCATAATGGCGGTTTCAATCGCGTCTCTCCGCTCACCTTGTGTTTGCGGGGATAAGCTCGCACGGTCTTCCCAAGCGGCTTCAATGGCAGTTTCGAGAGCGGAAGCATTCATGACATAATCCTGTTTCAAACAGTGTTAAAAGAGGCGAAGGCCTCGTTAAAATCGGGCGCACAATAGGCGCGACTTTGTTTAAGTCAATTATCGAATAAAGCCCGTCAGGTTTTTGTCTTGGCCAGTGCACTATTCAACCCATCATAACATTTACTGACGGGTCAGCAGTAAATGAAGCGTTTCTAAAAATCGTGATCTGTCTTTTTGGGTAAAAGGGGGAGGCCCGCCAATATTGGGCATGTCCGCGCCCACGCGCAAATCCGCCATAATCGCGCGTGTGGCAATTTTCGCACCGATAGAGTTCATCGTAAATTCTTCGCCATTCGGAGCCAAGACTTTGGCGTCCGCTTTCAAACATCGCTCAGCCAGTAATATATCAGCTGTGATAATGATTGCCTCTGCATTGGCACGCTCCGCAATATAATCATCGGCCGCATCAAAGGCGTCCGAAACACAGATGAAATTTATCAAAGGCTCTGCGGGCGTCCGTAAGAAAGCATTGCTTACCACTGTCACGGGATATTTATGTCGACGGGCGACTTTGTAAGTCTCTTCGCGAACCGGACAGGCATCTGCATCTATATAAATATGGGTCATAACAATTTTGTGAGCGTTAAAGGTTTCCCTTTCACAGTGCAAACTTATAGGAGACCGCGAGACGACAACAAAGATGTTTTGTCAAAGTCATTCAGGGAGGAACCCATGTTTCTACGGGTGTTCGGTTTAGGTTTACTTGCTCTTTGTCTGAGCGCTTGTGCCGGTGGTGGGTCCGACAAGACCTCGGTTTTCAAGGACGCGATTGATTATGCTTCCATCTCGTCTTTCGATACGGGGTGTCAGGAAGAAAAAGTTCGGAAGGTGAAATATTTCCAATGTAAGGATTCCCGCGCTCTTTATGAGGCTGCATTTGACAAAGCAAAAGCGCAAGGCAAGCCGCTCATGGTGACATTCGGCTTTAATACTTGTCCATACTGCCTGAAGCTCGACAAAGAAATTTACGATACGGAAAATCCTGTGACGGGCGATCGCGTCAAACAATATCTGTCACGTGAGGCCGCAGCTGCGTTGGGCGAATTAGAAGTTTTAACCTTACGGCTCCATGCCCGCTCGGAGCACGGATTACGCCTAGCTGATGAATTAGGGGTGACGCAAATGGCACAGAGCAGAGGGTGGCATCGTGTCTGGTCACCCTTTGTTGTCTTCGTTAATCCGCAAAGCGGGGCCATGGCGAGTGAAAGCTTGTGGGAGGCTGAGACTGTTTATTGTGATTGGGCGGCGAACATAGCGGTATCTTTAGAGAAAAACGGGACGGTTAAACGTGGCCGCCCACAAGCGCCGCGAAAACGCTGTCCGAAATAACGGGCTGCGTCTTGGGCCTGTTTACGCTTAATCTTTAACGCGGTTCACCTCTAATTTGGTTCACAATGCCAGCAGGTTTCATATTGACCCGAACTTGGCTCATTTGATGTCCAAGTCCCCATGCCGATAGGCCCGCCGGGCGGCAAGGGCTTGGCCTCAGTCACGGGAGATTGGGGTTTCGCCAGACGCTCCAAATGGGCGCTAATTTGCCCAATCAACCACGACCCATGTCCTGAGTCGGGTTTGCGTAAATCTGATTGAATGCGCCGCAGGGCTCGATCCGTTCGGGCTTTGACACCCGGTGAGACATCTTTCTCAGCCAAATCCATTAAGGCGAAGGCAAATCTCGCTTGTACAGCTTTGGCGATTTCACCCTGCCGCCCCGCTGGCGGCGTCCGCATAACGCGCTCATGAGTGCGATCGATTAGACCGGACAAGCCCATTTGCGACACATCACGGCGTTTTAATTCAATCAAGCGCGCCGCCCGTTGCGGGTGAAACAATACATCAAAACTTAAATCCGCCGCCGTATCGGCTGCGGCGGTGACATCAAAGACGGGGTAGGCTGAGCGTTTGAACAGTTCTCTTTCGCTATCGGCAATAGAATAGCTCACGAGAGACGGGCTGAGCAGATTGAGAGTTTCATCTCGAATATCCAGAAACGCCGGGTCTAAAGTCTCCAAAATTGTCTCAAGGGCCTCGCGTTGGCGTGTCATATTGACGGTTTGCATCGCGGGTTGGCCATCCCCTTTGACATTGTAATTAAAGGAAACACCGCCAATCAGCTTTCCGGCGGCGGCCGTCTGGTAACGGTGATAAAGATAGATAGGAACAATGACTTTATTTAAATCTGTAACAGGTTGTCCGTCTTGAATGTTTCTCAAACCAAAATTGCGCAGGGCGTAATTTCGAACGGCCATTGCATCTTTCAACCCGACAATAGGGTCAGCCCGATTATCCCATATATTGCCAAGAGGATGCGCCGTACCGACACTGCGGGCGTCACTATCGGCTACATAGGCCAAGCCACGTGATAAAGCCTCTTGGATAAGAGTTTCACGTTCGGCTTCGGTTAGGTCACCATAGAGCCAAGTGGCCGCAAACTTATCCCAATCACCGACACCGACGCCATAAGTGTGGCTGAAATCCAGCTTTCCATCTGTCAGACGAATATCAGGAGCGGGATAATCCATGACCGATCCTTTGCCATAGGTACTGGCGGCAAAATTATGGGCAAAGCCGAGCGCGTGCCCAACCTCATGGGCGGAAAGTTGGCGAATGCGGGCTAAGGCTAATTGTACCGGATCATCGGCCTCGCCTGTATCGGTTTTCTCAACGCCGGACAGGCCTTCAAAAATCATGCGGTCCTGTCGCACACGGAGAGAGCCCAAATTAACATGACCTTTCAACATTTCGCCCGTGCGTGGATCTGAGACCCCGCCACCATAAGACCATCCGCGTGTTTGTCTGTGCACCCATTGGACGACATTATACCGAATATCGAGTGGATGAGCGTCTTCGGGTAAAACTTTGACTTGATATCCATCCGGATAGCCAGCGGCGGTAAATGCGTCTTCCCACCATTTCGCACCGTCAATCAGTGCGGACAGCATGGGCTCCGGAACACCGCTATCAATATAAAAAATAATCGGATTAATCGTTTTCCCAGCCTCGTCTTTTTGCAGCCGATACCGGCGGGCCAAACGCGTTTCAATCGGGGCTGATAAATCTGCACTATAATCAAAATAAACGCGTTCAATGGCCCCGGCGCGAGGATCAGACTTTAAGGGCGTATAGCCTTCTTCGGGCAGGCGAACGAAAGAGTGGTGTTGGATTAAGGTCGCGTCTTTTCCATTAGCTGCTGTTGTTAAGACCTCGCGACCCGGGTCGGACGAGGATAGGGTAAAGAAGACATCCATTTCGACATTATCGGGAAACGCAAAAACATTCTTTGTGTCGACAAATGTTCTGTCCTTGGCGAGTGTGAAACTGCCCTGACCGCGATCTTTGAGATATTGGACTAATCCTAAAACATCGCTCGTGAGGAAGTCAGTCAGATCAATGATGAGGCCATCAGACACTTTTTTGTGAATCGGCGCACTGGCCAAGAAAGACCGCGCAAAGCTTTCATTCACCGCGCGTTGCTCCAAGGGATTATCGGGTGATGCCCGATAGGTAAGATTTTCGGCTTCGATAATAATCTTATTGCCATAGCGCCGGAAGACAACAATTTTCCCGCCATCCCCCCATCCACGATCAAGTCCGACCGGATTTGAGCCCAAGCCTGCCGTCAGGCGCGCCGTATGGATGAACCGCAAAATGACGCCGTCTTCTTCTGCTTTGGGGAGTTTTGCGAGCACCTTATTCTGCCCTTCATCCACATAGAGATCGATAAAGCCGGACCGGTGATCAAGGCCCGCGAGGCTGTCTCCCAAAGAACTTGAACTGTTTGTATTGGCCGTACAGCCCAAAAGCATCAGAGTGACGCAAAGACTACAAAACAGCGTGAAGAGACGGATAAAGTGATGCATAAAATTCTCCCTAAATCAGGGATAGAATGCCGCTTGTGCTTTGTCGAGCCGTTTAGGGCGAGGTTGCCATAGGTGAGGCTTTAGGCTCACAAAGCGTCTGTGATCTCTTTTACCCAAAGAGGGACAATCTCTCCCGCCTTGCCTAAGCGATTTTCATCAAAAAAGTGGGAGCCTTGGCTCGGTTCCAGATTAAGCTCCAAAGTGGTTATACCGTTTCGTCGGGCTTCGTTGACGAGACCCGCCGCGGGATAGACCGCCCCGCTCGTCCCAATGGAGACAAACAAATCGGCAGAGGCCATGGCTGTGTCAATTCTCTCTAAATGATAGGGCATCTCGCCAAACCAGACGATATCCGGTCTGGGGCCGGATGTGACGTAACACGTTGGACAGGACATGTCGGGCGACGCATCATCCGTCCAATGCCATCGCGCTTCACAAAATTGACAGAGCATTGAGGTCAAAACACCGTGCATGTGGATGACGTCTCGCGCCCCTCCACGTTCATGCAGGTCGTCAACGTTTTGGGTGATAATCGTCAACTCACCCCCTTTAAGGCGGAGTGTCTTTTGAAGTGCGGCAAGCGCTTCATGCGCAGCGTTCGCCTTGACGGTTTTGAGCGCCGCTCGCCGCTTATTATAAAATTCATGCACTAGGGCGGGATCTTTTGCGAAGCCTTCCGGGGTCGCGACTTGTTCGATTGGATATTGTTCCCACAAACCGCCTGCTGCCCGAAATGTGTCAATGCCGCTTTCTGCACTAATTCCTGCGCCTGTAAGGATGACAATATGTGGGGCTTGGGCCATAAGCCCTTATGCCCTCAATTCTCTTTGTTTGTCTTGGAAATATTTGTCGCTCTCCCACGGCGGAAGCAGTTTTTCGTTATAAAGTCGAACAATCCGGTCTGGATAAAGAGATGGACATTCGGATTGACAGTGCAGGGACGTCCGCTGCGCATCACGGAGAGGGGCCTGATAAACGGTCAATTTTAGCGGGGCAGGGGCGAGGATATAGTTTTGAAGGCCAGCAATCCCGCCCTGTGAGACAGCAGGATTTTCACGATTTTGATTATGTGCTGGCAATGGACTCCCGCAATCTTCAAAACTTGCGGCGTATCAAACCCGCAGAGGCGCAGACACAGCCGCAACTTTTTCTAAATTTCGCCGAGACGCTAAGCGTGAAAGATGTACCAGACCCTTATTATGGTGGCGCAAAGGGATTTGACCATGTTCTGGATTTAATAGAAGCGGCGAGTGATGGTTTGATTGATCACCTGCGCGCAAAGACATAGACATGATGATGTATTCGGACTAATCATCCTGCAAATTCTAACACAGGTTCAGATACGACATGAATAAAGGTTTGGTCACTGTTTTCGGCGGGTCAGGGTTTCTCGGCAAACATGTTGTGCGGGCATTGGTCGCGCAAGGTTATCGCGTGCGTATTCCCATGCGTCGCCCCCATACGGGTATGGATTTAAAAGTCATCGGTGGTGTTGGCCAAGTCCAGCTTATGCAAGCCAATTTGCGTTATGAGCAATCCGTCGCCCACGCGGTTGAAGGCTCCGACGCTGTTATTAATTTGGTGGCCGTTCTTTACGAAGAAGGTCCGCAAAGCTTTGAGGCCCTGCATGTGCGCGGGGCGGAAACTGTTGCCAAAGCGGTAGCGGCTGCAGGCATTGAGAATTTTGTCCATATCTCGGCTATTGGTGCGGATGAAAATAGTGAAAGCGACTATGCACGCACGAAGGGTGAAGGCGAAGCGCTCGTCAGACATCATGTCCCAAGTGTCGACATTATGCGCCCCTCTATTATTTTCGGTGCAGAAGATGAATTTTTCAATCGTTTTGCTGCAATGGCACAATTAGCACCCGCTTTGCCTTTAATCGGTGGTGGTAATACGCAATTCCAACCTGTTTATGTCGGGGATGTGGCCGATGCGATTGCGCGCAAAATTGTACAAGGCAGCGAAGGCAAAACTTACGAATTAGGTGGCCCTCGCACTTATTCCTTCAAGGAATTGTTGGATTATATGCTCAAAGTGATTGCCAAAAAACGCTTGCTGGTGCCTGTCCCATGGTTTGGGGCCAATATGCTGGGTTTGATGGGTGAGCTTTCCGGTGCCCTACCCTTCATTGCGCCTTTCCTGACGCGTGATCAGGTCAGAAATTTGAAACAGGATAATATTGTCAGCTCAGACGCTTTAGGCTTTTCTGATTTGGGGATTACGCCGGAAACGGTTGAGGCAATCGTCCCGACTTATCTCGTGAAATACAGAAAATATGGTGAGTTTCATCAGCCCGGCAAAGATAGCTGGCCTGAAGAAGCTGAGGGCTGAATAATTTGAGAGCGCAAAAGAGCCTTATGGGGCTCTTTTTTGTAAAATAAGACCAAACTTCCGTGAAAGGATGATAAAATGACCTGGAAAACGATACAGAAAAACACTCTGAAGACCGCTTTAATGACGGGCTTGGCCGCTTTGGCTCTGACAGCTTGCGGCAATGCAGAGAGCGATAAGAGCGCGACGTCTGAAGTGGCCGATAAGGTGAAGGCGACGATGAAAGTCGCCGTTGACGGTGCAAAGTTAGAGGCAATTCTTGAGGCAGGCGATGAGAAAGCCAAAGCCCGCTATGAAGCGCGCAACCCGAAAGAAACGCTGACATTCTTTGAAATCGCACCGGGTATGACCGTCGTTGAAGTTTTGCCCGGAGGGGGCTGGTACACTAAAATCCTTCTGCCTTATTTGGGTGAAGACGGAAAAGTTATTGGCGTCGATTACGCCTTGGATATGTGGCCTGAATTTGGGGGTTTTGCGACACCTGAATTTATTGAGAATAAAAAGACTTGGCCACAGGACTGGACGGCAAAAGCGAAAGAATGGGGCGGGGAAGGCTCTGCGGATGTTACAGCCTTTGCCTTTAGCAATCGTGACACGTCATTGGACGGCACTGCGGATGCGGTACTCTTCATTCGTGGCTTGCATAATTTGTCTCGTTTTCAGGATGAAGGTGATTACATGACAAAAGCGCTGGCAGACACGCATGCGCTTTTAAAGCCGGGCGGTTTGGTCGGTGTTGTACAGCATCAAGCACGCGAAGACCGCGACGATGAGTGGGCCACAGGCAGTAATGGTTATTTGAAAAAATCAGCCGTGATTGCGGCGTTTGATGCAGCAGGATTTGATCTTGTGGCGGAAAGCGACATCAATGAAAACCCGAAAGACCAAGCCAAAAAAGGCGATGGCGTTTGGCGCTTGCCGCCGACTTTGGGAACGTCTCGTGACGATGAGGCCCTGCGTGAGGAAATGAAAGCCATCGGCGAAAGCCACCGGATGACTTTGAAATTTAAAAAGCGCTCATAGCGTTTGGCGTAAGCCCCCATATAAAATGAATGAAAGGCGGCTCTTCGTGGCCGCCTTTTTTATTGGGATGCCTCTCGGATTTGTAGCGCTAAGAGTCGCGCATAGGCGCCGCCTTTTTTCTGCTTTAAGTCTTGATGTGTCCCTCTTTCAATGATTTGCCCTTTATCGAGAACGTAAATGCAATCGGCTTTCTGAACGGTGGAGAGGCGATGGGCGATGACGATTGTGGTGCGGCCTTTCGCCAAATGATCCAGAGCGGTCTGAACCTTGGTCTCTGACTCCGCATCCAAAGCCGAGGTGGCTTCATCCAAGAGCAGAACCGGCGCGTCCCGTAAAATCGCTCGGGCAATGGATAGGCGTTGTCTTTGACCGCCCGACAGGCTCATCCCGTCTTCACCCAGACACGTCTCATAACCATTTGGCAGGGCCGCGATAAATTCATGCGCATCCGCATTTTTTGCCGCCGCGATAATCGCATTTTTATCAGCCGATAAATCCCCTAAGCCGATATTGGCGGCGACTGTATCATCAAATAATGTGACGTTCTGGCTGACCAAGGCCATATTTTTCCGCAAGGAGTGAAAGCTCACCTTCCGAATATCGTGCCCGTCCAAATGAATTGATCCGTGACCGACTTCATAAAGGCGCGGGATAAGATTTATCACTGTGGACTTACCGCCGCCCGACGCTCCGACCAGAGCAATGGTCTCACCGGGCTTGGCGCGAAAAGAGATATCCCTGAGCGCTTGCGTGCCGTCTTCATAGGCGAAACTGACATGGTCAAACGTGATCTCTCCTTTGACTTTCCCTAATGAAATGGCTGTTGGACTTTCCTGAATAGTGGGCTGTCGGTCTATAACATCAAAAATACGCGTAATCGCGGACAGGCCTTCCTGCATCACATTGTTTAATGTACCGAGCGCTCGCAAACGCGGTGAGAGAATTGCGATGCCCGTTAAAACCGCGCCGATAGATCCGGCAGAGGCTATATCGGCGCTGACCTGATACATGCCGAAAACGACAACACCGGCAATCGCCAAACCGCCTAAAACCTCTAAAATCGGATCAACTCGGGCTTGTTGGGTCACAAGTTTTAGAAACAGACGGATACGTTCATCGAAACGCTGGCCCAATCTTTTCTGCTCGACATCTTCCAAGCCGTAAGCCTTTACCATACGGGCGCCCGTAAAACTCTCTTTTAAATCAGATGTGATGACGCCAATATGGTTTTGAACATCTCTCGCATTCCCGCGCATTTTTTTGGAAATCACGATGATCGGCCAAAAGGCCAGAAGAAAAACCGTCATCACCAAAGAAAGCTGCCAGTTTTGCCACAACATAGCGGCGATGGTAAACATCACGGTCAACACATCTTTGATGACATTGCCCATAACACGGATAGTCGCATTGGATACAACGGTGACATCATTCGTAAATTTCGAAATCAATTTACCCGTTGGCTCCCGCGAAAAATCCGCAAAGTCCGCATTGTGTGCACTGACAAACATTTCTTTTTGCAATTTCCCTACAGTGTTGAGGGCAATGGCATTGGTCAAAATGCGTTGGAAATAATTCGCCAATCCCGAAATAAACGGAATGAGAATGAGGAAAGGCAGGATGATTTTGGCGTAGCCTTTAGCGGCGTCCAAAGCGTTTTCGCTCTCATCCATTTTTCCAGCTTGATCAATAATCAGGCTGATGACCCAAGTATAAGCCGCCGTGGTGATAGCCAATAGGGCCATGAAAAAAACAGCCGCAAAGAGTTTCCCCTTTTGCGGCCAGATATAATTTTGCCACAGACGTCTTAGGCGCTGACGGTCTGTTGTACTCTTGTCCGTTACGGCTTGTTCCATAAGATGTGCGTGGCGCGCACTTATCCGATGATGCCATCCCCATCGGGGTCCAACAGGTCATGGGCATGTAAAATGAAATAACGTGTATGAGCATTGTCAACAGTGCGTTGCGCTGCTGATTTCCAAGCTTTCTGCGCCTCTGCGAAATTGGCGTAGGCTCCGACGAAATCAACGTCTTTCAGATTTTTAAACTCAGTCCGATTGGGGTCGACCAATTCGCCGCCAATCACAATGTGTAGGAGTTGAATGGATTTTTCTTCGCGATCCGACATAGTGGTTCCCATCTCTTTAAAATCTTTCTGTTTGTTAGCACTGGCATCATAGTCTGCCACAACAGGTTTGACGCGCTCCAATAACAAAGCGTGTAAAGCAGGGCCAGCACAAATAACGCCAAAGCCGGATGTGCTGTCTTTGTCAAATTGTGGAATAGCGCCGCGCATATTGGTGACAACGGCTCCCGCCTCTGTCGCGATAAGGGTCGCAGCCGCTACGTCCCAATCTGATTTAGGGGTAAAGGCGACCGTACAATCGGCTTCACCACATGCGACTAATACCATGCGATAAGCCATGGAATTGGCGATTTTAACCTGCATATCAGGAAAGCCAAGCCGTCGAAATTTACGGGGATAGCCCACCATATTGGCGTCTTTGAGCGTATCTCGCCGGGAACAGTGAATGGCTTTTGCGTTGCGCTGGGCACCGCCGCCGAGATGCGCCGTAAACAACTCGTCCTTAAGAGGATTATAAACGGCCCCCGCAACGCTTTTTCCGTCTTCAATAATGGCGATGGAGACAACAAAATTCGGCGTGCGGTCAATAAAGGCGCGTGTGCCGTCAATTGGGTCCACTACAAACGTACGGGGGCAGGCGTGACGGGAATGGTCATCTTTGGTTTCTTCGGAGAGCCAGCCATAGCCGGGTCGCGCCGCCAGAAGCTCGCGATAGAGAAAGTCATTCACTGCAATATCGGCATCTGTAACGGGATGGCCTTTTTCTTTGTCCCAGACATCAGAGTCATTGGCCTCAAATGCGTCTTTAGCGATTTTCCCGGCTTGCAAAATGACGCGCTTGAGCAAAGCTCGGTCTTCGGGCAAGGGGCGGCAAATGGCGGATTCGTTCTCCAAGCCTATGATCCTGCTATAGTCAGGCCTTCAGTCAGAAGGCTTGGCGCATTGGTTGCGCCGTCAAAACGAATATCATTGGCCGGGATAAGTGTTTTGAAAACATCGTTTAGATTCCCGGCAATGGTGATTTCCGAAACAGGGTAGGCGCGTTCACCCTTTTCGATTTTCACCCCTGCAACGCCGACACTATAATCGCCTGTGTTGGAATTTAGAGAAGGGCCAAACATTTCCGTAATTAAAACACCGTCTCCCATTTGTTTTAATAAGGCGTCAAAGGATATGTCACCGGGCGCGAGATAGCTATTCGTCGCGCTGATACCCGGAGGCGAGCCGATACTGCGTGAGGCATGTGCCGTTGACGGCAAGCCTAATTGACGCCCTGCGGCAGAATTTAACAACCAGCTCTGCAAGACACCGTCTGTGACCAAGGCTTGTTTTTGGGCAATCAGGCCTTCACCGTCCCAAGGTCGTGAGCCTTGCCCGCGAATAATATGGGGGTCATCAATGATTTGAATATGATCACCAAAAACAGCGTGTCCCATTTTGTCTTTCAGAAAAGACACACCCCGCGCAATGGCATTACCATTAATTGCGCCCAAAAAAGCAGAGACAAGCGCGCCCGCCAGACGCTCTTCGAAAATTATGGGATATTGGCCTGAGGAGAGTTGCCGACTGCCAAGACGGGCGACGGTGCGTTCCCCCGCATGGCGGCCAATCTCTTCGGCGGAGCGCAAATCGGAGAGCCAACGTGTGCCGTCATAATCATAATCCCGCTCCATCTGACCGTCTTTTTCAGCAATCGCTGTGACAGACAGGCCGTGACGGGATGATTCCCACCCTGCGCCAAAACCGTCAGACGTCGCAAAATAAATGGCGGAGCTTGCCCAACTTGCACTCGCCCCTTCCGCTTGGCTTACGCCTTTGACGGCTAAAGTCGCGGCCTCAACTTCTAAGGCCCGATTTTTTAAGTCTTCGGGTGTGCGCGTGGTTACATCGCATAATTCCAGATCAGGTTGCGTGTCCCGAGTCGATAAAAGAGATGTGTCGGGCAGTCCGCAATAGGGGTCTTTTGGTGCGAGCTTAGCCATCGCAACAGCGCGTTCTGCGAGCATCTTTAAGGAGGCCTCAGACATATCCGAACTGGAAACGCAGGCTTGTCGGCCTTCAATCATGACGCGCAGGCCGATATCCCGTCCTTCGCTATTATCGACATCTTCGAGCGCGCCTTCGCGCACAGCGACGGATAAAGAACGGCCGTGCGTTGCCACGGCATCACATGAATCAGCTCCTGCTTTTTGGGCAAAAGATAAGAGCTTTTCCAGATCAGGAGCGAGGGCCTCGGAAGAGGGCAGGCTCTGCGGTATTTCTGATTGTTTGATGGTCATAAGGGTCAATATCAGAGGCGGCCACCCATGACATCATAAAGCTTCAGCTAAGCCAAATTAAACGTGAAAACCAGATAGAGCAGATAGGCCGCTTGTCCCAAATGGGTGAACAAGGTCAGGATCATCCCGGCAGAGCGACCTTTACCGAGGGCATTTTTTGTGCCCATGCCCTGTGCATGTAAGAGGCGACCCAAAAGGAAGGCAATACCGAAGACATGCAAAGCCACGATATGGCCATTCATCATGGCGAGGGCGAATAACCCTATCAAAGCCAAAGGAGCATTTTCGATATAATTCCCATGCGTTCTGATGCGGGCGAATAATTCATTATCACCGCCATCGCCGAGACTAACCTTCTTGCCAATCCTCACCTGTCCGACGCGAAACATGAGAATGACGGCCAAGATAATATTCAGGGCGACATAGAGGGCAACAATTTGAAAACTGGTCATAAGAAATCCTTGTAAATTTATTCGGGGATGCCGGCTTTGGCGGCTTGTGAGATGGCTTTCAGGTGGGCGTTCGGGTCTTGTGCACCCTGAACAGCGAATTGGCCATTATAGATAAAGGTCGGAACACCGGAAATTCCGAGATTGCGGAAGAATAAAATCTCTTCCCTGACAGTGTTGGCATCTTTGTCAGTTGCCAATAGATCTGCTGTAATATCAGCGTCCAAGCCGACATCAGCACCGATGCGCGCCAAGACGGCAATGTCTCCAATATCTTCACCTTCTGTGAAAAAGGCTTTGAAAAGGCGTTCTGAAATTTCGCTGCCCATATCCGTATTATTTTGCGCCCACCGAATAAGGCGATGCGCATTGAGCGTATTGGGGCGACGCGTAATAGTATCGAAAGCAAAATCAATGCCCAAATCAGGGCCTTTCTCTTCTAGCATCTCACGCATGGCTTTAAATCGGTTTTTCGTATCGTCCGTGCCTTCACCGAATTTATTTTTCATATAGGTTTTATAATCAACCCCTTCCGCAGGAACTTCCGGGTCAAGCATATAAGGCCGCCATGTTAACTCAATCTTTTGTCGAGCTTGTTTGCGGGCTTTGTCAAAGAGGCGATATCCAAGCCAACACCAAGGACAAACGACATCGGACACAATATCGACTTGCACGGCGCCATTTTGCAATGGGCTGACACTATTTTTGGAACGAGATTTTTTGGAACGAGCCATGATGCCTGTTTAACGCCTGCGCGTTTTAAGTAAAATAAAAAGGCAAGAAAGAAGAGGCTCTACTCTTGCGCAGAGGCCAATCTTAGAAACTTGAACACAGTTTCAATTTCGTCTTCGTTTAACCCTTTGACGAGTTTGGCGTTAAAATCGCGGACATCATTCATCACCTCTTCGCGCTTCGCCCAACCTTTAGCAGTCAAGCGTACGGTTTTGACACGTCTGTCGCCATAAGAGGGTTTGCGCTCAATCAATTCGGCTTTTTCCATTCGGTCGACCAGCCCAGAGGTGGCTGCATTATTTCGCCCCGTACCTTCGGCCAGATCGCTCATACGGCAATCATCATTATAGCCTAGAAAGACCAGAACAAGCGCTTGCGAACGGCTCACGCCTGAGCCTTCGGCGAGCAGAGCTTCAGCCTTTTGCGACAGACGTGTATGTACACGGTCCAATACGAAAAACAGGCGTCTATCAACGGTTCGGGCAATGGCCATGATAATCTTTCAAAAAATGGGCGTTCGCTTCGCTTGTGTGTATGGCATGAAAAAAGCCCCCTGACAGTATCAGAGGGCTTCTTTTTGAAGTTTGGGTCTCACCGGACATCATGCCGGATTCATTAATAGATAGCTTAATTACCCAATTTCGCTTTTACGAAAGGGCTGATCTAACAGCTTCGGGCAGACCCCTCAAAACAGATAAACAAATCACACCTCCTTTCATAAACGCGGCGCCACAATGGCACGGCAAACAATAACATTATGACTAGCCAGAAATCACGATTTGGCAAGCCCATAAATTTTATGAAATTTGTATGGCGATTAATCTCTGATTAAGGGGTTTCGATGAAGATTACTATCCACCCGATTCTCAATAAAGACCGCTTGATTTACACTTCGGGAATGAAATCCAAAGCGATGCCGTTATTGCAATACCTTAGCCCTGTTGGTCTTGGGCCGTCTTTGAAGACGTGGCCTTGATGACCGCCACAGCGCGCACAATGATATTCGGTGCGAGGGACAATCAATTTGAAATCACGTTTGGTTTCCAAAGCCCCTTCAATATAGTCGTAAAAGCTTGGCCAGCCTGTGCCGGAATCAAATTTCGTATCCGATTTAAATAAGGGTAAGGCGCATCCTGCACAGACATATGTCCCTTTGGCTTTATTGTCATTATAGTCACTGGTGAAAGGCCGTTCTGTGCCCTCTTTGCGTAAAACGTAAAATTCCTGCTCGGTGAGGCGCTCTTTCCACTCAGCCGGAGTGAGGTTCGCCCAATTTGTCATATCCATATTTGCACCTGTCATTGTTTTATCCGCCATATTCTCACCCGCCATAGTCTTATCGGCCATGGGGGTCGGTTTCGTATAGTCTGTTCCGCTGCCAAGACTTTCGCCCGTCTGGGCGTCAGCTGTTTGAGGCTCTGCATTTTGAGCCGTTGAAGAGGCTGTACATGCGGAGAGGGCCATTGCCGCGCCTAAAAGGCCGAAACGTCGTCTGTCATAAACCCATTTTGACATAATATACTCCTTAAAACGTGACTGCCTATCTAAGATCATACGCACAGCATGCGAATGAAGTTGCCATCACGTTACAGTGAGCGCATTTGCGTTTCATTTAGAGCGGCAGAAATAACCAGATGAATATGTGTGCTCCAAATCCGAAGACCAAAAGTAACCCGGCCCAGAAATTGGATTTGAATAATCGCAAAGCTAAAGAGCCGTCTTCGGGTTTAAAGCGCCAAGCTTGCCAAAAGAGATGAGAGGCGAAAAACGCAACCGGTATGGCTATAAAACTCAAAATTCGAGTCATTGATATCCACAAAACATCCCCTAATGGCCGTAATGCGCCGGCGGTCAGAATTAGGACAACAGAGATCAAGAAACAGAAGGCGACTCCGCGCTTTATATGGCGTCCAAACCGTCTGGCCGTGCTTTTAATGCCGACCATGGCGTCATCTTCAATATCCTGACAGGCGTAGATTGTGTCATAGCCGACTGTCCAGAAAACGAGACCGATATAGAGAAGAAAGAGCGGTAAATTCACCTCGCCCGTTTTCGCGGCATAACCGACCAAAACGGCCCAATTAAACGTAAAACCCAGCCAAATTTGCGGCCACCATGTTATACGTTTCATAAAGGGATAGGCCGCGACTAAAGGAATGGAACAAAGGCTAATAATTTGTGCCAAACGCGGCAGGCAGAGCAAAATTATCAAACCGATAAAACATTGCGTAAAAAGCCACACCCACGCTTGTTGATTACTCACCGTTCCGGCCGGCAGGGGACGGAGGGCGGTGCGCTCGACCTGCTTATCTAAATCTTGATCGACAATATCATTATAGGTGCAGCCTGCTCCACGCATGGCAATCGCCCCTATCAAAATGAGTAAGGCCCATTTTATATCGCTCCACCCATAGCCGAAAGGAAGGCTCGCAAATGTCAAACCCACCCAACCCGGCAGGGCCAAGAGCCAATAACCGACCGGGCGGTCAAGCCGCGATAATTGCAGGTAAGGCCGCACAGCCAAAGGGGCACGATTGACCCAATGCGTGCGGTCAGAGTCCTGTATAATGTCTGTGGTGTGAGTTCGGTGCATTTGCCCGTGATTAACGCTATTGCTTACGCTAAGACAATCCCATGCGCGAAAATTATACTTTGAAACGCCTTTATATCGCGGAGCCGCTTTCGCAAGGTGCAACTTTATCGCTGCCTAAAGCCCAATCTCATTATGTCGGGACGGTTTTGCGCATGGGAGAGGGGGATGAACTCCGCCTTTTTAACGGTCGAGACGGGGAATGGCGGGCACGTATTACCTCTGTGTCGAAAAGGTCGACCACACTGACCCTTTTAGAGTGTTTGCGACAACCCAAAACCATGGTCGATATTGTGCTCGCTTTTGCGCCTGTAAGACGGCACCGCACAGCGTTTATAATTGAAAAGGCGACGGAGTTAGGCGTCGCCAGGTTTGAGCCCGTTTTGACGACCAGAACGCAATTTCCCAAACTTAATCTGGAAAAAGCCCGGGCTCAAGTCATCGAGGCAGCAGAACAAACCGAGCGCCTTGATATTCCTGACATTGCCGCGCCTATCGCTTTGATGGATTGGGTGTCGCAACAAAACCAAAGACAGATTATCTTTGCGGATGAGGCAGGGGACGCCCGTCCGGCTTATGAGGCGTTGCAGTCGCTCGCCGCTCCTGCGACGTTACTGATTGGCCCGGAAGGCGGGTTCACACCCCAAGAACGCGATGCCCTTCGCGTAATAAAGACGATCAAACCTGTTTCGCTTGGCCCGCGCATTTTGCGGGCCGATACGGCAGCGCTGTCCTTATTGACCTTATTCCAAGCCCTAAATGGTGATTGGAACGAGACACTTTAGCAAGCCTATTTCAACGCCGCCTTTATGTGCTCAATGATGAAATCCTGATCCGTCTCGCTCAGATAGGGGTGCATTGGCAAAGCGATGACTTTGGTCATAGCGTCTTCTGTATGGGCCATGCCGCCTTTGCCGCGCGGGTGATGGGCATAGGCCGTTTGTTCATGAACCGGTTTAGGATAATACCGCGCCGTCGGAATGTTGGCTTCCCGCAAGGTTGCGCTCAAACCATCAGGGTCGTCGACTTCGATGGTGAATTGTGCCCATGTCGAGATGACGCCGTCCAGCACGGTCGGAACCCGTAAAACGTAACTCTTTAAGCCGTCGCAATAACGCGTCGCGATTGTGTTTCTGGCGTCGATTTCATCTGCGAATATAGCAAGTTTTTCAATCAATATGGCTGCTTGGATAGAATCCAAACGTGAGTTCAGACCCACTCTGACATTATCATATTTATCCGTGCCGCTGCCATGCATGTGCACGCTTTTCATGATGTTCAATAATTCAGTGTCATTGGTGAGGACGGCGCCGCCATCGCCATAACAGCCCAAAGGCTTAGCCGGGAAAAAACTGGTCGTCGCAACGTCGGAAAAATGCAAAGGCTGTTTGCCATTAAGCGTGGTGCCAAAACCCTGCGCACTATCTGCGATGAGTTTCAAGCCGTGTTCGCGCACAATCGGAGCCAAACGTTCATAATCAGCGGATTGCCCGAACAAGTCCACAGTGATGACGCCCCAGGGTTCCAACTCACCTTCTGCTTTCACGCCTTCAATAGCCTGTCGCAGGCTGTCGGGGCATATATTATAAGTGTCGCGGTCAATATCGACATAAACTGGAACGGCTCCCATGAGAGCAACGACTTCAACCGTGGCGCAATAAGTAAAGCTCGGGCAGAAAACGGCAGCTCCGCGCGGAATGCGCCATGACATTAGCGGCAAAAGTAAAGCATCCGTTCCATTGGCACAGCCTAGCGCATGAGTAGCATCGCCAAATGCGGCGAGCTGCGTTTCAAAGTCTTGAACCTCCGGCCCTAAAATATAACGGCCATGATCCAAAACCGCGGCAATGGCGGTTTCGATTTGCGGTTTGATACGGGCTTGCTGCGCCGCTAAGTCGATGAAATTCAAGCTCATAAATAAAGTCCTTCGCAGAGGACTTAAGCCGCAAGTCTTTGGACGCAAAGCCTTATTCTCACAGAGGCTCATCACAAAGCTTTACAATTTGACGCAAAATGCACTGTGTCGTTCACATGAAAGTGTAAGGAAGGGCTGTGTCGAGCCTTGTCGCCTCTTATGGGGCGGTCTATGTGTAGCGTCCCATTTTGCGAGTAAGCAGGACATCTCATGGCCGCACCTAGTTCAGGCGGAAACGCCCCGTCCATCGACAATAAAGGCCAGATGGTCGACTACCTGGCGGCAGGGTCCAAGCCTGTGCAGGACTGGCGTATCGGGACGGAGCATGAGAAAATCGGATTTTCTCAATCCGATTATAAACCTCTCCCATATGAGGGAGACTGTTCAATCAAAGCCATGCTTGAGGGCCTTCAGCGCTTTGATTGGCAACCCGTTACCGAAGACGGCAAGTTGATTGCCCTCAAACGGGAGGGGGCGTCTGTTTCCTTGGAACCGGGCGGGCAATTGGAATTGTCAGGCGCGCCTCTGGAACATGTTCATCAAACCTGTGGCGAGGTCAGCCGCCATTTACGCGAAGTGAAAGACGTTGCGGATGAAATAGGCGCCGGGTTTTTGTCGCTTGGTTTCCGACCAGACACCAAGCTCGAAGATGTGCCGATCATGCCCAAGGGCCGTTACAAAATCATGCGCGACTATATGCAGAAAGTTGGGACTCATGGACGGGAGATGATGTTTCGAACCTGCACAGTTCAGACCAATCTTGATTTTTCATCCGAAGCCGACATGGTCAAAAAATTCCGCGTTAGCTTGGCGTTACAACCTTTGGCAACGGCGCTCTTTGCAAACTCACCATTTAAAGAGGCGGAATTGAACGGCTATAAATCTTATCGCTCCCGCGTGTGGCTTGATACAGATAACGATCGAACCGGAATGTTACCCTTTGTGTTTGAAGAGGGATTCGGCTTTGAGCAATATGTCGATTATGCGCTCGATGTGCCGATGTATTTCGTCTATCGCAACGGTGAATATTTAAATGCGGCCGGTAAGTCTTTCAGAGATTTCCTGAATGGAACATTGGACATCGTTCCCGGCGAAGTCGCAACGCTCTCTGATTTTGAAGATCATTTGTCTACGATTTTTCCGGAAGTGCGATTAAAACAATTTTTGGAAATGCGCGGAGCCGATACGGGACCATGGGATGAGCTTTGCGCTCTGCCTGCCTTCTGGGTCGGCTTGCTCTATGACCAGTCTGCTTTGGATGCGGCTTGGGATTATGTCAAAGATTGGAGCGAAGAAGAAAGGCAGTCTTTACGTGTGGATGTGGCTCGCCATGGTTTTCAGACGCCGTTCAGGGATAAAACCCTTCAGGACATTGCCAAAGATATTTTGGAAATTTCCCGTGCCGGTCTTAATGCGCGGAACAAACTCAATGCCCATGGTGAAAACGAAACTGTTTTCCTACAAGACCTCGACCGCATGGCTCTTTTGGGAGAAAGCAACGCC
The DNA here is from genome assembly GCA_964511495.1 of uncultured Algimonas sp. Lineage (GTDB taxonomy): Bacteria > Pseudomonadota > Alphaproteobacteria > Caulobacterales > Maricaulaceae > Litorimonas. The sequence continues at coordinate 57,709 of CAZEFT010000014.1, read as the reverse complement.
GACAGGTTAATCCGCCAATTTAAAGGCGCTTGGGACTATGATATATTCCGCACCTATAAGGAATGTATTTATTAGGATCGGTTTTAAATTCCACTGACACTAAAACGTGCCGCTTAAATTAGCGCGGAAGAGGACGCCAAATTCCCGCTCCCGACTTTCTGTGAAATCGAGCACGCCGACATCCCGCCGGTCGGTGAAAATTTTGCGTTCAAAATCATCACTGCTTTCCAAAAGGTTGTTAAGCTGAAGGTTCAGGCGCATCCCTAGAATGTCTTTATGTTCGACAAAGATTCCGACAAAAGGGCCTTTATAAACGAAGAGGTTGATGTTGGAGAGGCGGTAACGCGGCGCATTACGTTGCTGGCTGAGTTGAAAGCCATAAGCATAATCCGTCTTGGGCACATCATGCCGCAACGCAACGTCCCAATGCCATTTACTGTCCCCATTTAAGCGGCGGTCGAAATTCTCAATCGGGTCATCAAGATGTGAGAAGTGCAACCCGAAACCGGCATTCAGCTCCACACCATTTAAATCCCAATCTTCGCCTTTAAGCGTCACATCACTGTGAAGGGCATAATTATAGGCTGTACTTTCCAGGTTGCCGACGGCGTCCCCATTATCACCGACAGGAATGCGGTCAACGAGATCTGAAATGATGCTGCCGTCTAAGACCGTGTTCCAAGCATTCCCTTTGCCGAAATCGACCTCATAGGCGAGTTCCCCCCGCCAGCTTTGAGAAGGTTTCAGCTCTGCATTGGCGCTATTGGCTTCGTCATTATTTAAATTAACAGAGGCGATGAAATCAAAGAAATTTAACTGCCCGACTTGGCGTTCAATTTTGGCGCGCCAAAGTCGGCCTTCTTTGGGTTTATAAGTCGCGGTCAAAAACCCTTTGGGGCGAATAAAGTCACGGCTTGTTCCATCCGAACTGTCAGCGCTTTGTTGTGCGAGTTCAGAATATTCCAAACCGAGTGAGGCCTGAATATCCCATTTTGAGGACAAAGCGCGACTATGGGTCAGCGTGGTTTCCGCCCGTTTTTCTTCAACACGTGCCGAGGCCCCGCTTAGCGTTTGCGGCACATAGATGTCATTTTCCAGCTCACTTAATGCAGCGTCAATATCAAGATAATTAAACGCGCCTTCAACGGCGAATTGCCAATCCCGCCCGTCCTGCGGAGCCCAGGAATACTCTGTTCGCAAAATAGTTTCTGCCTCATCGGCTTGGCGTTCGAACCGTGACCCTGAAACGCGTTCCCCTTCTTCAAAGGCTTCGAATTGGGATACTGTCGGGGAGCTTTCAAACCGGTAATACCCGATGGTTTTCAGCCGACCCTTTGTTGTGAATAAGGATAAAGGCAATTCATGATCTGCGCCAATGGACATATTCCATTCGTCTTCGGAGTTTTTGAAAAAGGTGAAAATATCTTCGCCACGGGTCGTTTGTGCTTCGCGGATAGAACTTTCCGTCCCGTCAAACGTAAACTGATTAATTTCAAAATTAAGGTTGGCAATGTGATCCGTTTTGGGTTTCCACGTCAGGTCCACTGTTGCGCCAGGGTTTTCTCCATAATTGCGATTCACCTCATCACGGGTTTCGAATAGGGTTCCGTCGGCTTCAGTGAGCGTTTCCAATCCATAGGTCCCGCTCCGAAAGGCATCGTTTTTCAACCCTAAAGTATAAGTCAGATTACCGGTTTCACCCGAGAGGTTTACATTACCCCGAAGATAATTCGGTTTTAAGCGGGGTCTGAATTCCGGAGACCATTCAAATGTGCCTGACAATCCCGTTGATTTCGTTGTGATATTTGCGACCTGTCCGGCCAAGCCGGGAATGTCCAATGACGCCCCATCGACAATATCAATTTTTACGACATTCGTCGCCGCAATGCGTGAGAGTTGATCGCCGACATTGGTCTTACCGGTCAACCTGTCGCCATTAATCAGAACATTCGCTCCGTTCTGACCTAAGCCCCGCTGAAAATTGGCATCGCTTAAGTTAAATCCCGGAATGCGGCTTATCATGTCGAGTGCGGTGGCAGGGGCGTATTGTTCAAAATAGGCCGCACCAAAACTTTGCGAGTTGAGCGCTTGGGCTTCAATCTCGGCTAAATTGTCCAGTGATGAATTGTCTTGTGACGAATTATCCTGCGCAAAAGTTGGGCCCGCTAATGCGGATCCTAGAATAAGCGAAATCATAGAATAAGAGAGAAGTTTTTGAGATCGGCGTGTAAAATGGCGACTGGGTCTCGCGGCCTGAAACGCCTTATCGTGCTGCAACATTATAACGTTCCCCTTTCGAACAGCACTCCTTTAGATTACATATGTAATCTTTCCAAATAGAGTTTTGTTAAATAGCCGAAAGGTTATGAGTGGAAAGGGCGCTCGGGACGCTTGAGGCGCTTATCTCTTAAAATGTATCTCGCAGGGTAATCGAAAACCGTCGACCACGTTGACGGTTAAACCGTTCCACTTGCAATAAATCGCCGGTGCGGTCGGCAGAGAAAATGCGTCTTTCGCGCTGCGCCTCAAAATTAAAAATATTGGTCAGAGAGACGGTCCATTCCATGCCGAATATATTTTTATGAATAACTGAAAGCCGGGTTTCAGGTTTGATGAACCGCGTATCAAAGATTTCGCTCACCCGGAAAAATTCACTGACGCGGGCTTGTTCAACTTCGACCTCCCATGCCCAAGATGTGTCCGGAATGTCGTGACGTAATTCGACATCATATTCCCACAAAAGCGTTGAGTTAATAGCGCGGTCACGCCCCGTGACGGGGTCTTCAATAGAGCTGTCGGAAACTTGTCCATCCGCTTCAAGACGCAAACCTTTGAGGCCGATGGAGTCCATCACCCATGTCATATTCGCATTCACACCATAAATCGTGGCGGAGTCCAGATTGCCCGGCCCTTCAACAATCGAGCCATCATCCAATGTGATCGGAATACGGTCTAGCGGATCTTCGACGAAATCAATAAAGGCCCGAATATTGCCTGAAATGCCTGTACTGTCGATACGTTCTAATTCGATTTCGCCCTGCCATCTTTGATCGGGAACGGTGGCATTGCCCTGATTGGCGTTGCCTTCGGTTAAATTGACCGTGGAGACAAACGTGCCGAAATTAAGTTGCCCGACGGACCGCTCGATTTTCGCGCGCCATGTATAGGTTGGGGAAAGAGTGTAAGAGCCACTGATAAAGCCTTTGGGGCGGAAGAAGGTTTCGGCTTTTGCCGCCGAGGTCGCAACACTTATTTCGGAATATTCCGCGCCCAATGATGTTTGCAGATTTATGCGATCTGTCAGCGCCCAGCTTTGCGTTAAATTCGTCTGCAATCGGGTTTCCTCAACCTCAACACGGTCTTTGGTTGGGGCGTCATCATCAACGAAAAATTGCGTGTCACTTTCCAGCTTGTTAAAGGCAATTTCCGCTGCAAAAGCCCAATCCATTGTCTCGCCACTGGCCCACGTATATTCCGTGCGTCCAATATATTCGGTTTCCACATCATCGCGAAGAAAATTGGATATGGTGATGGGTTCGCCCGTTTCGTCAAAAGCGAAATTGCGGTCAAATTCAGAATTTTCTAAACTGTGAAGGCCGATAAGCTTAAGGCGTCCGTTTTGACCCCAAAGGTCAAAAGCGGTGGTATAGTCACCACCGATTTCATAGCGGTACTCATCTTCGCCGTTTCGACCTACGGACAGGCCTGTGCTGGAGTCAGGGTCAATGGCGGTGAAGGTTTCGACAATCCGCTCATTCCGATTCCGAAGCGCGCCCGAGAGGTTCAAATTAGCCACGTCACCGTTCAGGCGGTTTAACGTTAGATTTATATTGGCAGAGGGTTGTTGTTGTTGAAAAGCGGCGTCTTCGAAGCGGTCTTGAATAAGGTTCAGATCGCCATCAAAAAATTGTTCCGGCCCTGTTTCGGTAAAGGTGAATTGCCCGGCTTCTAATCCGATCACATAATCCAGATTACCGCGCTTGCCGGACAAGTTCACGGCCCCCTCTAGGATTTGCGGCTCCGTGCCTTCTTCGAATCGCGCGGCATAACGCCAACTGCCCGAGAGCGAACCGGATTTGGCAATGATGTTGGCAACTTGCCCCGAGAGGCCAGGAATGTCCAATGAGGCACCATCCACGATTTCAATACGCGTGACGGTATCGGCTGGAATGCGGGCCAAAATATCGCTGGCATCAGATGATTTTGCGGAGGGACGTCGGCCGTTAATCAGGATATTCAACGAGGCTTGTCCGAACCCCCGTTCTTCGCCTTCATCGCCCTGTAACGTAAAGCCGGGAATGCGGCTGACCATATCGCGTGCAGTTGTGGGTTGAAATTGTTCAAAATCAGCGGGCGTGTAAACGGCCTGTAAGCTGCTATCGGCTGCGACCTGTTCAGGAGAGCTGGATGTTTGAGCAAAGGCATTAACAGGGAAGGAGGCAGAAATGAGACCCAAGCTTACGCCAAGAGTTGAACGCATAGCTCGACCCAAAACAGGAAGGGGCAAGGCCGAAACTGAATGACGCCAAAAGATATTCAACGAATGTCCCACAAAAATTTGAACTGCCCTAATCATAATAGATTGACAATTCAATAAAAAAGCACGCGAAATTTGCAGGTAGAAATCCTGTTGAACCGCAAAACACAAAGGCAAATAATTCCAGAGTTAATGAGTTAAGGGGTTTGCGTGGCTGTTTTCTTTATGTCAAAGGTCGAGCAAGATAGGTGGCGACACTAAAAGTCGACACCACAAGTCACATATTAAATAGGGGAGTGTTATGGTAGATACCGTAAACGCAGGGGCAGGACTAGCGAAGCGCGATACGAGGTTCTTTGGTCACCCAATGGGGTTGATGAACCTTTTTGTCACCGAGATGTGGGAGCGTATGAGTTATTATGGCATGCGCGGCATGCTCGTCTTGTTCATGACAGCCACAATTCTTGAAGGCGGCCTTGCGATTGGCACAGCGACTGCTTTTGCCATTTACGGTCTTTATACAGCTTCTGTTTATTTTATGGGTCTGCCCGGAGGGTGGATGGCCGATCGATTAATTGGCTCACAAAAAGCGGTGTGGTATGGCGGTATCGTCATTATGTGTGGTCATATTGTCTTGGCCATTCCCAGTACGCCGACATTCTTTATCGGTCTGATTTTGGTTGTTCTCGGAACAGGGTTGCTCAAACCCAACATCTCGGCTTTGGTCGGTCAACTATACAGTTCGGATGATGAGCGTCGCGATAGTGGTTATGCGCTTTATTATATGGGCATCAATATCGGCTCTATTATCGGTTATATGGTCTGTGGTGGCTTGGCCGAAAAAGTAGGTTGGCACTATGGTTTCGGGGCTGCAGCCGTGGGTATGGCCTTTGGTCTGATTGTTTTCCATTTCACAAAGCCGACATTAAAAGGCGCGGGTGAACTTCCTGCATCGCCTATGGGGCCGACAGGGAAACGAAATAGCTGGATGGCGATTGCTGTTTTCCTAATCGGATTGACGATTGTGACGGCCCTTATGTTGACAGGCAGAATGACTATTGATCCGATTGCGATCTCCAAAGGTGTCACCGTTGCCTTTATCTGTATTTTCATTGCCTATTTCTGTTTCATCTATTTCGGCGGAAAATTGTCTGGTGTTGAGAAAAAAGGCATGCTGGCGTTGTTGTTGGTTTGTATAGCCTCGACCTGTTTCTGGTCAGGTTTCGAACAAGCGGGGTCCTCACTGAATTTGTTTGGTCGTGATTTCGTGGACCGCAATGTCTTCGGTTGGGAAATGCCAACAACATGGCTTCAGAGTATCAACTCTTGGTTTATTATTTTGCTGACACCTTTCTTCGTCTATTTTTGGCTGTGGTTGGGTAGACGCCTCGCGACACCGGCTTATGGCATAAAGATGGGTGTTGGCCTCATCATTATGGGTCTCGGCTTTGTGGTTATGATTTATGCAGCGCGTGCCGCAGCATCAGGTAATGTCACAGTGTTCTGGTTGGTGCTCACCTATTTCCTTCACACGGTTGGTGAGCTGTGGCTCAGCCCGATCGCTCTGTCAGCGGTAAGTAAATTATCTCCCAAGCGTTATATGGCGCAGTTAATGGGGCTGTTCGTGCTCACCTATTCGATGGGGAATATCATTGCGGGTCTTTTGGCCGGTGGTTTCGATCCTGAAAATGTTGCCGAGATGCCTTCGCTCTTCACGACCATTTCAACTTTTGTCATAGGTGTTGGCGCTGTTGTTCTTCTCGTCGGTATGTTCACCAAAGGTTGGGAGAAAGAATTGGAGGATGCGAATTCTGAAGCCGAAAGGCTGACCGCTTCCACGTAATTGGAAATTGATAAAATCCATAAAAAAAGCCCGCTCAAATTGAGCGGGCTTTTTATTTGCGATAAATCTATTGATTATCGTTTATTCATCATCATGCCGAGAATGTCGTCCATGGTATTGCCGTCGCCATCGGCGTCCAACATTTTACCCAAAAGGCCGAGGCCTTGTTGATGGGCTTGCTGTTGTTGGGCCTGAGCTTTGCGAGCGCCACCACCGAGAAGTCCGCTGAGCATGCCGCCCAAGCCACCGGCTTTTGCGCCACCGCCCATTAATTGCTGCATCGCCATTTGGCCGAGCATGGCTTGCATGCCGCCGCCTTGCTGTTGTTGGCTTGTTTGTTTGCCCAAGCTTCCCATAGCCATCATGGCGACCATTGGCAGCATTTTCTTGAGAACGTCTGAACTGACACCGGATTGTTCGGCGGCGCGACCGGCAACAGCGCGGCTGACTTCTTTTGATCCAAATAAATGCCCCAAAATGCCATTACCTTCTTGAATAGCAGCAGGTGCTGCTAATTGCTCAGGGTTTTCGAGATATTGGCTGTGTGAGCCTTTTTGCAAAGCGCCCAGTAAACCTGCCAGACCTTGAGGGGAAGATGCATTTTGCTTCAATCCCGAAGAAATTGCCGGAAGCAAAGCGGCAATCGCGCTTTGGCTTTGTTGGGCATCAAGGCCAAATTGCTGACCCATTTGCTGCGGGGCTTGTCCCCCGGCTGCGGACATAATCATGTCCATCAGGTTTAATCCACTCATAGTCTTCCTCCTAAAATATCGACCTGTCTTTCATATAGGCAGGAGAAGGGAGGGAAGCGAGTCTTAACCTAAGATAGATGCGTTTATGTTCATCTGACGTTTAGGTGGAGGAAACCAATGAAAATATGGCGGGCCTTTATAGGTCGCTAGGCCGCGCTTCCGCCAACCGTCAAGTTCTCGACATAGAGGCTCGGTTGGCCGACACCGACAGGCACGCCTTGCCCGGCTTTTCCGCAAACACCGATGCCGGGATCTAGTTCCATATCATTCCCGACATGGCGGATTTGGGTCAAAACAGAGGGCCCGTCACCAATCAAGGTCACACCTTTTAAAGCTTCTCCGACCTCACCTTTCCTCACACGATAGGCTTCAGTACATTGGAAAACAAATTTACCGCTTGTGATATCGACCTGACCGCCGCCAAAATTCGTGGCGTAAATGCCATCTTCCAAATCGGCGAGCATTTCTTTCGGGTCTTTGTCCCCGCCTAGCATATAGGTGTTCGTCATGCGCGGCATGGGGGTATGCGCAAAGCTTTCCCGGCGTCCATTGCCTGTGGGCTCAACGCCCATTAACCGGGCATTCAGTCGATCTTGCATAAAGCCTTTTAAAATGCCGTCTTCAATCAAAACGGTGTTGGATGTCGGCGTGCCTTCATCATCAATCGTGAGAGAGCCGCGTCGGCCTTCAATTGTGCCATTATCAACAACTGTCACTCCTGGGGCGGCCACGCGTTCCCCCAACATATTGGCGAAAGCAGATGTCCCCTTGCGGATGAAATCACCCTCCAATCCGTGTCCCATAGCTTCATGCAACAGCACGCCCGGCCAACCGGGGCCAAGCACGACATCCATTTGCCCTGCGGGGGCAGGAACAGAGTCGAGATTGACTTGGGCCTGACGCAAGGCCTCGCGGGCCATGGGTTTCCAGAAATCAGGATCAATATAACCGTCATAAGGTTTGCGTCCGCCTGCGCCCGCATAGCCTTGTTCGCGTCGGCCGTTTTTCTCGGCAACAATGGCGATGTTTAATCTGACCAGCGGACGGATATCATCATAGCGTTCACCGCCTGCGCGTAAGATTGCAATATTGCGCCGCGTCGCAGACAATGTAGCTGTGACCTGCACGACAGAAGGGTCGAGGGTACGGCAATAGGCATCAATCTCTTCCAAAAGCTCGACTTTCAACCCAAAGCCCGGATGACTGACAGGGTCAATATCAGGATAGAGTTTGATGTTACTGCGTCGGGGGGAGGCGGCCAATGTGCCGTCATAACCTTGTTTCGCCATGACCACGGCTTGTGAGGCGCGGGCAAGGGCTCCTTCGCTCATTTCTGTGCCTTGGGCGAAGCCGGATGTGTCTCCTGCAACGCAGCGCAGGCCAAATCCGCGCGACGTATCAAAACTGGCGGTCTTTAATCGCCCATCATCAAATGTCAGCGACTCCGAAGCCGAGCGTTCAACGAATAATTCGCCGTCATCGGCGCCTTGCAGGGTGTTATTAAGAATGATTTGCGCCTGTTCTGCGCTTAAATCGCTCTCTTCAAAGACAAAATCTTTCATTTACACGGCTTTCTATAACTTTGCCTCTTTATCTAAGGGCTCTGCCGCGATAGACAACCGCGGAAATGCGACAATACGCGGCGCAGTCTCTTCACGACTTTGTGTGCTATTGCCATTATGTAATCTTCGACGCTGAAGAATCGGCGTCATTTAAGTGGAAGAGGACCAAATGCGGTTTTTAAAAGCATTATTCGGTGGCACAGCTCTGACAGCGCTCGGCGCTTTGGCCGCCCAAGCCCAAGATGTTGTTGGTGGCCCAACACAGGATTCTATTTGGTTTCAGGAGTCAGCCACGCCGGTAATGGACGAATTGATCAAAGTGCATAACATTGTCTTTGTTATCATTTGTCTGATTGTGGCTTTTGTGACGATTTTGATGGGCTACATCATGATCCGCTTCCGCGAAAAGGCCAATCCAGTGCCGTCCAAGACGTCACATAACACATTGATTGAAGTTATCTGGACGATTGTTCCGGTTATCTTGCTTTTGATTATGGTCGTGCCGAGTATGCAGCTGCTTTATATGCAGGATGATTTGCCTGAGACGGAACTCACCGTGAAAGCGATCGGCAATACATGGAACTGGGGTTATACTTATCCCGATTTCGAAAATATCGATGAGATTACATCGAACCCGCTCGAAAAAGCGGAAGCGGAAGCGCAGGGCAAACCTTACCTTTTGGGAACAGACGCTCCACTTGTTGTCCCTGTAGGGACGAAAGTGAAAGTGCTCGTCACATCGGTCAATAACATGCACAGCTGGGCCGTTCCGAGTTTCGGCGTTAAAATGGACGCCGTGCCGGGCATCATCAATGAGACATGGTTTGAAGTCTATAAAGAAGGCACATTCTACGGACAGTGTTCAGAGATTTGCGGTATTCTACATTATAAAATGCCGATCGAAGTTAAAGTGGTCAGCAAAGCAGAATTTGCGCGTTGGGTCGCCAATGATGGATCATTCGGTGATGCTGTCGCTGTGAATACCAATAATGCTGCAACAGTCGCCGCTCGCGACTAAAGACAAGAATTAAAGAATAACGCAAAGACGTTAGAACGAAGGACAGACATCATGGTTGCAATCAGTGACAATGACGAAGGTATGTATGATGATGGAAAGCCGGGCTTTTTTGCTCGTTGGTTCTACTCAACAAACCATAAGGATATCGGGACGCTTTACCTGATTTTCGGGATTATCTCGGGCCTAATTGGCGGCTTCCTCTCATTTATGATGCGGATGGAATTGGCAGAGCCGGGCATCCAAATCTTTTCTAATGAGCATACCTATCTTGTTTATGTGACCATGCATGGTTTGATCATGATTTTCTTCATGGTGATGCCAGCGCTTATTGGGGGTTTCGGCAACTGGTTTGTCCCGATTATGATCGGTGCGCCGGATATGGCGTTCCCGCGTATGAATAATCTGTCTTTCTGGCTTTTGCCGACAGCTTTGATCTGTTTGTTAATCAGTTTCGTCGTGCCGGGGGCGGCAGAAGGCGATGGCTTTGGGGGCTCGTGGGTGATGTATCCGCCGCTCTCGACCACCGGATCACCCGGACCAGCCTTTGACTTCATTATTATCGGTCTATTGGCGGCAGGTTTCTCGTCCATCTTTGGGGCGATTAACTTCATCACGACAATCCTTAACATGCGTGCACCGGGTATGACCCTGCACAAAATGCCGCTTTTTGCTTGGGCTGTTTTGGTCACGGCTTTCTTACTGCTCTTGGCTTTGCCGGTCTTGGCGGCGGCTTTGTTCATGTTGTTCACTGACCGTATTGACGGTGGGACAGGATTCTTTGATCCGGCACGTGGCGGTGACCCGCAAATGTTCCAGCATTTATTCTGGTTCTTCGGTCACCCTGAAGTGTACATCATGATCTTGCCGGCCTTTGGTATTGTCTCTCATATTATTTCAACATTCTCCCGCAAGCCAATCTTTGGTTATCTCGGCATGGCTTATGCTATGGTTGCGATTGGTGTTGTCGGCTTCGTTGTGTGGGCTCACCACATGTACACAGTCGGTATGGATGTGGATCTGAAGGCTTACTTCTTGGCGGCGACACTCGTGATTGCGGTGCCGACAGGGGTGAAAATTTTCTCATGGCTCGCGACGATGTGGGGCGGCTCTATCCGTTACACAATTCCGATGCAGTGGGCGCTCGCCTTTATCTTCCTCTTTGTCATCGGGGGCGTTACCGGTGTGGTTCTCGCCAATGCCGGTGTCGATACTTACCTGCATGATACATATTATGTTGTGGCTCACTTCCATTACGTTCTGTCTATGGGCGCTGTGTTCGGTATCTTTGCGGGTTTCTATTACTGGTTCGGTAAAATGTTCGGCGTCATGTATAATAAATGGCTGGCCGGTGCGCATTTCTGGCTCTTCTTTATCGGCGTGAATGTCATCTTCTTCCCGCAGCATTTCTTGGGAATGAACGGTATGCCACGTCGTTACATTGAATATCCGGAAGAGTTTGCTCTTTGGAACCAAGTCTCGTCTGCCGGTGCTTTGATTACTCTGGCGGGTGTTGCCTTCTTCTTCTTAATGTTGATCGAGGCCTTCATCGTCCGTCGTAAAGTCGAAGCGAATTATTGGGGCGAAGGCGCCACAACGTTGGAATGGACTTTGCCGTCCCCACCGCCTTATCACCAATTCAATACACTTCCGCGCATTGAAGAGAATGATTCCCACTAGGGGCTCATTCCCGTAGAAACGAAAGAGCAGATGGCTCTGACTAAATTCATAAAAGCCGCCTCTTCATTGATGGCGGCTTTTCTTGTGAGTGGCTGTCAGTCCAAGCCAGAGACGTTTTTCGAGACATCGTCCGGTGGTGACCCAATAGCGTTTCAGCACTTCATTTGGTTTATTGGTCATCCCGAAATTTTTCTTCCGCTTTTGCTCATCTTCGCTATTTGTGTTTTTTTGCTTCTTCGCCGATTATCGCCGCGTTTCGCCGCATTTTGTAGTCGTCCTATCGATTTGAAATTTTCAATTCCCCGTCTTTGGATATTTGGATTGGTGGTAATGGTTTTCTTGAACGTAATATTGACGATTTTAGGGTCGCGTATGTTTCAAACATATTTCGATCAGAGTATGGCCTTCCACGACACATATTATGTTGTGGCTCATTTTCATTATATTTTGACAATCGCGTGCCTGTTTCTGCTTTTCGCCATGCTTTACTGGCTGTTCGCTAAGCTCACGCAATATAAATGCCATAGAGGCTTAGCGGTCTCTCAGTTCGGATTATTCTTTACTGGTGTGAGCTTAATTTTGCTTCCTCAACATTTTATCGGACTTCAGGGCATGCCCAGACGCTATTATGAGGCGCCGGATCAATTCTCTTGGCTCAATACATTATCGACCCTTGGGGCCATCTTGTGTCTCATCAGTGCTGCGGCATTTTTCATTGTTATCATAGAAGCCCTTGTGAAAAAGCGCCCGATAGGGGATAGAGTCGCCCCAAAGAAGAGTGAACCGTCATGAGCCAACAGGGTATCCCTGATACAGCCCCGGAAGACTATATGCCCGTCGCGCAGGCCGCAGGTTTAAGTTTGGCCGAACCGCGCGATTATTTCGCCTTGATGAAACCCCGTGTTATGAGCCTCGTCGTTTTCACGGCATGGGCGGGCTTGGTTTGTGCGCCTGATGTGATGCCCCTATGGAAGGCGATTGCGTCTATCATTTGTATCGCCGCAGGCGCAGGCGCGTCAGGCGCGCTGAATATGTGGTATGATGCTGACATTGATGCGCAAATGTCCCGCACCAAGAAACGCCCTTTACCACAGGGCAAAATGCGTCCGCGCAATGCACTTGGCTTTGGTATTATTATTTCAGCCGCGTCTGTTTGGATGCTTTATGTAGCATCCAACATTGTCGCGGCGGCGCTTCTGGCCTTTACGATTTTCTTTTATCTTGTGATTTATACAATGTGGCTCAAACGCTCCACGCCGCAAAATATCGTTATTGGCGGGGCGGCCGGCGCTTTCCCGCCTATGATTGGTTATGCCGCTGTCACCGGGAACATTACGCTTGATAGTGTCATCCTCTTTATGATTACCTTTATGTGGACACCGCCTCACTTCTGGGCATTGGCACTTTATAAAACAGGGGATTATGGTCGTGTCGGTATTCCGATGATGCCAAATGTCGCCGGAGCGAAATCTACACGCTTACAGATTTTTATCTATTCGGTTCTCCTCTTTGCTGTCTGTCTGGTGCCTTTATACACAGGGCTGGGTGGGCGTTTATATGCGGTCGCCGCTATTGGTTTAAATATCGGCTTTATGGCTTTGGCATTTAAGGTCTGGCAGTCTCGGGCCGGCGAGCGCGACGCGGCTTCCGATGAAGCATCGCTTTACGCCGTTCAAAAAGGGGATCGGGCCGCCCGTAATCTGTTCGCCTATTCCATCATTTATTTATTTGCGATTTTCGGCGTTCTGGCGGCTGAGGGTCTGTTGAGAGGGTTTGTGTAATGCAGGAATATAGAGAGAAACCGACAAAATTTGTCGAGCCGACAGCGGCTGAGTTAAAAGCGAGAAATCGTCGCAATGTGGCAATAGCACTGGCTTTGGCGGCCTTTATGTTGTTTGTTTTCATCACCATGGTGTCTTCGGGAGAGATTCCGAAATCCCAATAGGTCGCAGTTCAAATTTATAGAGAGTGCATAGGCTGAACAATGGAAGCCAATAAGAAAACAATGTTGATCTTAGCGGGTGTAGGCGTGGCTATGCTCGGGCTCGGTTTTGCTTCTGACCCGCTTTACGACACATTTTGTCGCGTGACCGGCTATGGCGGGACAACGCAACAAGCGGAAGAAAACTTTTCCGAAGTGATTGACCGCAAAGTCACTGTCAAATTTGATTCCAACGTGGCCAGCGGGTTGCCGTGGCAATTCAAACCGGATCAACGCTCTATGGATATCCGATTGGGTCAATCCGGTCTGGCTTATTACACTGTGAAAAATGAAGGCACAAAGCCCATTGTGGGCGTTGCAAATTTCAATGTCACACCGATTAAGGCCGCTCCTTATTTTGTGAAAACGGATTGTTTTTGTTTCGAAGAACAAACCATTCAACCGGGGCAGGAATTGCCTCTACCAGTGCTGTTTTTCGTCGACTCACAAATGGATGACGATGACAGAAATGATGATATTAAAGAGATCACATTAAGCTACACGTTTTTTGAATCTGATGCCGAAGCTCAGGCCGCCGCGCAGAGCACGGGCTCAAATGCCGAAATCGATCTCGACTAGCTTTGATTGGGGTCTTTAGAGGTTAAATCAAAGCGTTTCTGCGGCAATTGGGCTACGTAATTTGAGCCATAAAACAGGATGAAGCGTATTGTCTTGCGCCGCGCCCTTGTTTATAGCCTGTACAAACTATTTGCGCCCGATAACGGGCGATGTTCAGAGAATCATCCATAAGGGATATTATCATGGCCGGACATGCCGTCGAACACGACTATCATCTGATTCCACCGAGCCCTTGGCCTTTCCTTTCAGGAATCGCAGCCCTGATTTGGGGTCTTGGCATGGTTGTCTTTTTTGCGGGGCTAACCCCCCGCACCGGTGACAATAATATGTCAGAGTTTTTCTTTGCAAAGGGCTTGGATACATGGACCTCAACCTTGGTGGGTGATGGCTCCGTCTCCGGCGGATGGATCATTCTTTTAGCGGGCTCTTTTTTCGCGGCTTATGTCATGTTTGGCTGGTGGCGCGATGTGGCACGCGAGTCTGCGGCGGGAGATCATACACCCGTTGTCGATATCGGTCTGCGCTATGGCATGATTATGTTCATCATGCAGGAAGCCATGTTCTTTGTCGGGTGGTTCTGGATGTTCTTCGAAACAGGATTGTTCCATGAGATGCGCGCGAAATGGAATACTGATATTCTTCCAAACGCGACTGAATATGCCACAAATATGGCGCCGGGTGTTGAATCCGTGAACCCTTGGCATTTGCCATTGATGAACACGCTTATTCTTTTACTGTCCGGTACAACCGTGACGTGGGCTCACCATGCTTTGATCCATGGTGATCGCAAAGCGGCTAAATGGGGCTTGGGTCTGACAGTCTTTTTGGGCTTCTTCTTCATCGCCCTACAGGCGATTGAATATAAGATCTTGTTCGACCACCGTTTGGAAGGACATGAGCCTTGGTTAGCCAATGACGCTTATGGTTCTGCCTTCTTCCTCTCAACAGGCTTCCACGGTCTACACGTTTTGATCGGTGCGATCTTCTTGCTCGTCTGTTGGGGGCGTTTGCTCAAAGGTGGCTTACGCGCTGATAAACATTTCGGTCTCGAAGCTGCGGCTTGGTATTGGCATTTTGTTGACGTCGTCTGGTTGTTCCTGTTCGCTTTTGTTTATGTCGTCTTTGCGACAGGTGCCTAAGGTTTAAATGGGCGGCGCGTAAATGGCGCGACGTCCTCCCGCTATGGAAAGCGGCCTGAAAGGCCGATGTCCGGAATGTGGTGAAGGCCTGCTCTTTGCAGGCTTTCTGACATTTAGGGAAGGTTGCGAAGCTTGTGGTGCAGATTTTCGCAATGAAGACGCAGGAGACGGCCCTGCTATTTTCGTTATATTTATCGTTGGAATTTTCATTGTCCCTATGGCTTTGGCATTTCAATTACTGACTGACGCTCCAACATGGCTCACCTTGCTGATTTGGACACCGATTATTATTCTATCCTGCCTCATTTTCTTGAGGCTTTTACGCGGTGTTATGTTCAATCTGGCTTGGGTGAATAAGGCCCGCGAAATTCGCAATGCGCAAATTCGTCAAAATCAGAGCGCCGCGCAAAATGCGGACCGTCCTTCCAACCCAACAACCAATATGAAAGAGGGATAAATCTTTGACATCACGCTCTTTTCAATTCCGACCTATGCCGGGGCTGAGCCTTGTTTTGCTCATATCTTTGGCCATTCTGATCAGTCTCGGGCTTTGGCAATATCAGCGTTTGCAGTGGAAGACGGCTTTACTCGCTGAGATCGAAGCTTCCGTCACGGCACCGCCTCTCAAATCGCTCTCCGCGCTCGAACGGGCTATTATACAAAAAGATCCTGTCGATTTTCGTCGTATCGAGTTTATGGCCGCACCGGTGGCAGGAGCGAAATCATGGCGACTCTATTCCTCCCAAAGAGGCGGCGTCTATTGGGATATCATAGAACCTCTAAAAGGGAATGGTGTGACCATTTTGGCAAAATTAGGGGAGGCCAATGTCCATACGCGCACAGATTACGAGGCTGTGGTGGCGGCGGCAGACACGCAAATCTATACGGGTTATGTGCGCAAAGCCTATTCTATGGGCCGCGTCGAATCATGGGTAAAGTCAAAGGCGAGTAAAGACAGAAATCGCTATTTCCATTTTGACCAACTCGGTAATTGGTATGACGGCTTAGACGGGGCTTTGATTAAGGGTTATTACATTGACTCTGTCGACGTAGAGGGCGGCGACGCGTCTGACTTGCCCGTACAACGTCCTGAAATTGCGAATAATCATTTTGATTACATGCTGACTTGGTGGTCATTTGCGCTCATCTTTCTGATTATATATTTGATCCTGCATAAACGTGCCGGGCGACTGAGCTTCCGATAGGGCATTGACGTCACAATGGCTCATGCTTCCATTCATACGATGTTGAAAGGTCAAGCCACAGGCGGCGCGATTACATTGCGCCACCCCCGTTGGGCTGATTTCGAAGCTTGGTCAACGCTTCGGCGGGAGAATAAAGACTGGCTGGCTCCATGGGAGCCGGGCCTGTCCGATACGCAGATAAACCGCATTGCCTATCGCACACGGCTGTCGCGCTTTAAAAAGCTCGTGCAAAATGGGCAGGCCTATCCTTTCCACATTTTCTATGGACGTGATGAAATCCTGGTCGGGGCGTGTAACCTGACCCATATTGAACGCGGAAGTGCCCAAACTGCGCGTTTGGGATATTGGGTCGGGCAGCGTTTTGCCCGTAATGGATTTGCCCGTAGTTCCGTTGCCACGGTAACACGTTTCGGGTTTGAAACGCTGGGCTTGCACCGCATAGAGGCGGCGGTTCAGCCCGATAACCAGGCCTCCATTACGGTATTGGAGTCACAAAATTTCGTGCGCGAAGGTGTGGCCCGAGGGTATTTGAAAATTGATAAATGCTGGCGTGATCATCTGATCTTTGCCAAGCTAAGCTCGGACTGACCTTACGCTCTTCCACCCATGAAGGATAAAGCTTCAGGGGAAATCCCCAAAACGTCAAAAGCCTGTTCGCGTTTGGCGGAGAGGTTTTCATCAAAAATCATGGTTTCATCAGCGTCCAACACCAACCAAGCATTCTGACTGATTTCAGTTTCCAATTGCCCCGGTCCCCAACCCGAATAACCAATGGCGAGCATCGCCTTTTTCGGAGCCTCCTCTTTCACAAGCGCCTCTAAAATGTCTTTGGTGGAAGTGAGCATAAGGGTCTCTGTCAGTTTCAAGCTCGTCTCTTCTTTGAAGTAATCGGCAGAATGCAGAACAAACCCCCGGTCAATATCAACGGGCCCACCGTTTAAAACGGGTGTGTCTGCGACTCTGATTTGGCCTTCGACACCAATCTGATCCAAAAGGTCTGAGAGATGCAGGCCTGATTTGGATTTATTGATGGTGATACCCATCGCACCGCTCCTGTCATGGGAACAGATATAAATCAGCGCGTTTTTAAAACGAGGGTCACCCATGGCGGGTGTTGCCAGAAGAAACCGCCCGCCGAAATAATCTGATGATGTTGGCTGTTTTACGCTCTTGGGTGTTGGGTCTTTGCTCATGAGCCTAAGATGGTGTTTTTCGAAATCCTTTCAACCTGTCTTGCCAAAACGGCGCACCACCCCCATATCTATGGGACAAGATTTTAAATAAGAGAGAGAATTATGAGCATCAAAATTGGTGACACCTTACCCAAAGCAAGCTTTATGACCTTTGGTGAAAACGGCCCGGAGCCCAAATCGACGGGTGATATTTTTTCCGGGAAAAAAGTCGCTCTCTTCGCCGTGCCGGGGGCCTTTACACCAACCTGTTCTGCCAAACATTTACCGGGCTTTGTCGAAAAAGCGGGTGATCTGAAAGCGGCCGGAATTGATGAAATTGCCTGTTTATCCGTCAATGATGTGTTCGTCATGGGCGCTTGGGGCGAACAGCAGGAAGTTGGCAATAATGTTGCCATGCTGGCTGATGGTAATGGTGACTTTACCAAAGACATTGGTTTGGAACTCGACGGCACAGGCTTCGGCATGGGCCAGCGTTCTCAACGTTACGCTATGGTCGTGAATGACGGCGTCGTGGAGCATTTATTTGTTGAAGCACCGGGCGAGTTTAAAGTGAGCTCCGCCGAGCACATGCTGGAGGCTCTTAATAACTAAGACCTGCACATACATATATAAACGTCAGAAGGGGATTATATGACAACCGGACAAATTCTACTCATCGCGCTCGTCGCCTTTATTGTTTTCATCACCTTAAAGGCCGTAAAGGCGGTGCCTCAGGGTATGGAATACACTGTCGAGCGATTTGGTCGCTATACGCGAACACTCAAGCCGGGCCTGACCTTCATTGTCCCGTTTGTTGATAAGATCGGTTATCAAATGAACATGCGCGAGCGTGTCATTGATATTCCGTCTCAAGACGTGATTACCAAAGACAATGCTATGGTCACCGCCGATGCAGTTGTCTTTATTCAGGTAATTGATGCCCGACAGGCGGCTTATGAGGTTAATAATCTGGATAATGCCATTAAAAATCTCTGCTTGACCAATGTGCGGACCGTTGTTGGTTCGATGGATTTGGACGAAGTTCTGTCCCGCCGTGATGAAATCAATGCGAAGCTTTTGACCGTCATCGATAGCGCCACTGATCCTTGGGGCACGAAAGTTACGCGGATCGAAATTAAAGACTTGTCCCCACCGGCTGACATTACACAAGCCATGAATAAGCAGATGAAAGCTGAGCGTGAAAAGCGGGCTGATATCCTGATGGCGGAAGGCCAGAAACAAAGTCAGATTTTACGCGCCGAAGGTGAAAAAGAAGCGGCTATTCGCGAAGCGGAAGGTCGCCGTGATGCTGCCTTTCTGGATGCTGAAGGCCGTGAGCGCGAAGCCGAGGCTGAAGCCAAAGCGACCGAAATGGTCAGCGTTGCGATTGCCAAAGGTGACGTAAATGCCGTGAATTATTTCGTAGCACAAGACTACGTCAAAGCCTTTAGTCAATTGGCGAACTCGCCCAACCAGAAAACGGTTATTGTTCCGGCCGAATTATCGAGCCTGGCTGCGACCGTTGGCGGGATTGGTGCGCTCTTGGATGCGGGCGGTGCGAAAGTGAGTAAGAAATGAATTCCGAACCTAATGTCTTAGTCCAAGTGCTTGAGGGTATGAGCGGGACGAAATGGCTGATTTTCGGCGTTATCCTTCTAACGCTCGAAGTCTTAACCGGGACGACTTATATTCTCTGGCCCGCCGTTGCGGCCCTTATCGTCGGTGTCATGGTATTCGTTTTACCGCTTGGTTGGGAAATGCAATTCCTTTTATTCTTCGTCATCGGCACAGTCCTGCTCTTTGCCGGGCACAAATATTTCCGGCCTATGATGAAGGGCGGGGAACCATCTGATCTGAATGACCGTGCGCGCTCGATGATTGGCATGAGGGTCAAAGCCGTCAATGATTTTGATGCCGGACGTGGCCGTGTCCAAGTCGGCGATACGCAATGGCAAGCCATGATGGATTTAGGCAATGCGGCCAAAGGAGATGAACTCCGCGTCGTTGACGTGGTCGGCACGACATTGCAAGTTGTGGAAGTTTAGATTTATGAGCGAGATTTATGGGAAAATCTGTCGACGACTATTATGAAATGCTCTCCTTATGGCCCGAAGAGCAAAGGCAATTAAGAAAGATTGTGACATCTTTCGAGTTGGATGAAGCCATGAAATGGCTTTTTCCGGCCTATAGCGCGGACGGAAAAAACGTCGTCGCAATTGTCGGGTTCAAAGGATATTTTGGTTTATGGTTTTTCGAAGGCGCCAAGCTCGAAGACTCTCAAGACGTGTTGACGAACGCCCAACCCGGAAAAACCAAAATGATGCGGCAATGGCGCATGAAAAACTTGGATGATATTCGCCCTGATTTAATAAGGGCGTATATAGACGAGGCCATTGAAAAGACGGGCGGGCGAACGTCATGATACGCTTGCAATCATTGTCCCATAAATGGGATTTTCAAATTGCACGTCATGAAGCCGCGTTTTCTGAAGTGCGTTATAGCCGAAATTGGTTTTCCAAAACTGCGAGAGCCAAAGTGAACGGCCAGACGATTCTTATTAAACCGCTTTCGATCTTGAATAATAAATTCTCTATCTCAAAAAACGGACGGCCCTGTGGTCAGATACACTCCAATTGGACGAGTAGAGTGAGCCTCTCCTTGAAACGCTCTGATGGCAATGGGAGCGATCATTTTATAATTTCCCAAAAGGGATGGTTTGGCCCACGCTGGGTTTTGAAAACTGAGGCGGGAGAGCCCTTATTGCGATTTAACAGCAAATTTAATTGGCGCACATTTAAATTCAATCACAGAGTGACGGAATTTGAGCATGATTACCCCGATGAAGCCATCAATGAGTTGCTGGTTTATAGTGGCTTTGCCGTTAATTTGAGTGCGATGAATTCGGGCTTTGCGTAATTAGTCGGGAATGCCGCGTCGGGCTAACTCATCGGCCTTTTCATTTCCGATATCTCCGGCATGGCCTTTGACCCATTCCCATCGTACCTCCCGCGCCTCATTCAACGCATCCAGACGTTGCCATAAATCTTTATTGACCACCGGTTTTTTATCGCTCTTTTTCCAGCCGCGTTTCTTCCAACCCGTGATCCACTCGGTAATGCCTTTGAGCACATAAGTTGAATCCGTGAATAAGACGACAGGTCCTTTAAAGCTCGGTTTAATCGCTTCCAAGGCTTTGATGGCCCCCATCAATTCCATGCGGTTATTCGTTGTTTCTTTTTCGCCGCCAAAGAGTTCCTTTGAACGCTTGCCATGATACAGCACAGCGCCCCATCCTCCGGGGCCGGGGTTTCCGGAACAGGCGCCGTCCGTGTAAATAACCAAAGCGCCGTCCAATGCGCCGGCCTCCAATTTCTTTTGTTTACGTGGCATGAGGCGAGGAAACTACTTATTCAGTAATTGACGGGGCAGGCGGAAGATCACTTTCTCTTTGGTGACCTCGACTTCTTTTACATTGACATCATAGCGTGAGCGCAAAGCGGCCAACACACCATCGGTCAAATATTCAGGGGCACTCGCCCCCGCTGACAGACCCAAAGTGTCTGCCGCATCGACCTTCGCCCAATCAATACTTTCAGATGAAGAAATTAGCATGGCATCTTTTGATCCGGCCTTCGCTCCGACTTCGACCAGACGTTTGGAATTTGAAGAAGTCTGGGAGCCGATGACCAAAAGCAAATCACAGCGTTCAGCAATCGCTTTTACCGCCATTTGGCGGTTGGTCGTCGCGTAACAAATATCTTCTTTATAGGGGAGGCCAATGGTCGGGAAACGCTCCTGCAAAATCGCAATAAGGCCTGCCGTATCATCAACGCTAAGCGTTGTTTGTGTTACCAAGGCCAGATTGTCAGGGTCTTTGGGCGTGAAATTTCGGGCGTCGTCTTCGGTCTCAATCAGGGTCATCTCGCCATTTGGGAGTTGGCCCATTGTGCCGATTACTTCGGGATGACCTTCATGCCCGATGAGCAAAATATGCCGTCCGTCTTTCGCATGTTTTTCGGCTTCGACATGAACTTTGGAGACCAAAGGACAGGTCGCATCTAGGAAATTCATTTCGCGGGCTTTAGCGGCTTGCGGCACAGATTTGGGCACGCCATGAGCAGAAAAGACAACTGGCCGATCATCAGGACATTCGTCTAGCTCATCTACAAAAATAGCCCCGAGTTCAGACAAGCGGGAAACAACATGACGATTGTGAACGATTTCATGACGGACATAAACAGGTGCGCCATAGGCCTCGATAGATTTTTCGACAATTTGAATGGCCCGATCCACACCAGCACAAAAACCACGCGGAGCGGCCAGTAAAACGGTCTTTTGCGCCCGTTTCCCGTGTGTTTCAGCGTCTGTTGCGGATGTTGCCGTATCGACGGACATTAAATTCTCCTCACGCTGAGCCAAAGCTGCCATCTTGGCGTTGCGACATTGTGCTTATCTGTCTATGACCTGCCCTAGCAGAGCGGTTGGGGTTTGCCCACTCTCCGTTTCACTATCGCGTCACTTTTGACGTATATGAGGTTAAAGAGGGGCCATTTGAAGGCCCGATACAGGATTTTAATGATGCGTTTTCGTGCCTTGATGATGACAGCCCTTAGCGGTTTAGCCAGTACTGCTTTTCTGACCGGATGCCAGAGCACAGCGGATGCCCTAAACATTGGCGATGCGGCGACCAAGCAAAATGCAGGGGCCTGCCCTCGCGCATTTGCGATTTATGATGCCGCGCGTGTCGTGAATTTCCAAGGCGAACGTCAAAACTTCGCCAATGTTGGTTTTACCGGTGAAATTGCGAATGTCCGCAGTCTGTGCCGTTATTATAATACGGAACCGATTACGGGTGATATTGAGATTACTTTTGATTTGGGACGCGGCCCAGCCGCAAGAGGGGACACAGCGACGTATGAATATTTTGTCGCCGTCACGCGTAAAAACATTGCTGTTATCAATAAGAAAACTTTCCCGATGACTGTGACCTTCCCGCCCGGTGCAGACCGTGTCCGCGTGACGGAAAAGGTTGATAATTTCACCATTCCCCGCGCCACGGAAACGACATCGGGTCTGAACTTCGAAATTATCGTTGGATTTGAAGTCACGCCTGAACAGAGACAATTTAATGCCGATGGCCGTCGCTTCCGCCTGTCTGCGGGCCAATCCCGATAGAATAAACCACAGCCCATAAAGTCACCCGTCAAAGGTTGTCAAAAGCTTCGGAAATCAGAACGAGAAAAGCCTGTTTCTATGCCGTCAATTTTACAAACGCTTGATGCCGTTTTCCAAGCGGCCTTCTCGTCCTTAGATCTCCCCCCGGCCTTCGGCGCGGTGCGGGAATCGGATCGTCCTGATTTGGCTCCCTTCCAATGTAACGGAGCTATGGCAGCCGCTGGACATCTGAAAAAACAGGGCGAGAAAGCGAACCCGCGAGACATCGCGCAAAAAATTGTCGATCAGGTCAAAGGTCATGCCGCGATTGACACAATCGAAATTGGTGGCCCGGGCTTTATTAATTTCTCCCCGACAATTGAGGCTTTATCGCAACGCGCGCAGGAAATTGCGGATAGTGAAAATCTCGGCATTATTCAGGAAACCCCACGTTCCATCATCGTCGATTATGGCGGAGCGAATGTTGCCAAACCTATGCATGTCGGTCATTTGCGGTCCGCCGTTATCGGCGAAGCCTTAAAGCGATTATTGCGGGCGCAAGGTCACGATGTTTTGGGCGATGTCCATATGGGGGATTGGGGGCTACAAATGGGTCATCTGATTTCCGAATTGGAAATCGAAAAGCCCGACCTCCCTTATTTTGATGCAGAGAAGACTGAAGATTATCCTGAAGCGTCTCCCGTGACGATGGATGATCTCGCCCGTCTTTATCCGCAGGCCAGTAATGCGGCCAAGGATGATGCTGAACGCATGGAACGTTCTCGTCTCGCGACGGCGGAGTTACAAGCCGGCCGGCCCGGCTATCGCGCCTTATTGGATCATTTCATTGCTGTTTCCGTAGCTGCCCTCAAGGAAGGCTATGGTAACCTGGGTGTTGAGTTCGACCTTTGGAAAGGCGAGGCCTGCGTCGACCCGCTTATTCCCGATATGATTGATGAACTGCGGGCTCAAGGCATTGCCGAAGAAGATGATGGTGCTCTGATTATTCGTGTTGAAGAAGAGGACGAGAAAAAAGAGATTCCGCCCGTCATGCTTTTGGCACGTTCGGGCGCAGTCCTGTATCATACAACGGATCTCGCCACGCTTGTGGATCGCAAAAAGGAAAATAATCCTGATTTTGTTCTCTATGTTGTCGATCAACGCCAAGCCTTGCATTTTGAACAGATTTTCCGCGCCGTTGTGAAAGCTGGATGGTATGAGGCAGACCAGCTATATCATGCCGGTTTCGGCACGATGAACGGCAAGGACGGTCGCCCGTTCAAAACGCGAGAAGGTGGTGTTTTACGGCTTGAAGACTTGATCGAGATTATGAATGAGGCGGCTGCGAAGCGTTTGAAGGAATCTGGTATCGGTGCGGAGTTTGAAGAAGAAGAACGTCAGGACATTGCCCGCAAAATTGGTTTGGCCGCGCTGAAATTTGCTGATTTACAGAATCAACGCCTGACCAATTACATTTTTGATCCTGAACGCTTCACGGCATTTGAAGGAAAAACTGGGCCTTATTTGCTTTATGCCGTGGTCAGAATTAAATCCATTTTGCGCAAGGCTTCGGATCACGGCGTCAAGGCCGGAACAATTCACGCGGTTGAACCCGCAGAACAGCAATTGGTTCTGGCTTTGGATAGTTTTGGCCGGGCCGTGGCGTCTTCTGCCGAGAAGTTCTCTCCGCATATTCTTTGCGATCATATTTACCGCGTCGCGCAAAGCTTTTCGCGATTTTACACGGATTGCCATATCCTGTCTGACGATGTTGAGGATGAGGTGAAAGCCTCACGTCTGGCTCTGGCTGCTTTGACATTAAAACAGCTTGAGAAAGGTTTAGATATTTTGGGCATAGAAACCCCGGAGCGTATGTAACGCCATAATGACTGACCTCTTGGATACATCCCATACGGCACCAAAATTTGCCTCACCCGATCCGCAAAAGACGGCGGCATGGTATGTGGACTATCTGGGCTTTCCGAAGATTGCCGTTTTCGAAAACGGCAATTACGCCATTGTCAGGCGAGGACAGTTAAGCCTGCATTTTTGGAAATGCGAAGATCGCAAGATAGCGGAGAATACGGCTTGCTATACTGAAATCGGGTCGATTGATGCGCTCAATGCGTTGCACGCCGAAATATCTGAAAATGCCAAACGCAAAGGTTTTGCTCCGGGCCGCGTCGAGGCCATGCCCTTGGATCAAACGGGGCATGGTATGCGGGAATTTCATGTCTGGGATCCGGCAGGAAATCTTATCGGCTTTGGCGCAGCGCTTTAGCCTAACCCCGGCCTAAATCCAACGAATTCTATCGCTTTTCAGCGGTTTTGCGTCAGGCTTGACGCATGGCCGGATTATAGGCCTGTGGATTGGCTTGCGGAGCGGATTGCGGCGCATGAGTTTGCGGCATAGTGTTTTGTGGGGCATGAGTAGGGGCCGTTTGAGCTGCCGCCATTTGCGGATTGAACTCTTGCGGTGTGGCTGCCGCGGGTTGTGCCGCTGTCGCCGTTGACGTCACCCCTTTCACTTTTCGTAAGCCCGATGTTGCTTCGAGACATTCTGCATACATATCCAGAATTTCAGCGCGGTTATTTTCGCCCCAAACGCCGACACCTTTGAGTTTTGAGACCAATTCAAAAGCAATTTCTTCTTTGGATTTTCCGGACATGGTTATTTTCCAATCTTCGTTCATAAAATCTGTTTCACAGGCATTATGACACAGAAGCCTTAACAGATTTCCTACACGGATAAGATTGACTCTCCGGCCGTTTTCGACCATTGGATTCGCAACTGCTTCAAGTGGGAGAGTGCTGTAAAGGACCCGATATAACGGGCATCAGCCACCGAAGGCGCAACCGCCCCGGAAACGCTCAGGTCAACGGACCGTTTGAAGTCTTAAATGCTGGAAAGCGGGTCGCCCTCTTTGGGGGATGGTGAAAGACCCCGCCGACGGAGTAAGCGGAGACAACACCTTCGGGAAAGAAGGTGTCCGTCAATCTCTCAGGCCCAAAAGGACAGCTGGTGGCATAAGAAGGTGCGGTGAAAGCCGTAAGTTTACTTATGTCGAAATTAAAACAAACCGCTTTACACGCAAAACATGTTGAGCTTGGCGCGAAAATGGTGCCTTTCGCGGGCTATGATATGCCTGTTCAATATCCCATGGGCGTCAAAGCAGAACATCTTCACACGCGCGAAAAAGCCGGATTATTTGATGTGTCCCATATGGGGCAGGTCTTTCTCGTGCCTGAGGATAAGAATTTCGAAACTGCGGCGCAAGCTTTGGAAAAACTGGTTCCGGCGGATATTCAATCACTGGAGCCCGGACAACAACGTTATTCGCAATTCCTCAATGCCAAAGGCGGAATTTTAGACGATTTGATGATCTCCCGTTTAGGAATGAAGGGCTATGAGCATGTGCTTTATCTGGTCGTCAATGCAGGCTGTAAAGTTGCGGATTATAAGCACCTTAAAAAACATATGCCTGATAATGTGACTGTCGATGTCAAAGACGACACGCTCTCTTTGATTGCTTTGCAAGGCCCGCGTGCGGCGGCTGTTTTGGGCTGTCTGGCTGATGAGGTGGAAAAGCTCGTCTTTATGACCCATACGGATTTGGAACTGAGCGGCACATTGGATGAACCTGTTTGGGCGCATGTCTCTCGCTCAGGTTATACGGGCGAAGACGGTTATGAAATTTCAGCTAAACATGAAGACATGCTGCACCTCGTGGATGAGCTGCTGAAATATGATGACGTCGAACCCATTGGTTTAGGTGCGCGCGATAGCCTGCGCCTTGAAGCGGGGCTGTGCCTCTATGGGCATGATATTGATAAAACCGTCTCTCCGATCGAAGCCGGATTGATCTGGTCTATTCAAAAACACAGGCGTGACGCGAAAGCCGGATATTTAGGCGCGAAACGTGTGGCGGCTGATATCTCTAACAAAAAGACAAAACGTTTGGTGGGTATTAAGCCCGATGGGAAAGCCCCTGCGCGTGAACATACCGAAATTCAGGATATGGACGGCAATGTGATTGGCGAAATCACCTCCGGTGGTTTTGGTCCAACTGTTGAAGGCCCCGTCGCGATGGGTTATGTGGACCGTCCCTTTGTCAAAGCCGGAACAGCGGTGCAATTAATTGTTCGCGGCAAAGCCCGCCCGGCCACCGTCGTCAAATTACCTTTCACACCCCATAACTATTTCAGAGGGCACTAATCATGACAGTTAAATATACAGAAGACCATGAATGGATCAAAGTTGACGGCGATACAGGCACGGTCGGCATTTCCGCCTATGCGGCGAAGCAACTCGGCGATGTAGTCTTTGTTGAATTGCCCGAAATCGGTCGCGAAATGGATAAGGGTGACGAAGCCGCCGTGGTTGAATCCGTCAAAGCCGCCTCTGAAGTTTACGCCCCTGTCGGCGGTGAAGTCACGGAAGTGAATGAAACGCTCGAAGATGCCCCTGAAACAGTCAATGCGTCCCCTGATGGCGACGGTTGGTTCCTAAAAATGAAACTCTCCGATGCGTCAGAATTAGACACTTTGATGGATGAAGCGAAATATAAAGAATATTGTGATGGGCTCTAATAAGCTCTCCGTCGCGGGAACTTTTCTCGCGATAATCATGATTCTTCTCGCGATTGCTTTCGCGCATGCGGTCAATCCCTTTGAAGGTGTGTTCGCGAGAATATTTTTCTCTGCAATTATTGGTGGTTTGGCTGGTGGCCTTAGTGTCGTGTTTGCGCACAAATTAGGCCTCACAAAAAAGACAGAAAATGAGGATAATTAAATGCGTTATCTCCCCTTAAATGACAAAGACCGCGCGGCGATGCTCGACGTGGTGGGTGTCGATGATATTGACGCTCTGTTTCATAATGTACCCGAAGCGGCGCGTCTGAGCGGCTTGGTCGATCTGCCTAAAAGACAATCTGAACAAGCCGTCGAACGTCATATGGCGAAGCTCTCTGCGAAATCTGTCTCGGCTTCTTCCGTACCGTTTTTCTGTGGAGCAGGGGCGTATAAACATCATATCCCTGCGACTGTTGATCATTTGATTCAGCGCTCTGAATTTTTGACGGCCTATACGCCTTATCAGCCAGAAATCAGCCAAGGAACACTGACGGCGTTGTTCGAGTTCCAGACCCAAGTCGCCATGTTGACGGGTATGGATGTCGCCAATGCCTCTATGTATGACGGCTCCACCGCCTGCGCCGAAGCCGTGGTCATGGCCAAGCGTGTCACACGAAAAACCAAAGCCATTCTCGCACCGGGTCTGCATCCTCATTACGCGGCGGCGACACAATCCGTCGCGAAATTCTTGGATATATCTATCAATGAAGTCACGCCCGAAATTGGGGCTGATATGTCCGTCTTGGATATGATCAATGATGAGACAGCCTGTGTGGTGGTGCAATCGCCCAACGTCTTTGGCGAAATTGTCGACCTCACCCCGATTGCTGAAAAAGCCCATGCGCATAAAGCGCTCTTGATTGCGGTCTTCACAGAGCCCGTTGCGCTGGGAGCGATTACGCCGCCCGGCCATCAGGGTGCAGATATTGTCGTTGGTGAAGGCCAAGGACTTGGCGTCGGTCTGAATTTTGGCGGTCCGCATGTGGGGCTATTCGCCTGCCGTCAAAAACTCGTCCGTCAAATGCCGGGTCGTGTCTGCGGCGAAACAGTGGACGCGAACGGTGAACGGGGTTTCGTGCTGACATTGTCCACGCGGGAGCAGCATATCCGCCGCGAAAAAGCGACATCGAATATTTGTACTAATTCCGGTCTCTGTTGTCTGGCTTTTACCATCCATATGAGCTTGCTCGGTGATGCAGGTTTGCAGCAACTTGCGACATTGAACCATGAAGCGGCCTGTCACATGGCCGACATTATTGACGGGGTAGAGGGAGCAGAGGTGCTCAATGAGACCTTCTTTAACGAGTTCACCGTCAAATTAAATAAACCCGCAGCGCAGGTCGTCCAAGCCCTCGCCGATAAAGGCGTGTTGGGCGGTGTTCCTGTCTCTCGCCTCACAGGTGCCCACGAAGATTTGCTCTTAGTGTGCGCCACAGAAACTGCTACGGACGAAGACATGCACGCCTTCGGCCATGCGCTTGAGGAGGTCTTGTCATGAAAACCACCGGTCGTACAACAACACCTGAAGCGGTGAATATGAATGAGCGTTTGACCGTCTCAGGCTCCAAAGGATTGGAACAGGCGGAACGTTTGATTTTTGAAGTCGGGACACCGCGCCGCACGGGTGTCGATTTGCCTGAGCCAAAGGGTCGAGCCTCCCGCCTTGGTGGACATGAGCGCAAGGGTGAGATTGGTCTTCCGGGCCTCTCCGAGCCTGAAACTATGCGCCATTATGTGCGCCTGTCGCAAAAGAATTATGCGATTGATTTGGGCGTTTATCCGCTTGGCTCCTGCACGATGAAACATAATCCGCGCCTCAATGAAAAAGTGGCGCGTATGCCGGGCTTTGCCGATGTGCATCCATTGCAACCTGAAAGCACAGTGCAAGGCGCATTGGAATTAATGCATGAATTATCGCATTGGTTAATGACGCTTTGTAATATGCCTGCTGTTGCGCTCACGCCCAAGGCGGGTGCTCATGGCGAGCTTTGCGGGATGATGGCCATTCGCGCGCGTCTTGATGCTGACGGTGCGTCCCATAAGCGCCGCGTCCTTGTGCCGGAATCAGCTCATGGTACGAATCCCGCGACTGCCGTGCAGTGTGGTTTTACTGTCGATGAAATCCCTGCCAATAAAGGCGGGCGTGTCGATATGGATGCGTTGCGCGCCAAGCTCGAAGATGCCGGTGCCGACTCAGACATTGCCGGTATCATGTTGACCAATCCCAATACATGCGGATTGTTTGAGACGGATATTATCGAGATCGCAGACTTAATTCATGCAGCAGGCGGATATTTTTACTGTGACGGTGCGAACTTTAACGCGCTCGTCGGTCGTGTGCGTCCGGGTGATTTGGGCGTTGATGCGATGCACATTAATTTGCACAAAACATTCTCAACACCGCATGGCGGCGGTGGCCCGGGTTCTGGCCCAACCGTCTTATCTGATGCGTTGAAAGATTATGCGCCTCTGCCCTTTGTCGTCAAAGACGGTGACGGTTTCCGCTTAGTCGAACACGCTGAAGGGGAGGCCGCTGACACGTTTGGCCGCATGTGTGCCTTTCATGGTCAAATGGGCATGTATAGCCGCGCCCTGACCTATATGATGAGCCATGGCTCGGATGGTCTGAAACAAGCCACCGAAGATGCCGTCTTAAACGCGAATTATGTTCAAGCATCATTGTCCGATGTGATGACAACCGCCTTTGAAGGCACATGCATGCACGAGGCCTTGTTCGATGACAGGTTCTTAAAAGATACAGGGGTTGAGACGCTCGATTTCGCTAAAGCCATGATTGACGAAGGCTATCATCCGATGACGATGTATTTCCCGCTCGTTGTCCATGGGGCGATGTTGATTGAGCCGACAGAGTCAGAATCAAAGGCTGAATTAGATCGTTTCATCCAATCTATGCGCTCCTTGGCGTTGCGCGCCAAAGCAGGCATGGCGGAGAGCTTTAAAAACGCGCCGGTCTATGCGCCCCTGCGACGTTTGGATGAAACTCGCGCGGCCCGAAAGCCGATTTTGCGTTGGACGCCGCCTGAGCCACAAGCGGAAGCCGCGGAGTAAAACCTCAGGCTCCACAGGCCAGATAGAATAAAAGAAAAAGCCCGCCTCCATCGCGGGCTTTTTTTATGTCTCGCAGATGTCTTTCTATATTGGGCGACACAGGAAAATTACTCTTTTAACACGATGTTTGTCGTTAGATTGGGTCGGTTTACGACTTTTCCTGAACGCAAGATGAACGATTATTTTGCCAATAGTGTTGCGCCACATAAATTCAGATAGCGTTCACCTTCGAGCCTCTACGAGACCTTATCGAATAAAGATGTGGGATGGGCAGGCCACTGGGACCTGCTTTAAACCGTCTTTCATGATCGGTTCGAAAGTTAGGTTGGTTCACTGCCCCGAAATAACCTGCTGACGACCGACGGCCCTGTCAGGGTCCGTCTTCGGGGGAAGGCTAAATTCTGGCAGGGCCACCAAACATCTGGCCGTTTTACGCCCTTTTAACGGCCATTTAAAAAGCCGCCGCAAAATTTGCGGCGGCTTTGCATTTTAGCCAAGTCGTTTTGTTTTCCTATGCCTTCAAAGCTTCAGCTTGTGATAATGAGCCTTGAAGCTTATCGGCTGTCACTTCGGCAAGTTTTTCACCTTTGCGAGCGCTGACAAAGGCTTTTTGCAATAAGGCTTTCGTCTCGACGCTCAAACCTTCGGCGAAGAAACTCTCTTTAATTTTATTGGCCAAAAATTCTTCGCCGTCATCTATGGCTTGTAACGCCGCTTCCAAGTCGTCTTTGAAAACTGTTGTAAACTGTGTCCATTTCCGATGCAAAGCTCCACTGATGGATCCACTCTCACTCGGCTCTCCGCCCAGACTTGAGACTTGGTTCTGAAACGTTTGAATGAGGAAAGACCGCTCCAACGCCCGTTTGGCAAACCGTTGCTCCAAAGGGTGATTATTCAGAACCTTCAAACACGCTTCATATCCCTTATGACTATCAATCATAAGCGTTGTAATCTCGTTTAATGTGTCAATTTGATTTATCTTTTCCAACATTATCCTCACCCACTCATATTCATTATTCTAATTCTATTACAAGCGGAGAGCGTTTCTGTTCCCTCGTTTTTGCAGATTAGGGGGCTCAGGCTTGACAGCATTGCTGAACAGGGGCTGACTCATCTTCATCGCCGACTTGACTTAACGCTCGCGCGTCCCGACATGAACTTTATGACTGAACGGGCTCTTATGACACCGCCATCGTTGATTGCGCATTTCGCCGAAGAGCGCCGCGATCTGCAAGCGGCTTTAAAAGGTGATTTGTCACCGGCTCAAGTGGTGGGCGAAGCGCGCCGCGCTTTGGATCGCACGGGATTGTCTTTTACGCGGTCCGTTTCAGACCCTCAGATTCAAAAAGCGGGATTGTGGTTGTTGGAAATCATTAAATCGGGGGCGGGCGTATTAGACCGTGCGACACAGGCCGATGTTAGCCTGATTGAAACCGCGCCAAAGCCACGTTTCTGGGACAGTCTGAAAGATTGGCGTCCGGGGTTATTTTATGGCGCCGCCGGCGTTCTGGCGACAGTGGGATTTTTACAAGGCACGGGTTTGGTGGTTATAACGGCTGTCTCCCTGGCGGGGCTTCATGCTGTCTCTTCCTTGAAATCGGGTGTCCTCTCGCGATTACCGTTTAAACCGTCCCCCAAAGCGCTTCCGGCTCCGGACGGGAAAATGATGAAAGCCGAAGCGGTCATCCGCACGGATGTTGCGGGCTTCATCAATCAAATCAGCGACGCGCTTGCGACGGCGGATCATATTCTGGCCCGTATGGTGCAAACCGAGCCTGAATCCCATTGGCGCGAAGATGAGACCTTAATGGGGCTGTTTCAGAACCTCTTAGAGGCAAAGAATGCCAATGACGGAAAATACGCCTTGGAAGTGGTCAGCAAAGATATGACCTCACTCTTATCAGGTGTGGGTGTAAA
Organism: uncultured Algimonas sp.; assembly: GCA_964511495.1. Classification (GTDB taxonomy): domain Bacteria; phylum Pseudomonadota; class Alphaproteobacteria; order Caulobacterales; family Maricaulaceae; genus Litorimonas. Next base: position 25,532 of record CAZEFT010000014.1, on the reverse strand, counting down.
ACCCGTGACCTATTCCAAAAAAACGGCCCATTGGTTCGATGAGCTGCCGGCGCTCATTGTTAATCCCGATGACCCCGCGTTAGAAGAGGCGGCCCCGGCGCTGCTGACATCGGACGGGCGTCTCTTGCGGCGCGGCACAGTTTGGGTGAGGCAAAAATGAGCCAAGACCTGATCACATCACCTTTGCAAACCCGTCTTCTGACGGATGAGGAATTTATTGGTTTCGACCTCGGCCACGGCGAATCCGCTTTGGGGCGGGCCTACGGCGCAACTGTCAGAGAACCCGAAATTCTGGAATTTCGCGGGCAACGCAGTTTTGTCACCGCTGTGGCCAAAGATAAAAAAGAGATAAAAATCGGGGCAGATGCGCTGAGCCTGTCTTTTGCCGACCACAAACCCAAAGTCTGGCTAAAATTTAAAAGCCGCCATCTGGATGCGCAAACGGCAGAACCCATCACCTATTTCTCCCAAGCCCTTATTGACGGCCTGACAGAAGACAAAACCATAAGAGGCCCGAAGGCGAGCCGGTTCATTGTGGGTTGCCCGTCAGGTTGGGACGGCTCAACGCGTGAAGCGTATCGTAAAGTCTTTGAACAGGCGGGATTAAAAACTGTCCGCATTGTTCCTGAAAGTCGAGCGGCTTTAATGACAGCGCTCGAACAAGGTTATGTTTCCGTGGAAGATACACGGGCCTCCGTGCTCATTGTCGATATCGGGTCTTCGACCACGGACTTTACCTATTGTCGGGATCTGGACGCGGATGATGTCGGCCATAATGAATTAGGCTCAGGACTATTGGACGATGAGATTTTTAAGCTCAACCTTGCGCGTCAAAAATCCCGTAAGGCGATTGAAAAACTTATTGCGGCTCACCCTCACTATAAGGCGATTTTGACCTATTGGTGTCGCCAAGCCAAGGAAGCCTATTTTACCGGGGAAGATACGCCGATTGAGATGATTAAGCGCTTGCCTGCCGGACGGCGTGTCTTTTTTGATATTCGCATTGATAAAAATGATGCAGATAAAATTCTGAATACCCCTTTGGACAGTCTGAACGGCTATAGTTGGGCAGCAGCATATGATTACGCTTTGCGCGAAACCATAGAGATATTAGGTGGGCGTGCCCCTGATACGGTGTTGCTCACGGGTGGGGCGTCACGCCTGCCGCTTATCTTACCTGCCACACAGAAAGCGTTCCCAAAGGCGCGTGTGATACGCGGTGCAGAACCGGAATTTGCGATTGCGCGGGGTCTGGCTTGGCTCGGGCGATTTGAATATTTGCATGGGAGTTTCAAGACAGAAACGTCGGCTTTACTGTCTGAGGGCGGTGAAGTGCGCTTACGGGCGCAAGACGCGGCGCAGAGCCTCGGCGCGCAAATCGCGCCTGTCCTTGTGGACGCCATGGCAGAAGATTGTATTCTACCCGCCTTTCGGGAATGGCGTTCCGGCCAAATCGGATCTCTGGATGATGTGGAGCAAAGGCTGGAAGAGAAAGTCAAAACATGGCTGGAATCAGATCAAGCCAAAGAGGCTTTGCGTCCCGTCATTGATATTTGGTTTGCGAATTTGCAACGTGATATCGAAGCGCAAACAGATCCGCTCTGTCGAGCGCATGGCTTACCGGCCATGGTTTTAAGTCTGGACGGCAGTGAACATGTGAGCCGTCATCTCGAAGGTTTGTCAGTCTCTGCCCCCAGTATGACGTCTCTTGAATCAGATACGGCTTTGGTCGGTACGGGCGTCAGTGCATTATTGATTAGTGGCCTTTTGGCAAAAGCGAACTTATTTGCGGCCCTGTTTGTGAACCCCATCGGTATCGTGGTCGGTGGTGCTTTATTGGGTAGCGGATATTTATTCGGGAAAAAGGCCATTTCCGGCAAAATGCGAAAATCCAACCTGCCGATTTTGGCCCGTCAAATCCTGACAGATTCGCGGGTGAAGTCCGCTACGAAACGCCAACGCCCGCAACTCATTAAAGCTGTCGCCAAAGCGTGGGATGACGCGGCGGCCGAGCGCTTTAGTGGAGAGTTGACCGCTATGTTGGAAAAGGCTTTGGTAGAACGGGCGGATGAGCGCGCCGTTCTGTTCCTGATTTAAAAGCTTTAATAAGGTTTTCCGTTTTTGGTTTGATAAACGCGATTAGCAGTGCCGTTCGCAGGTAGGTCAAGATCAATATCAGGATAGCTTGCGTGATCGTTTTCGGAGTTGCGGCTACCGATGACGAGGTAAGTCACCTCCTGCTCTGTTTCATTTTTCATGTGATGCCCGTTTGCCGTGCCGGCCTTATGCGTCGTCACATCACCGGGTGAGAGAGGCTGAACGCCCGTTTCATCAATGAGAGTCGGGTGACCGGAGATAATATAAACCATTTCATCCTCGGCACTGTGATAATGCCGTTGAGACGACCATGCTCCGGGGGCTAACGTCATAATATGAGCGCCGAATTGTGTCAGACCTCCTGCCTCACTGGGTGAAATTCGACGTCTGTTTTGGCAAGGTTCATCAAAAGGGGCGGGGTAGGTACTCCCGATTTTGACGGGTAGTTTTGAGAGATCAATTTTCGGCATGGTGTCACCATTTCATGTGGTACGCTTTGAATGTACCGATATAAAGTTGTTCATCAAAAGTCTTACACGCTGGAAGCAGTGCACGGTTCTATAAAATCATCAGTGTCTTATAGCCTCTAGTCTCAAGATAGCACGCGCTGCTTGCAACGGGTTTAGAAGTTATTTTAGCATCGCTAATTTTGGGCAATTCAATACTAGTGATAAATTGACTATTGAGTATAGAAAAGATGCGCGATGGGACAGTAGGGTATTAAAGTGACTTAACATGAACTTATTTCTAAACAATATAAGAACACTATTTATTACACTTTTCCTTTTAATTGAAATTGGCTTAACCGGATGTAAGGTAGAACCAAATCCAGATGAAATTGGTGGATTTTCCAATAAATTATTATTAAATCGGATTGAGAACACGCAAGGTGGAATAATAGGTAGTTATGAATTTTATAAGGAATACCCTGAGTTTTTAGACGAAGCTGTTAATGCCGTTGGAAGTCTAGCCATTTATAATGAGAACAGAAAATTAGTTGATGGTGCTGTAGGCATCCACATAAAAGACAGTGCTAGTGGATATGAAATGCTTCTTACCGCTGCTCATTTAATTTATGATCCTAAAAGTGGTAAGCGTAAGGGTGACAGAATACTTTTTGGGTATGAAAAGGACTCTCAAGGAAATATTATTCAAGATATACGCAATTTACCGAATAAGCGTTCAACAATAAATAATGATGATTGGTTACTCATACCTGTGAATCCTCAAGAAAGTCGAGAGCCATATCTAGTAAACCTTAAAAATAAGGATTTTTATTTAAATAGTTCTCCTTCGCTAGAATACCCAGGGTATTTCGTATCAATCTCTTCTGTTACAGATAATGATAAAAAGGTGCAATTAGGTTTGTCCAAACAGCTAAAGAACTCTACACAACCGACATTGGAACTAAAGAAATAGTTGTTTCTAGTTTGGATGCTATTAAGGGGATGTCTGGGTCACCTGTGTATTACATAGAAAATGAAAAATTATATCTAATTGGTGTAGTGAGTAGTCGAAGCAAACTGCGAGGTTGCAAGGATATTTCAGTAGTTATTTGTGCAAATCGTATTAGCCTGCTCCCAATATACAATAAAAGGCTCGCCAATTAGGCAGACCTTAAATTTATTTTCTAGTGGCTGAATGTAATTAACGCCAATCATATCTAGGGGGCGGTGTTTAAACGGCTCACCTTCACTGACAAACGGGACGTACGCGAATCGAAATGCCTCATCTGTTTTCCTATCTTAAAGGCTGCTTTGCGGTGGTCGGGCGCATTCCGAATTGGGAACAATTTTTCGATTTATCCCCCAAGGCTTTGCGCCTGTCATTCATCGCGCAATTCTTCATCCTGCCCGCCTTTTACGGGGTCGCCTTGGCAGTCAGACGAGGCCGTCTCGACGCGCTGGGCGAGGCCGGGCCGATTAATGCGGCTGCCATTGGTGTCATTGGATTGATTTTCTTGCTGAGTTTTTCAGCGGTGGCGTATATTTTGACGATGGTGTTTGACAAACAAGACCGTTTACGCCCTTGGGTGATTGTCCGCCATTGGAGCCTTTTTTTCTTGGCGTGGATTTCGGCGGCGGCTTTCGGGCTTTATATTTTGGGTCTATTCCCCTTTATGGCCGCGAATGGAGTTTTCTTTGCCGCCTATATGGGGTTGCTGTTTATTGATGTGCGATTGGCCAAACGGATTGTCGGTTTTGATTGGCCCGGGGCGATTTTGACAGGCTGTATCATTGCCGTGACGGGTATGGCGCTTTTATTGACGGGTGTGTCCTATTTTATCGAATTGGGCGGGTAAACGACGCGCGTCAAATATAACCCATCAGGCGGCGCTACGGGCCCGCAGGCTTGACGGTCTCTGGCCTCTAATGCCTCTTCCATATCCTGAATATCCCATTTCCCATTACCGACTTCGACAAGAGAGCCGACAAAGCTGCGCACTTGTTTATGCAGGAAGGAGCGGGCGCGAAAATGACAATGTATTTCTGCGCCCGCCCGCAAAACGGTAATTTCATCTAGCGTTTTAATCGGGCTTTTGGCTTGGCATTGCGTATCACGAAACGTGGAAAAATCATGTTGACCGACCAAGACTTGCGCCGCTTCATGCATTGCGTCAGCCTCGAGTTTGACAGGGACACGCCAGACACGACCTCGGTCCAAGGCCAGACGCGGTCGGCGATCAATAATACGATAAAGATATTGCCGTTCAATCGCGTCAAAACGGGCATGCCAAGCCTCGTCCATTTTTTCGGCGTCTAATATGCTGATGGGATGGTTGCCGAGATGAAAATTCATCGCGTCTCTGACTTTGTCAGGACGTAAGTCTTTGTCCAAATCCATATGGGCGATTTGGGCTAAGGCGTGGACGCCGCTATCTGTGCGACCCGAACCATATACCGTGACAGGGGCGGAATTTAATTTCGTTCCCGCCGCTTCAACAGCACCTTGGACGGAGGGGCCGTGGTCTTGCCATTGCCATCCCTGAAAAGGGCCACCGTCATATTCGATTGTTAATTTATAGCGCGGCATTATTGAAATTTTTGCGGGGAGTCATTGAGATAACCCCGTACAAAATCTTCCCCTGACATGGCCGCTTTCCCCGCAGGCTGCACCAAGGGCAGACGCAGAGAGGTGCCATAACCGCAAATCACGTCTAATCCACTTTCGGATTTGAGGAGGGTTCCGGGCTCAAATTTATCGGCAGGAGAGGCCCCGTCTGACACAAGCTGTGACATCAGAACTTTCACGCGTTTCCCCTCCAGTTCTGTCCAAGCGCCTGGAAAGGGGGAGAGGCCGCGAATATGCCAGTCCAGTTCTTTGGCGGAGCGCGCCCAATCAATGCGGGCTTCGGCTTTGTCGATCTTATGAGCATATGTCGGCTCGCCGAGTTGTGCGCTTGGTGTCAATCCACCACGTGCCAAAGCGGCCAGACAGCGCGGCCACATGCCTGCGCCGATATGAGATAATCTGTCGAACAAGCTCCCCGCCGTATCCGTGTCGCGAATGGCGACTGTTTCAGAAAGAAGAATATCGCCCGTATCCAAGCCTTTTTCCATTTGCTGAATTTGGACGCCTGTCTGCGCATCGCCTGCCATAATGGCCCGCTGAACGGGCGCGGCTCCGCGCCAACGCGGCAGCAGTGAAGCGTGAAGGTTCAGGCAGCCATAGCGGGTCGCGTCCAGTGCGCGTTGGGGGAGGATTTGACCATAAGCGACAACACAAGCCACATCTGCATCTAAGGCTTCTAAGCCATCGATCACTGATGGTTTCCGAAAGCTCTCAGGCGTTTCAACCGAGAGGCCCATCAGTGCCGCAAATTGATGGACGGGCGATTGGGTCAATTTTTGTCCGCGTCCTGATTTTCGGGGTGGCTGAGTATAAACTCGCACGACATTAAATCCGTTGGAGAGAAGCTCCGCCAGAGAGGGAACAGCAAATTCCGGTGTGCCCATGAAAACGACATTGAGGCTCATGCACTCATTTCCTTTGGTGCGGCTTTGACCTTTAAAGAGGCCTCAAGCCCCTTGGCGAGGTTAGGAAGCCGCTTTTAATTTTTCGGCTTTTTGAACTTTTTTAATGGCGCGTTGCCGTTTCAAGCGGGAGAGATGGTCGATGAAAACAATCCCTTTTAAGTGATCCATTTCATGCTGGATACAGACGGCGTAAAGGCCTTCCGCCCATTCGGTTACTCGTTCACCCTCATAATTCAGATAGGTGATTTTCACACGCTCTGGCCGCTCCACCGTATCATAAACATCAGGAATAGAGAGACAGCCTTCATCATAAGGTTGGACGTCTTCGACTGTTTCCAGAATGTCGGGATTGACGAAATAACGCGGTTGCGGGTCTTCTCCGTCGCGAGCCAAATCCATCACAATGACGTTTAACGGCTCACCAATTTGAACTGCTGCCAGGCCAATACCGGGCGCAGCATACATGGTGTCCAACATATCATCCATGAGCGTCCGAATCTCGTCCGTGACGGCGTCTACGGGTTTGGACACTTGTTTCAAAATCGGATTGGGTACCGTCAATATGGGTCGAATAGCCATGGAGGGGAAATAAGAGCGGTGAAGGCGAAGGTCAAGTCAGCAAGGGGAGGGCGTAAGCCAAGGCCTCTCTAGAATGGGTGTCTATATAAAACGCGTGTTGATATAAAAATGCCCTGCATCGTGTTTAAACGTGCAGGGCGGAGAGAGATTTATATTGGAGTTGAGGCGTTACCGAGTATCAGGCTCCAGAGCCTATTTTGGTTTAGGCGTAAATGTCGAGAGATTTCTCGCTATCCGCGCCATTTGTGCCTTCCAGACTCTGCGTCAACGCAATGGAGGGTGCAGTTTTATTATCCGGCGCTTCTACGGGAGGCGCGTCTTTTATGTTGTCCATAACGGCTTGAGCTGTGGGGTCGGAGCGACCTGTCATGTCTTCGGATGAGACATTGACTTGTGGTTCCGTATTTTCCACGGGCTTCGCCTCTTGGATAATTTCTGATGCCACAGCCTCATAGCGACCGATTTGGAACGCCGGATAAGGCATAACGGGCAAATTTGATGAAGGGCCCATTGTGACCTCCTCTATTTGCTAATTTACGCTTAAGATTAGCCTGTCTATTTTAAGGCGATGCTAAAAAAAAACCTTAACAGGTGGTAAAAATTTGGGGAAATTTCTCGAGGCTTCGACAAGAAAATAAGCGGAAGCTTCAATAGAGTGTCTTATCTCATAAATGTGTTAAAAACGGGTATAAGTTTTTTAAAAAACCGGACGTCCGAATTTATCCATTTCCGTGTGGCAACGCGCACAGGTCCACCCTCCGAAAAAGAACTGCCTCCAATTCATCGGCAGACGCAAAGCAGGTTGTCGCGTGCTGCATTTCGGGCAGTTGACAGCGTTCAGGTTAATGGCGATGGCTTTTTTGGTCTTATCACGCATACTCAATATATAGGGTGTCCTCGCAAGAAGACAATGTGGCGATAGCATGATCGCTTACTCAGCCTTATGAGGGGAGCACCAAGCCGAGCCAATCTGTCAAATCATCCGTTATATAATCCACCCAATCCGCCCGTGTTGTTTGCCCGGCGGGGCGGGTAATTTCAGGTTCGTCTGACCAATCCTCATCGGAAGTGACCAAGACAGTCGCCATGCCCATATGTTTGGGGACTTCCAAATTGCGCAAGCCGTCTTCGAAAAATATGGCCTGTTTCGGCTCAACATCGAACACATCACAGAATTTTATAAACGGGGAACGTTTGGGCTTTGGAATATAATCTGCGTCTTCAATGCCGAAATGCCCGTCAAATAAATCAAATAGATTTAAATGTCCGCCGATGTTTCGGGCATGACCGCGAGAGCCATTCGTGAAAATCCACTTTTTACCGGGCAGGGCTTTAATTCTCTCCCGCAAGAGTGGATCAGGTTTTAACAGATCCAGTTCAACATCATGGACATAATCCAGAAACTCTGCCGGATCCATGCCGTGCACGGCCATCAACCCCGAAAGGGAGGTGCCGTATTCGGCTAGATATTCTTTTTGTAAGCGCCGCGCTTCCGTCGGTTGGAGCGCCAGATAACGAGAAATATAATCCGTTATTTTCTTATCAATCTGGCCGAAAAAATTAGCATCGGCCCGATAAAGCGTATTGTCGAGATCAAATATCCAGTGGCGGATATGAGAGAGATCTGACGGATTTAAATCGGAATGATGTGCCATGTCCCGCGCCTTATACGGCTGGGCCTGTCACTGCAAGGTTTGGGGCTGGAATCGCGACGGGGAAGAAAGGACGGCTTATTGCCGAAGCCCCGCCGGGCCTGATTTGGCAAAATCTTCATTCGTAAGCGTCACCGTCAACCCGTCCTTATCGGTGGGCAAGGGGCGGAAATTAGCGACGCCATATCCGTTTTCGAGGCACATTTCCCGTCCCAAAGCCGAAAACTGGGCCTCAGCAATACAAAATTGCGCCGGAATAGTCGCGATAGAGCGAAGCTTTAAATCTTCCGGTCTGTCTTCAGGGTCAACAGACGGTATGGCCCCGTCAACGGGCCCATCAATTTTGGCCTCTTTCAAAGCATAATAATGAATGTCTAACCCCTGTAAGGGTTGGGTGACGGGACGAACACATTGCTCAGGCTTGACCTGCCACCAGCCGCGCGACGTCCAATCGCCTTCTTCTTGTAATCCGATGGCGGCGAAAATATCCGTATCGCCCTTATTGCAAAACTCCAAACCGATAGTGTCCATTTTGGCTTGTGCGGCTTGTGCAAGAGCGGAAATTAAATCATTGCCTTCGGGCAAGGCATCTAACCCCTGCGCCTTTTGAAATTCCCGCAGAGAGCGCGATGTACGGCGTCCTGCCCGCCCATCAATGGCGGTAATTTTATAGCCCGCATCGCGTAATAAACGCTGTGTGCCTGCGGTCAGCGCATTGCCCTTAAAATCAGACGGCTCGATGAGTGTTGTTGTATCTTCGCCCGGTTTGACGGCGAAATAATCACGTGTATCAAAATTTTTGACGCGGCAATTATCGGTTGCCGCAGAGATAAAATCCTCATCTTTGGCACAGAGGGTCACATCACCCTTCCATTCGCGAATACCGCCCCGATGGACGAGGCTGCTTTCGGCGTAAAGAAAACGCGGGGCATTTCGTGCTACGGTTTCAATAACGCATTGTCCCGGATTGGCCTCGCGCCAACCTTTGGCTTTCACCTCACCGTCCCGCAATGTGGCGTGGGCCAGACGCAGAATGAAAGAGGTCTCATTACAGATATTCCACGGCATCGTATCGGCAGGATTGATAATGGCCGGAGCCGTATTCGTGTTGCTTTGACCGGTCGTTTGCGCCCATACGGGTGATACTATGCTAAAGGACAGGCCAAACAGACAGAGACCAAGTGCGTAAGGACGGAATGTTTTAAAAAGTCCCGTCATCGAATGAGCGTTCCTGCACCCATATCGGTGAAGAGCTCAACCAGTAACCCATGGGCGCGCCGTCCATCCAAAATCACGACGGCCTCAACACCTTCATTGAGCGCACCGATCGCCGTATTGAGTTTGGGAATCATACCGCCGACGGCCACGCCGTCTTTGATGAGCTTTTCAGCGTCTTTAATACTCAAATCGGTGAGCAGATTTTTATCGGCATCCATCACACCTTCAATATCGGTGAGTAACATCAGGCGCGCCGCATTGAGCGCGCCAGCAATGACGCCTGCTGCCGTATCGGCATTAACATTATAGCTCTCTCCATTTTCGCCGCCGCTGATTGGGGAGATAACAGGAATAAAACCGGGACGTGTTTCGGCCAAAGTATGGATCACCAAAGGGTCAACGGAAACGGGTCGCCCTGTAAAGCCAAGTTTGTCATTGACGGCTTCGGCTTTAATAAGCCCGGCGTCCCGACCTGAAAGGCCGACGGCCCGTCCGCCCGCTTGATTGATGGCCGCGACGATGGATTTATTAATTGTGCCTGACAGCACCATTTCAGCGACATCCACTGTGGGCTTATCCGTCACCCGCAGACCATCAACAAATTCCGATTTCAGGTCCAAACGCTTCAGCATTGACCCGATTTGCGGGCCACCCCCATGCACGACAACGGGTCTGAGGCCGCATTGCCTCAGCAAAACAATGTCATTGGCAAATTGTTGGGTCAGCGCTTCGTCACCCATGGCATGACCGCCAAATTTGACGACAATCGTGCGTTCGGCATGGCGTTGGATAAAAGGCAGCGCTTCGGAGAGCACTTGTGCGGTTGTCCAACTGCTTTCATTCGCGCGGCGTTTCATAGGGCTCATCTCTTAGCCAGATTCTCGGGTAAGGCCAAGTCAGCAATCTCAGCGCGCAGATTATCCAAACCGCTCTTTTTTTCCGAACTTGTCGTGATGATCCTGGGGTAGGCGGCGGGGCGTTTGGCAATGGCTTTTTGGGTTCCGCTCAACACTTTGTCCAACGCCCCCTTTTTCAACTTATCAGTCTTTGTGAGAATGATTTGATAGGTCACGGCGGTTTCGTCCAACATATCCATGACGTCGGTATCGGCGGCTTTAATGCCGTGACGACTATCAATCAGCAAAAAGACACGCCGTAATCCGGCGCGTCCACGCAAATAGGCGCGCGTTAAAATCTGCCAACGCGCAATATCAGTTTTGGAAGCCTTGGCATAACCGAAGCCCGGCAGATCAACGAGAAAGAGCCGCCCGTCGACATTAAAATAATTCAGCTCCCGCGTGCGGCCAGGCGTATTGGAGGCTCGGGCTAGCCCTTTGCGATTGGTCAGGGCATTAATCAAAGAGGATTTTCCGACATTGGACCGGCCCGCAAAACAGACTTCGGGCAGGTCGGGCGGCGGCAATGTTTCCAGACTAACGGCGCTTCGCATGAAATCGACGTCTCGCGCAAAGAGTAAACGGCCCCGTTCTTTATCGGCCTTGCTGAGTTCCGTCGTGCCCGATGTGGCTGCGGTCTCAGATGAAGGGGTGGTGCCTTCCGACATGAAAGAGTCCGATACGTCTAATTCGACGTATCGGGTTCCGCCTTGCCTGTAATTTTACGGAAGAACGCATCAACGGGCGTGTCCACGTCATATTTTCGCGTGATGTAATATTGCTGACCGAAGGACAGAATATTGTTCCAGACCCAATAGAGCAGCAGACCTGCGGGGAAGGGGGCGAGGATAAACATAAAGACCCAAGGCATCCACTTCATCATCTTTTGCATCATCTCGGCTTGTTCACCGCCGCCAGCCCCTGCCGGTGGTGTGAGTGTGTACATCAAGCTCATGGAAATACCGTAAAGTATGGCGAGCGGGCCAATCGCCAAGAAAGCAATCCCTGTCGGATTGGAACTCCACGGCAAGAGGCCGAACAAGTTCAAAACAGAGAGCGGATCTTGAGCCGACAAATCCTGAATCCATCCGAAAAATGGCGCGTGGCGCATATCAATATTGATGAAGACCGATTTATATAAGGCGAAGAAGACGAAAATCGTCGGAATGATCGGCAAGCACCCGGCAACTGGATTAGCCCCTTCTTTTTTATAAAGCGCCATCATCTCCTGCTGGAGCTTCATACGGTCTTCCTTATAGCGTTCCTGAAGTTTTTTCAGCTTAGGCTGAACCTTCTTCATCTTCGCTTGGCTCTCATATTGCTTGTTAAAGAGCGGGAACATGATGAGTTTAATGATTAAGGTGAGAGCCAGAATACCGATGCCGAAATTTCCGAACATCGTCCCAAGCTTGGAGAGGGCCCAATAAATCGGTTTCACCAAAATACCAACAAACCCCCAATCAATGGCAAGTTCCATTTGGGCAATGCCGTAATCCGCTTCATAGCGTTTGAGCACGTCGCGGTCTTTGGCGCCGGCGAACATAAAGCCCGTCGATGTGATAGACGCGCCTGGAGTCAGCGTAGTCGCCGCCAAAGTGTAAGAGGTTTCGTAAACGTCTTGGTCGTTAATGGTTCTGAATTTACGCTCAGCAGTCATGACTTTATGTTGCGGGGCAATAGCGGCCAAAAGCCAATATTTATCCGACAGACCGACCCAGCCGGATTGTCCGGTTTCTGACCAAGAGCCTTTTTTGCGCAGACCCTTATATTTCATGTCGTTATATTTATTGTCGATGACCGAAATTGGGCCTTCTTGAATAATAAAGAAATTGGTCAAATCATCCGGTAAGCTGTGCTGGCGCGTGACGCCTTTGCGCTGCAGTGCTAATTCAGTGCTAGAGGTATTGGTCACCACATCTTCGATTTTGACCAGGTAACGATCATCCACACTCATTGTGCGGCGGATTTCAAACCCGTCACCCGCATAGCCAAGAATAACAGGAGAGGTCGGAGTTAATGTCGAGCCCGAGATAACGGCCCAAGGGGTGTCAAAACCATTTGTCGCCAATCCGGCACGCACCCAGTTATCGGTAATATAGGCTGCTTTCTCTGACCCTTCAGGAGACAGTAAAGAGACCTGTCCATCAGCGGGGTCCAAAGTTTTATCGTAATTTTTCAGCGTGACATCATCAAAGCGCGCCCCAGTTGTCAGGAAACTCCCGCGCATGCCGGGCGAATCGATTTTAATCCGCTCGCCCTGTGCAACAAGGTCTTCGCGCGGCAGTAATTTTGCAGGTTCGACCGTCTGGGCAACCTCTGGGTCGACCAATGTCTGCTCGGCTTTGGCGCGTTCCATCTCTTCTTGCGCATTTTGTTTCGCCTGCTCGATGGCGGGGCCTTGGACAAAAAACCAATACCCGATCAAAACGAGGGCGGAGAGCACCATGGCCAAGATGAAATTTTTTTGTTCGTTCATCGATCTGCTTTTTCAGTTTGAAGGCGAGACGCCGTTTATGTCTTCTGTTTCACGTCTGTATTAATAGGGGGTTTAGGCCCCTTTTTCCTGCACAGCGTTATGAGGGCTTTTTGCGCGTCGTCAAGCAAAGCCGACCATTCTCGCTGTGTAGTCTTGTCCCGAGCGATAAAAACGTAGTCATGCCCGTTCAGTCCATAAATCGGTAGTAACGCTCTGGCAATTTCCCGCAAGCGACGTTTGGCGCGATTTCGTGTGACGGCATTGCCGATTTTTTTCGTCGCGGTAAAGCCAACACGCAGGCCGTCATGGCTCGGGTTGGCGCGCATCTGAATGACAATCGCCCCTTGTGCGCGGTAAGCGCCCCCTCTGACATGCAAAAACTCGGCTCGCTTTTTCAGCACGCCGAGTTTTGTTGTCTTATTTGTGTCAGCCGTCATAAAACGGCGAACCGTCTCAAATTAGGCGGAAAGGGATTTACGACCCTTGGCACGACGGCGGGACAAAATTTGACGTCCTGCTTTTGTGGCCATGCGTGAACGGAAACCGTGACGACGCTTACGAACCAAAACGGATGGTTGGAATGTACGTTTCATTTCATTCTCCAAATGGGTTCAAATCGGAATTTGATACCCTGCCTTAAAAAGGCGCTAAATCTATCTCATCTGTGTCATACAGGCAGGATGGTGCAAGCCCTCCGAGCACATCGGAATTTCAGAGGCGTCCCATAAAAGCCTGACCGCGAACTGTCAAGCGTAGCGTGTCAGGAAAAACACGCTCACAAAGCCGTGACACCTGCGCGACCCCGCCCACACAAAAAGGTGAAAGGGTGTGAGAAGCCAAGCGGTGAAAGCTCTTCTATGTAGGCGCCCATGATGATGTTACCAAAATTTGTCGTAAGCGTTTTGTCGCGAGGTTCCGTCCGAAACGTCATAAGCAAAGGCTTGCACCAAATGGTGAAACAGCGCAGTTGAAAAAGAGAGTAGAATGACCGTACAAAATGAGGCTTTAGATCCGACTATGTCCAACAATAATGACAGCGCCGCTTCGGACACCAATAAACCAGCCGCGACTGAGGTGAAAAACAAGGCGAAAAAGCCAATCTGGATAAGGCTCTGGCCCCTATACATTATATTAGCGGGCTTGGCTTTTGCCCTGTCACAGGGCTGGCAAAATCAACTCACCCCTGCTGCCTTGGGCGATAATGCCGTCTATTTGAATAAACTGGTCGAGGAGAATTTCTGGCTCGTCCTTTTTGCCTTTATCGGTATTTATATTGCAGCCACGGCTTTTATGGTTCCGGCCAGTGCTTTGACGATTGGCGGAGGCTTTTTATTCGGTGTCTATGTCGGCGCCCCGGCGGTCATCGTTGGCGCGACGATTGGTGCGTGTATTCTGTTTATTGCGGCCAAGACTTCTTTGGGTGAGACATTGAAATCCATTGCCGGGCCGTTTTTGGCGAAAATGGAAAAAGGCTTTAATGAAAACGCCTTATCCTATTTGTTTACCTTACGCCTGATCCCCATCTTCCCCTTTGCCGTCGTCAATATTGCTCCGGCTATTTTGGGGGCGAAGTTCCGGGACTATTTTATTTCAACAGCCTTGGGCATTATCCCTGGCACGATTGCCTATACATTAATCGGTTCGGGCCTGCGCGGCACCTTATTGGACGCTGCTGAAAAAGGCGAAACGGCCAATGTCGGGGCTTTAGTGCGTGATGCAGGCGCGAACTTCCTCCCGGCCTTTTTAGCTTTGGCCTTTGTCGCCTTATTGCCTGCCCTTTATAAGAAATTTTTCAAGAAAAAGACGGTTGAGGTTTAGGACAGGCTGCGAAGCCTTTTCGTCCAGACCTCAATACATGAATGAAAGAATAAGAGAGAGTTCACATGACCAAAACACAGTATGATGTCGATATATGTATTATCGGCGCGGGCTCGGCCGGTTTATCCATTGCCTCAGGCGCGGCGCAACTCGGACGCTCAGTCGTTCTGTTCGAAGCAGAAGAGATGGGCGGGGATTGCCTGAATACGGGATGTGTGCCGTCCAAAGCCATGATTGCTGCCGGTAAATCCGCCCACGCTCAGACATCGGGAGCCGTGATGGGGGTTAAGCCCGTCAAACCCAAAGTCGATTTTGAAGCTGTGAAGCAACATGTGAAAGATGTGATCGCCACCATCGCTCCTGTTGATTCACAGGAACGTTTCGAAGGTCTGGGCTGTACCGTTATTCGCGAATATGCGCGTTTTAAAGATGCCAAGACCATCGAATCCGAGACCACTGAAGTCCGGGCCAAACGGTTTGTTGTCGCAACGGGCTCCCGTGCCTCCGCGCCGCCTATTCCCGGTCTGTCGGAAACGCCTTATTTAACGAATGAAGACATTTTTACCGTTGACCGCCAGCCCGAACATCTTTTGGTGATCGGAGCCGGGCCAATCGGATTGGAATTAGGACAGGCTTTCCACCGTCTGGGCAGTGATGTGACGATTGTCGACATCGCGGCGCCTTTGGGGCGTTCCGAGCCTGAACATGCCAAAGTTCTGGTTGAGGCTCTGGAGAGCGAAGGCGTTATCTTCCGCGCTCCAGTCAAAACACAACAGATTCGTAAAACCGAGACAGGCGTTGAGATTGAACTAGAAGGCGGAGAGATCTTATCTGGCTCACATCTATTAGTGGCTGCGGGCCGCAAACCCTCCGTTGACGGATTAAACTTAGAGGCCGCAGGAGTCGATTATGATCGACGGGGTATTGCGGTGGATGCAGATTTACGCACGTCGAATAAGCGGGTCTATGCAGCGGGTGATGTTGCAAAAGATATGGGCGGCCTGACCCATGCCGCAGGATTTCATGCTAGCGCATTGATCAAGCATTTCTATTTTATGCCACCCTTTCTGGCTCGGATTCTTGCCAAAGCGACTACTGACAGAATGCCAGCCGCCATTTATTCCGAGCCGGAATTAGGCTCAATTGGTTTAACCGAGGCTCAAGCCCGCGACGCTCATGGCGATATAAAAGTCGTCCATTGGGAATTCGAAGAAAATGACCGTGCTATCGCAGAGCGCAAAACCGAAGGCGGTATAAAAATTATTGCCACGCCTAAGGGTAAAATTCTGGGAGCCTCCTGTGTCGGCGAAGGAGCGGGTGAGATCATACAGCTGATTTCCTTGGCCATGGCGAATAAGATAAAAATACGCGGCCTGACCGCTTTCATCTCGCCTTATCCGACACGCTCGGAAATTGTAAAGCGCGCGGCGGGCTCTTGGTATACTGAGGCCTTATTCTCTCCCAAAACCAAGAAACTCGCGGGCTTCTTTGCGAGCCTGCATTAAAGCTGACATAAAATGAGGGCCGCACCTCCCAGTGTTGTCCTTAAGCGTTGTTGCTAAGTGTCCTCGTTAATATCAGTCTTTAATGCTCGCGTGAAACAGGCTAATCCGACCTTATGATAAACGGCTATATTGCCAAACGCCTTTCGGCCAAGCTTTTGATGATGACGATTGGTTTCGTCATGTTGGCGGAGCTTGTCCTATTTTTGCCCTCGGCTGCGATATATCGTCAAACCCTTTTGACCGAACGCATTGATCAGGCCAGCCTGCTCACGCAAGCTTTGACGGGTGTACCAGATTATGAAGCGTCCGAAATGTTGACCCGTAACTTCGTTGAGCAAACTAAGGTCGAATTATTGGCCGTTAAACAAGACGGGATGACATCTTTGGTTTTGGGCATGCCGCCGCCGGATGTGAATTATATTGATGTTGATATGCGGAACAGAGATCGTCGCCCGCTATTTCGAAATGCTTTCGGCGATTTCTTTGCGACGGGCGATGACCGCTTGCGTGTCATCGCCACATCACCGGTTGAAAAGCAGGAGCGGATGGAACTCATTATTCCGCGTCAGGCGATAAAGGCAGAGCTTCGAAATTATTTCGGACGGATATTTTTCCTCTCACTCGCCATTGCTGTGATTACGGGCGCATTGATTTATTTTGCGATGGTCATGATGATTGTCCGACCTTTACAAAACCTGCTGACAGGGATGCAGACCTTTCGACAAAATCCGCAATATCGTCAAAATTTGGGTCGTTCTAATCGACGCAAGGATGAACTCGGAGAGTTGGAGCGCGAGTTTTACGATATGAAACAATCTCTGCGCTCCGCTTTTCGGCAACGCGAAAGGCTGGCCGGGTTGGGGCTGTCCGTGGCGAAAATCAACCATGATTTGCGCAATGTCCTCTCGACGGCTTTGCTCGTCTCCGACCGATTGACGACTCATAAGGATGAAAAAGTTTCAGATATGGGAGAAAAGCTCGTGCGTACGGTGGAGCGCGGCGTGGGTTTGACAGAAGATGTGCTCGCCTTTTCACGTGCCGATACGGCGGATCCGCAATTACAGGATTTGCGCATTTCTTTCCTCTTGGGCGAAGTGGCCGGGGATATAAGGGAGTCGTTTCCCGAACTAGACTTCAAAAACTCGGTGCCAACCGGATTACAAGTCACGGCAGATCCCGATCAAACCTATCGTATTTTGCATAATCTGTTTCGCAATGCGGCGCAGGCCATGCGGGCCGCTACAGGCGAAACGGGTAGGTCCTCTAAGATTATTGTCAGCGCGGATGTGACGGATGAGGCGGTCTATATTGATATCATGGATAATGGCCCGGGCTTGCCGGAGCGGACACAGAAGAACCTCTTTTTGGCCTTTGCCGCATCACAGGGCAGTGATGGCCGCACGGGCTTGGGGCTGACAATCTCCAAGGAATTGGCCACAGCTCAAAATGGTGATCTGGTTCTGGTCAAAACCGATGAAACAGGCACACATTTTCGCCTCAGCCTCCCGGCGGCCCCTTAATTAGAGCCTCATAAACCCGATGAAAAACGCTCCGCCCTTCACCGCATGAGGATCGCGGGGTTTGGAGTGTTTATTTCACTTCCAAGGCGACACCTTCTCGGCGTGGGTCGGCCCCGCCGATTAATGTGCCGTCTGCTTGGCGGTAAATAATATGAAGTCCGGAGATTTCGCCTTTGGAGCGCACGACCTTATGCCCGGCTGTTTCCAGAGCCGTGACTATTTCATTGGAGAGGCCAAATTCGACAGCGCCTGCGCCGCGATCAATCTCATCCGTATCTTCGGATTTCAGGTCTTGGGACTCCAGCCGAACTTGTCCACGCCGAGAAATCACATTGGGTAGCTCAATCGCCTCTTGCGGTGTGAGGTTCCAGTCAATGAGTCCAACCACACTTTTCGCGGTATAGGCGATGATAGAATTTCCACCGGGGGATCCTGTTGTGAATAAAAATTCTCCGTCCGGATTAAACACGATGAGCGGCGACATAGAAGAGCGCGGGCGTTTACGCGGGGCGGGAGCATTGGCAATGGGATTACCTTGCGCATCGACAGGGCGATAAGAAAAATCGGTGAGCTGATTATTGAGCATGAACCCTTTGACCATGCGTTGACTGCCGAAGGGCGCTTCGACGGTGGTCGTCATGGAGACGGTCAGACCGTCCTTGTCCACAATGGTGAAATGGGAGGTGCCGGGGCTGTCCGGTGTAGCGTCTTTGCCGCGAATAAAGCTGACGGGGTCGCCGGCTTTCACCTCTTTCATGGCTTGATCCGGTGAGATCAGCGCTGCTCGTGATTTCAAATAGTCTTTGTCCAACATGGCTTTGACCGGGACATCGATGAAATCAGGATCGGCCACATATTTATTACGGTCCGCATAGGCCAAAGCCGAACTTTCAGCGAAAACATGCCAAGCCTCTTCGGATTGGCCGAGGACACGCATGTCAAAATTTTCCAACAGGCCTAAAATTGACAAGACCGCAATCGGGCCGGAAGCGGGGGGTTGTGCGCCACATAAAATATGATCGCGATAAGTCCCGCAGAGTGCTTCTGTCTTTTGCGGTTGATAGGCCGCCATATCCTCCAGCGTCAGCGTGCCGGGGAGGGGTGGTTTTTGGGTTTTGGCGATAATGGCGTCGGCAATCGGCCCTTCCAAGAGCGCGCGCGGATTATCCTGCAAGGCGCGTAAGACTTCGGCATAGGGTTGATTATCGCGGATAAACCCTTCGGGAATCGTGCTGCCATCATCCATGAAGAAATAATCACGGGCTTCTGCATCGTCGCCTAAGACAAACCCGCCCATCCGTTTGACCAAACCCGCCATACGCGGGCTGACGGCAAAGCCGTCTTCGGCGAGTTTTATGGCGGGGGTCATTTGTGTGCCCCAATCCAGACGACCATAATCCTCATGCGCTTTGTGCAACATGACCATAGCACCGGGCACGCCGGTTGAGCGGCCAGAAGCAATCCCCGCAAAATAACGCAAGGGCTTTCCTGTGTCAGGATCCAAGAAGAGCTCGGGCGTAATATCGGCGGGGGCAGTTTCCCGCCCGTTATAATTCCAGACTTTGGCTGTCTTGGGGTCATAGACCACCATAAAGGCGCCGCCGCCAATGCCGGAGCTTTGTGGCTCTACCAATCCCAATACGGTCTGAACGGCAATGGCCGCATCCACGGCCGATCCGCCCGCTTTCAAAATATCAATTCCGGCTTGTGCCGCGAGGGGGTTGGCGGCGGCGACCATGCCTTGGCTGTCGACGGAGGTGGGTTGTATGCGGGCTTCAATTTTAGCCTGCGATGTCTCTTTGGCTGTGTTTTGTTGGGCATCCGAACAGGCTGTGAGCGCCAATAGGGCGGTGAGTGCGGCTCCACTCAGTAAGGTTTGAAAATCGCGCATAAAAAAAGCCTCGTTTAAGAGGCTTAACCCTAAGGGTCTGTCCGCATCAGCGCAAACATGAATTTGTTTACGGATAAAGGTTTGCGCTCATTTCAAGTAATCCCCCTTAAGCCGCTAAGGCTTGAAGTGCGTCATATATCTTTGGCGTCGGTGTTGGCTTCACGAACACTTTCACTTGAGGGAAGCGCTGCGCCAGATTTTCACAATGCGCCCGACCTGTATGGAAAACAAAAGGAATGTTTTTTTCGCGGATACGTTCGGCAGCTTCATAAACTTTCTCGCCGTTCAAATCGACGTCCAAAATGGCCGCATCAAATTCTTTTTCTTCAATTGTTTTCAGACAGAGTGAAAGTGACATGCACGGACCGACGACATCGACGCCCATATCTTCCAAACCCATTTGTATATCGAGCGCTACAAAGGCCTCATCTTCTACAACTAATATCTTCATGTCGTGTCCCATGCTTAAACAATGGATTTCGCGTGTAAAAGTTCCAATAATCCTGTTAAGGAACCGTGAAGCATAAAATCCGTTTATGCAGTTCCGTCCTTCCGGCTTTTCGCCGTACTTTTACGGACAGAGCAAATCTAACGCGGGTAAAATAGAAAAGTTCCCAAAATTTCAGAAAAAACACCATGACAGATATTTCCAAAAAAACAGCCTTCGTCACAGGGGCCGCCTCCGGCATCGGACTGGCGCTAACAAAAGCCCTCTTGGATAAAGGAGCGAAGGTCATGATGGCCGATATTGACGGGCCGGGCCTGGAGAAGGTCTATGCCGATTTATCGCGAGACCATGAGGATGTCGAAGATCGCCTCGCTTCTGTTATCTGTGATGTCGCGGATTATGAGTCGCTAAAAGCCGCTTCTGAAACGACACTGGAGACTTTTGGTAAGGTTCATATCGTCGTCAATAATGCAGGGGTCAGCCTGCCCGGACGTCCGGGACGGATTTATCCCGAGGACTGGCGATGGATAAATGACATTAACATGATGGGCGTGGCCTATGGCTGCGAGATATTCCTACCGCTTATTCTGTCACAGGGTGAAGGGGGGCATATCGTCAATACGGCCTCTATGGCGGGTCACGTAGCGGCGAAGGGCATGGGGCCTTACTTCGCTACGAAATTCGGTGTGGTCGGATATTCTGAAGCGCTTTATCACGAAGTGTCGGATTACGGTGTCGGCGTGTCTTGCCTCTGCCCGACTTGGGTTGTCTCCAATATCCACAACACAGCGGATAGAAGCCCAATGTCAGACAAGACGCGGGAACGATTCAAGCAATCCAAAGCCTATGAAGCTGTGAAAGATTTAATCGAAAATGGGATGAGCGCCGAGCGCTATGCCGCACTCTGCATCAAAGGCATTGAGGCCAACCGCCTCTATGTGTTCAACGACGCTGAAGCCCGACAAGCCATAGTCGACAGGAATACACATTTATTGGCGGATTATGATGCCTGCTTGAAAGACTTAGAGACGCTTTAACGGAACGCCTCGTGGCGGGGCTGCTTTAAAGGCTCTTTATTTGTGCACATGGTTGGCGGGTGGAAAAATTCCACAGTAAACACCGCCCCCGCTGGCAAGCTCTTATTTGCGTCAGACACAGATTATACCGTTTTCATCTATCAGCAACTCGCCGTCT
Source organism: uncultured Algimonas sp. (assembly GCA_964511495.1). GTDB lineage: Bacteria > Pseudomonadota > Alphaproteobacteria > Caulobacterales > Maricaulaceae > Litorimonas. The sequence continues at coordinate 4,261 of CAZEFT010000014.1, read as the reverse complement.
TCTTTGTAAAACGGTCCTTGGGGTTTTTTGTCTAACAGCTCAATGACGGCTTCGCTGGGTCGGCACAGCTTTACACCTTTGGACGTGCAAACTATTGGACGGTTCACAAGAACGGGATGTTCGAGCATGTGTGACAGGATATGGTCTTCCGACGCGTCCTCTTCCAATAAGCCCAACTCCTGAGCCGGAGACTTGGTTTTTCGAAGGGCTTCACTGGGTTTCAGTCCTGCGGCAGCCAAAAGCGCCAAGAGCTGCGATCGTGTCCAGCCTTCGGTTAAATAATCAACAATGACCGGATCATACCCTGCTGCTCTTATGATCGCCAAGACATTGCGCGATGTGCCGCAATCGGGGTTATGATGAATAACGATCATGTGCTTTATCTTTCTGGCTTTATGCAAACTTAGTTTTGGTGCGGTTCGCAAAAGCGACGAGCGAAAGCATAACAGGCACTTCGACCAGAACCCCGACAACCGTGGCGAGGGCCGCACCGGAAGAAAGTCCAAACAGGCTAATCGCCACAGCGACAGCAAGTTCAAAGAAATTTGACGTGCCAATTAAAGCGCATGGCGCGGCGACATTATGCGGAACCTTCCAAGCCCACGCCGCACCATAGGCCACAGCAAAGATTGCATAAGACTGAATAAGAATGGGCACAGCAATCAAAGCGATAATCAAAGGGCGTTCCAAAATGACTTGGCCCTGAAACCCAAAGAGCAACACAACGGTCGCCAAAAGACCAATGACCGAGAATGGCTTTACCTTGGCCACAAAAGCATCAATGGCGTCCACGCCGCCTCGTCGAATTAAGAGCGCTCGTGCAATCATGCCTGCGATAAGCGGAACAACAACGTAAAGCCCAACGGACAGGATAAGTGTTGCCCATGGCACGACAATGTCAGTGACACCCAAAAGGAAGGCCACGATGGGGGCAAAGGCAAAGACCATAATGGCATCATTCACGCTGACTTGCGCCAAAGTATAAGTCGGGTCGCCTTTGGTCATTTGTGACCAGACAAACACCATCGCCGTACACGGCGCTGCGCCGAGCAAAATAAGGCCCGCAATATATCCATCGGCATCGGCGGGCGGTATCAGCCCTGCAAAAACATGTTTGAAGAACAACACCCCCAAAGCGGCCATGGTGAAAGGTTTAATCAGCCAATTGACGATGAGGGTAATGACAAGCCCTTTAGGCTTGTCGCCGACGCGCTTCAGGCTGGCAAAGTCCACGCCAATCATCATTGGCCAAACCATGGCCCAAATCAAAACAGCGACGGCCAAATTAACATTGGCATATTCAAGTCCTGCGAGCGCGGCAAACAGATCAGGTAACAGTTTGCCTAATAATATCCCGGCCGCGATAGAGAGCGCGACCCATACCGATAAATAGCGTTCGAATACACCCATGACGACTCACTCCCGATGAGCGCGTCTTATAACAGAAAATGAATATACTTCAATAATCGTCGAAATATTGTATTATTACTTTTAGCATGAAGCTTTAGACAATTTTGAAACCGACACACAAATTTCAGGATGACCATTGCAACAGTCTTCAACCAAGGCCGAGAGCAAATCATTTACGCCGTCAATACGGGCTTTGTAGATTTGACTGCGTCCTTCTCGTGTGACGCTGGCAAGGTGAGCACGAGTGATGATGGCGAGGTGGTTTGAAAGCGTATTGGGGGCCACATTCAGTGCCTGCGCTATAGTGCCTGCTGACATGCCGTCCTGTCCGGCGCGCATCAGGGTCTGAAAAATAGCAAATCGCGTCTCTTGGGCTAAGGCTGAAAGCTGCTGAATTGTTTTTTGCGAGTCTGACATAGTCAATTAATCTAAGGGATTATCACAGCTTTGGCGATTTGATTTTCAAATTATTCGGTTGAGTTTGAGACAAGCCGAATAAGTGTGGCACATCTCTAATGTCTGCCATGAGATAGCCATGGTCTTATCCGACTTAAGTTGGTTCACGGCCCCCTGTTGACGTCGCGAGGTTTGGGGTTCTGCAACAATAGCATCCGCGCGTTCCCTTCGGGCAGACCCTATCGGGTCACGCGGATGAAATAATGATCCGCACTTAGCGTTTTGAAACCTTCAATGAATTCACTCTCTTGTGAGAAAATCAGGCTATTATATACTTGACAAAGCAGAGATTTAAGCCGATAAACTGCGTATGAACGCTGTCTCTGACATATTGAACCCTATCTCTGACATATTGAACCCTATCTTCATCGACAAAGAGGCCGCTCGCTTGCATCTTGAAGCCACACGCTGGCCCGAAGGCGCTGTCTGCCCTCACTGCAATTCGAATAACGTCCGTGAACTTAACGGTAAGTCACACCGCGCGGGACTGCGCCAGTGCAACGAAAAAGAGTGTCGTCAACAGTTTACCGTAACCGTTGGCACTGTGTTTGAGCGCTCTAAAGTACCTCTAAACAAATGGCTTTTAGCTACTCACCTGCTGACCTCATCAAAAAAGGGCATGTCCGCCCATCAAATCCACCGTATGCTTGGCGTGACCTACAAAACCGCTTGGTTTATGTGTCACCGTATCCGTGAGGCGATGGTCGACAATAATCCGCCACCATTAGGTGGCAAAGACAAGTTTATTGAGGCGGACGAAACTTATGTAGGAAATAAGGTTAGTCGTAAAAAATTTGCAAAAATGAAACGCGAGGTTATTCGCGGCAAAGATGGTCGTCTGTCATACAAAGCTAAGCCAAATAACAAATATGTTGTTGTGTCACTCGTCGAGCGTGGCGGTTCTGTTCGATCCTTCCATGTTGACAATGCAACTGCGCCAAAGGTTCGTGAAGTTTTGGTTCGCAACGCAGACCGTAAATCACATCTACGCACCGATGAAGCTAATATCTATAAATTTGTGGGCGAAGAATTTGCCTCACATGACACAGTTAATCACCGCCGTAAGGAATATGTCCGCGGGGATGCCTACACAAACACACTCGAAGGCTATTACAGCATCTTTAAGCGTGGCATGATTGGAACGTACCAGCATTGCGCTGAAAACCACCTACAACGTTATGTGACCGAGTTTGATTTCCGGTATAATGGCCGTAAGCTAAACGATAATGAGCGTCGTGACGCGGCTCTAAAAGGCATTGAAGGTAAGCGCCTCACATATCGGCGGGTTGCTAAAGCAGCGTAAGACAAACCCTTACGTCAATACGCGAAAATACACCCATAAATAAATCGAATCAGCATAAGCTTAGCCCCTATCAAGAGGCTAAGCTTATGGACGGAACTAGCATTTTAGGCGCGATGCAAGCACTGCAGTTCGGCGCGCAAGCCGTTAACGGTATTTTGACGCTCAAAGTTGGTGCTGAAGTCCAAACCAAAGCCATAGAACTCAACACTCAGATTATCGCCGCTCAAGGCCATATTATGCAAATTCAAAGCGAATATGCGCTTACAGTTAAGAAGATAGAGTCTCTTGAAAAAGAAATTATGAGCCTTAAAGCATGGGATGCAGAAAAGAAGCGCTACAATCTCGAACAGGTGTATATTGGTGCTCTCGCTTACGTCTTTGAACCAATAAAAGGCGAAAGCAAACCAAGTCATTGGCTTTGCGTACAATGCTTCGACAATCATAAAAAATCTCCATTGCAGCGCAGTGCGCAAGACCCGGTATTGAGCGCTAGAGGAAGGGGTGAAGTTGATTATGTATGTAACGTCTGCAAGGGCAAAATTTCAGTCTTTTACAATGTGGCACCAGATAAGCCATGGAAAGGCCGAAGCCCCGAAACTAATTCTTAGAACGAGAGATGTTTGCGCCTTTAGTTTTTTTCTTTTTCTCATCCGCATTAAGCGGCTTATTCTCTTGAGGTGGCGTCTCTAACATCCGCTTTAGAGTTTTTTGAAAATCTGGAGATTTAGTCATACCACAGCCATTAAAGCTAAAAGAAAACCAACTCAATAGGGTCACGGGTTATGGCTTGATGATAATGCGAAATGCATGCATGAATTACGTCACGAGCTAAGTAATCTGCTGTTAAAACTAGATAAGGAATCCCTTCTTCCCTCGATTCCGCCAATTTCGCACGAAGAACCGCCGCCCCAGCCTCAATCATCTCCTCAGTAACAACGATTTCATTTTTTGACTGATTGGTCATTACACTGCTTTCTTAAGTATATAATAGCCGAAAATCAAGAGAATGATCCCCACATGTTGATAGTGGGGTATAGTGAGTTTGTTCTTTCACGACGGGCCTAATCGTACGTTGGATTGGCGTGAAAGATG
>CAZEFT010000013.1:0-85950 GCA_964511495.1 uncultured Algimonas sp. | reverse complement strand
GTGAAGGTGGACGCACAGTCGGCGCCGGCGTCGTGTCCAAAATCACTGAGTAGTTGGATAGAACATAGTAGGTCAGGCAGAACCTGACCTACCGCCCGATCGGGACGGCTTTAGGGGTGTAGCTCAGTTGGTAGAGCATCGGTCTCCAAAACCGAGGGTCGGGGGTTCGAGTCCCTCCGCCCCTGCCACCCCGAAAGAGCCGCCCAAAAGGGTAATTAATAACGCGAACTGCATGAAAATGCGGCTTCGCGTTTTGGAGTTTAAAAAGAATGGCCAAGAAAAAGCCTGAAACTGCAAAAGCGGGTAACGCAAAAGCTGATGCGGCGCCGAAAGTCGGTCCGGTTCAGTATGTGGGACAGGTGCGTCAAGAGGCGCGAAAAGTTGTTTGGCCAACATGGCGGGAAACGCTCACAACAACAATTTTGGTCATGATCATGGTTGTTTTGATGGGTATTTTCTTCTTCTTCGTGGATTGGATCCTTGGATCTGCTGTTCGAGGAATTTTAGGATTGGGAGGCGAGTAACCCATGGCAGCTAAATGGTATATTGTTCAGGCCTATTCCAATTTTGAAAAGCACGTTCAGCGTAGTATTGAACGCGAAGCGGAGCAAAAGGGTTTATCTGGATTTTTCGAGGAAATTCTCGTTCCGACTGAGAGTGTGGTTGAGGTCCGTAAGGGGCGCAAGGTTGAGTCCGAGCGTAAATTTTTTCCGGGCTATGTCTTAGTGAAATGTGTTTTGACGGATGCCGTGCATAACTTGGTCAAAAACACACCGAAAGTGACAGGGTTCTTGGGGTCTACAACAAAACCTCTTCCGGTAAGTGAAGCGGAAGTGGCGCGCATCGTTGGTAAGATACAAGAGGGTGTCGACAGCCCGCGTCCGATGATCAATTTTGATCTGGGTGAGACTGTCAAAGTTGTTGATGGGCCGTTTCAAAGCTTTAATGGCACGGTTGAAAGTGTTGATGAAGATAATGCGCGCTTGAAAGTGCTCATCAATATTTTCGGGCAGGGTACACCTGTCGAATTGAATTATACTCAGGTTGAGAAACAGACTTAACCCGGGTTTTAGCGTTTGTGGGAGGGGGCTCTAAGTCCAGAGTGCTCCGTACCACGAACACCACATTGCAGGTTGCAAAAAAGCGACCTGCTCCAATCACCCTCTTAATTGAGGGCCCGTTTTTACGGGAGACACTTGAAGGAGTGGAACATGGCAAAGAAGATTGATGGCTACATCAAGCTGACGATCCCTGCGGGTTCAGCCAATCCCTCACCGCCCCTCGGCCCCGCTTTGGGTCAGCGCGGTGTGAATATTATGGAATTCGCAAAAGCGTTTAACGCCAAAACAGAAGAGTTGGAAAAAGGTATTCCAACACCGACAATCATCACCGTTTATGCGGATAAGAGCTTTACGTTTGTCACAAAGACAGCGCCTGCTTCTTATTATCTGAAGAAAGCGGCTGGTGTGAAATCCGGTGGTAACCACCCCGGGCGTGAAGTCGGCGGAACTGTGACCATGGCACAATGCCGTGAAATCGCAGAAGCGAAATTGGTTGATCTTTCAGCTAATGACTTGGATCAGGCGACGAAGATCATTGCGGGTTCTGCTCGTTCAATGGGCTTTGAGGTGACGGAGTAGTTTGATGGCGAAGCTAGGAAAAAGAAGTGTCGCGGCGCGGTCCAAAGTTGATCGTGACAAGGACTATTCAGTGTCTGAGGCGGTTAAACTCGTTAAAGGCAATGCTACAGCAAAGTTTGATGAAACAATCGAAGTTGCATTGAATTTGGGCGTCGACCCGCGTCACGCGGACCAAATGGTTCGGGGTGTTTGTAATTTGCCAAACGGTACAGGTAAATCTGTCCGCGTTGCTGTATTTGCGAAAGATGCCAAAGCGGATGAAGCGCGTGCAGCTGGCGCAGATGTTGTGGGTGCTGAAGATTTGGCCGAGCAAATTCAAAATGGCGATATGCCGTTTGAAAAAGTTATCGCTACACCGGATATGATGCCGCTCGTCGGTCGTCTGGGTAAGGTTCTGGGCCCAAAGGGTATGATGCCAAATCCAAAGGTTGGCACTGTAACGCCAAATGTTGCCAAGGCTGTTGAAGATGCCAAGGGCGGCGCTGTGGAATTTCGCGTTGAAAAAGCCGGTATCGTCCACGCAGGTGTTGGTAAAGCCAGCTTTACTCAGGATAAGCTCGAAGAAAATGTCAATGCGTTTTTGACGGCCATCCAAAAGGCTCGTCCTTCTGGTGCTAAAGGCACATTCGTGAAGCGCATCACGCTCAGCTCTTCTATGGGCCCAGGCGTGAAAATCGATACGTCTGAAGTATCGGCTTAAAGATTTGCGTTCAGGCGCTTGCGTCTGAACCAAAGCCGGAAAGGGAAGCCTTTTCGGTTCTGTCCGAGACCACCGGTGTTCTATATTTGTAGGGCTTAATTTCCGGCGCAGACAGAGTGAGACTGAAATTATTGCACATATTATATGTGCCTGCGTTTCAGTTCGAACCCTGTTGACCTGAAAAGGGACAGAGAAACCGTGTTTGGCCTTCGGGTGAAACACATTTGTCGAACCTCGCATGGTGTGAGGTTCATTTTTAACAGGGAGACCGCAAATGGACCGTTCTCAAAAAGAACACGCCGTTAAGGAACTCGAAGAGATCTTCGACGGTGCTGGCTCCGTGGTTATGGCTGCATATTCAGGCATGACCGTTGTGGAAATGGAAGACTTACGCGCTAAGCTTCGTGAGCAAGGTGCAACATTCCGTGTTGTTAAAAATCGTTTGGCGAAAATCGCGATGAAAGGGAAACCTTTCGAAGCGGCTGGAGAGAAATTCACAGGCCCTGTGGCAATTGCCTGGGCTGAAGACATGATCTCTGCGCCAAAAGTAGCTGTTGAATTCGCTAAAGATTCCGATGCGTTCGAAATCATTGGTGGCTTCATGGGTGAAGAAATCTTTGAGACTGATGGTGTCGTGGCTTTGTCCAAACTACCAAGTCGCGAAGAGCTTATCGGTATGGCGGCACAACGCCTCATCGGTCAGGCTTCACAGGTTGCTCAACGTCTTATGTCACAAGGGTCAAACCTTTCTGGCGCGATCAAAGTGATCGAAGAAAAGGCCGAAGCGTAACAACAACTTTCATTCTCGCAAAATTTCGAACTGAAAACCTTAAAAGGAAACTAAAATGGCTGATGTAAAAAAGCTAGCTGACGAGCTGATGGGTCTGACTATCCTCGAAGCAAAAGAACTTAACGACATTCTCGAAGAAAACGGCATTAAAGCCGCTGCGGCTGTTGCCGTTGCTGGTCCTGCCGGTGATGCTGGTGGCGCTGCTGCCGAAGCAAAAACTGACTTCGATGTTGTTATGACATCATTTGGCGGAAACAAAATTTCTGTCATTAAAGAAGTTCGCGCAATCACAGGTCTTGGCTTGAAAGAAGCCAAAGAGCTGGTTGAAGGCGCACCAAAGGCTGTCAAAGAAGGCGTGCCTGAGGCAGAAGCTAACGACATCAAAGAGAAACTTGAAGCTGCCGGCGCTACTGTCGAGCTCAAGTAATCTTTTCGATTACGGTTCGGGGTTTTTACCCCGAACCACACTCTTTTTGAATTGTAGAGTGAACAATTCGGCTGGCGAAAGCAGGTTAAAACTTTCAACGATTTTTGTAGGGTGAGAAGCGCATGAGGACTGCAGCCTGTGCGCCGCATTCACCCCAAAGCAGAAGGTGTCTTTGATGTCGCTTACATTCACGGGTAAAAAACGCATTCGTAAAAGCTTTGGCCGCATTCCCGAAGTGGTTCGCATGCCAAACCTGATCGAAGTTCAGAAAAGTTCTTACGATCAATTTCTCCAGAAAAATATTGAACAATCCGATCGTCAAAAAGATGAGGGTATGAACGGCGTGTTCAACTCCGTCTTCCCGGTTCGTGATTTTTCCGATCGGGCTGTGCTCGAATATGTCTCTTTCGAGTTTGAACCACCAAAATTTGACGAAGAAGAATGTCAGCAACGTGACATCACATTCGCCGCGCCGTTAAAGGTCAAAATGCGCCTTGTCGTATTTGATATTGACGATGATACGGGCGCGCGTTCCGTTAAAGATATTAAAGAGCAAGACGTTTATATGGGCGATATTCCGCTCATGACGGATAAAGGCACATTTATCGTCAATGGCACAGAGCGCGTGATCGTGTCTCAAATGCACCGCTCTCCGGGTGTGTTTTTCAGCCATGATAAAGGGAAAGGGCATAGCTCCGGTAAATTCCTATTCTCTGCGCGTATCATTCCTTATCGTGGCTCTTGGCTCGATTTCGAATTTGATGCCAAAGACATTCTTTATGCTCGCATTGACCGTCGCCGCAAATTGCCTGCGACCACTATTCTCTATGCGCTCGGCATGTCCAAAGAAGACATTCTGGCTCAATATTACGAAGCGATTGAATTTAAGCTTGATAAGAAATCAGGCGGTTGGTTGCGTCCGTTTATCGCTGACGAATATCGCGGTGCTAAGCTTCTGCGTGATTTGGTGGATGCCAAAACTGGTGAAGTTGTTGCTCCGTCCGGTCGTAAGCTGACAAAACGTGGGGCGAAAAAATTAGCCGATGACGGTTTGAAAAATATCCTGATCTCCAATGAGGAAATGTCAGAACGTTTTGCTGCTGAAGATATTGTCAATACATCGACAGGGCAAATTTATGCCGAAGCCGGTGATGAATTGTCTCCGGAAGCGATGGAATTGATTGTTGATGCGGGTATCACGGAAATTTCCGTTTTGAACATCGACTATGTTAATGTTGGTCCTTACATTCGTAACACATTGGCAGCGGATAAGAACGAAACACGCGAAGGCGCGCTCGTTGATATCTATCGCGTCATGCGTCCGGGTGAACCACCGACAGCGGAAGCGGCAGAAGACCTCTTTAACTCGCTCTTCTTTGATAATGAGCGTTACGATCTGTCCGCTGTGGGTCGTGTGAAAATGAACCTGCGTATGCAAATGGAAGATGTCGGTGATGAAATCCGTGTCTTGCGCAAGGAAGATATTCTTGCTGTCGTCGATACGCTGACAAAGCTGAAAGACGGCATTGGCCAGATTGATGACATTGATAATCTCGGAAACCGTCGTGTGCGTTCCGTTGGTGAATTGATGCAGAACCAGTACCGTATTGGTCTGTTGCGCATGGAACGTGCGATTAAAGAGCGTATGCAGTCTGTGGATATTGAAACGGTCATGCCGCATGATCTTATCAATGCGAAACCAGCCGCAGCCGTTGTGCGCGAATTCTTTGGTAGCTCGCAATTATCACAGTTTATGGACCAAACGAACCCGCTCTCAGAGATTACGCATAAGCGTCGCCTGTCTGCGCTTGGGCCGGGTGGTTTGACGCGTGAACGCGCCGGTTTTGAAGTCCGTGACGTTCACCCGACTCACTATGGTCGTATTTGTCCGATTGAAACGCCCGAAGGGCCGAATATTGGTTTGATTAACTCACTCGCCACCCATGCGCGTGTGAATAAATATGGCTTTATCGAAAGTCCGTACCGCAAGATTGTTGATGGTAAGCTGACCAATGAAGTTGTCTATTTATCCGCCATGGAAGAAGCGCGTTATACGGTGGCGCAAGCCAATGCCGATATTAACGACAATGGCGAGCTAGCCTCTGATTTTGTGACCTGTCGTGTAAACGGCGATGTGACATTGATTGCCAAAGAAGACGTTGATTTGATCGACGTGTCTCCGAAACAACTCGTCTCTGTTGCGGCAGCGCTTATTCCGTTCTTGGAAAATGATGATGCGAACCGTGCCTTGATGGGATCAAACATGATGCGTCAGGCTGTGCCGCTCTTAAAGGCCGAAGCGCCTTTGGTCGGCACCGGAATGGAATCTGTCGTGGCTTTGGACTCGGGCGCGACTGTTGCCGCCAAGCGAGAAGGTATTGTTGAGCAAGTTGATGCCGAACGTATTGTTGTTCGCGCAACAAAGGAAAAGGATTTGAAGAAATCCGGCGTGGATATTTACAACTTGTTGAAATTCCAACGCTCCAACCAATCGACTTGTATCAACCAACGCCCTCTGGTGAAGGTTGGCGACATCGTTAAAGCGGGTGATATTATCGCTGACGGTCCATCAACGGATCTGGGCGAATTGGCCTTGGGTAAAAATGTGCTCGTCGCCTTTATGCCTTGGAACGGTTATAACTTCGAAGACTCGATTTTGATCTCCGAACGCATTGTGCGTGATGATGTTTATACATCACTTCACATCGAAGAATTCTCCATCATGGCGCGCGATACAAAGCTCGGCCCTGAAGAGATTACACGCGACATTCCAAATGTCGGTGAAGAAGCGCTACGTAATCTTGATGAAGCAGGTATTGTGGCCGTGGGTGCAGAAGTCCACGCTGGGGATATTCTTGTCGGCAAGGTCACGCCAAAAGGCGAGAGCCCGATGACACCGGAAGAAAAGCTCCTTCGTGCTATCTTTGGTGAAAAAGCGTCTGATGTACGTGATACGTCGATGAAACTGTCGCCGGGTGCTTCTGGTACAGTTGTCGAAGTGCGTGTCTTTAACCGTCATGGTGTCGATAAAGATGAGCGGGCGATGCAAATCGAGCGCGAAGAAATCGAAAGCCTCGGCAAAGACCGTGATGACGAGTTAGCCATTCTGGAACGCTCTATTTACGGCTCTGTCAAAAAGACATTGATGGGCAAGAATGCTGTTTCAGGCCCTCGCGGTTTTAAAAAAGGCCCTGTCACTGAGGAAAATCTCAATGATATTCCAAGGTCTGACTGGTGGCGTATCGGTGTTGATGATGAGCAAGCCATTGGCGAATTAGAAGCGTTAAAAGAGCAATATGACAGCTCCAAAGCGCGTCTGGATGCGCGTTTTGAAGACAAAGTCGATAAGCTCCAGCGTGGTGATGAATTGCCGCCGGGTGTGATGAAAATGGTTAAGGTTTTTGTGGCCGTGAAGCGTAAGCTCCAGCCCGGTGATAAAATGGCCGGTCGTCACGGTAACAAAGGGGTTATCTCCAAGATCAATCCAATCGAAGATATGCCATTCCTTGATGACGGTACGGCTGTTGATATCGTTTTGAACCCGCTCGGTGTTCCATCGCGAATGAACGTTGGACAGATTTTGGAAACCCATTTGGGTTGGGCCTGTTCTGGTGTTGGTAAGATGATCGATAATGCGCTTGAGCAATATCGCGCCGAAGGCAATATCGAAGATCTTCGCGGAACTTTGCAACACGCTTACGGCGAAGACGAAGAACTGCCCAAGAAGAATGACGAAATTGTCGAATTGGCCGGTAATCTGACGCGTGGTGTTCCGATCGGAACGCCTGTCTTTGACGGCGCGCGTGAACCTGACATTGTGAAAATGTTGGAAAAAGCCGGACTTCACAGCTCCGGTCAGGTGAGCCTTTATGATGGTCGCACAGGTGAGAAATTCACCCGTCAGGTTACAGTGGGTTATAAATATCTGCTGAAACTCCATCATTTGGTGGATGACAAAATTCACGCCCGTTCAATCGGTCCATACTCTCTCGTCACGCAACAACCTCTCGGCGGTAAAGCCCAGTTTGGTGGCCAGCGCTTCGGTGAAATGGAAGTTTGGGCCTTGGAAGCTTATGGCGCGGCTTACACCTTGCAAGAAATGCTGACCGTGAAGTCAGATGATGTGGCGGGTCGGACGAAAGTCTATGAGTCTATCGTGCGCGGTGATGACGGTTTCGAAGCCGGTATTCCAGAAAGCTTCAATGTTTTGGTCAAAGAGATCCGCTCTCTCGGCCTGAATGTCGAACTGACGAACGGCTAAGCTTAAGACAGGGCAGGGGTGTTGACGCCCCTGTTATACTGACTTGTCGGCGGATGAAGATTCGCCAAAGATTTTCTCGAAAGAACCGGACGCGGTGTCTTTCAAACTGAAAGGAAAATGACATGAACCAAGAGGTCATGAACATCTTCAACCCTGCGCAAGAAGGCCCGTCCTTTGACCGCATTCGTATTTCACTCGCTAGCCCGGAGAAAATTCTCTCTTGGTCATTTGGTGAAATCCGGAAGCCTGAAACCATAAACTACAGAACGTTTAAGCCTGAAAAAGATGGCCTGTTCTGTGCGCGTATTTTTGGCCCCGTGAAAGACTATGAATGTCTGTGCGGTAAATATAAGCGCATGAAATATAAAGGCGTCGTTTGTGAAAAATGCGGCGTCGAAGTCACCGTCACACGCGTGCGTCGTGAGCGTATGGGCCATATCGAATTGGCTGCACCTGTTGCGCATATTTGGTTCTTGAAGTCACTGCCGTCCCGTATCTCAACAATGCTCAATATGACATTGAAAGAGGTAGAGCGCGTACTTTACTTCGAAAGCTATGTCGTCACGGAGCCGGGTCTGACGTCGCTGACCGAACGTCAAATCCTTTCCGAAGAAGAATATATCGACGCCCAAGCCGAATTTGGCGAAGACAGTTTCACCGCCGGCATCGGTGCCGAAGCCGTGCGTGACATGTTGATCAATCTTGACCTTGAAGCCGAGATTGAGCGCACACGTTTTGACATGACAGAGACAGGGTCTGAGTTGAAACTCAAGAAACTCTCCAAGCGTCTGAAACTTTTGGAAGCCTTTGTTCAATCCGGTAACCGTCCTGAGTGGATGGTGATGACGGTTGTTCCGGTTATTCCGCCAGAATTGCGCCCGCTTGTCCCGCTGGATGGTGGTCGTTTTGCGACATCTGATTTGAATGACCTTTACCGTCGTGTAATCAACCGTAACAATCGTTTGAAGCGTCTGATTGAGCTTCGCGCACCAGATATCATCATCCGCAATGAAAAGCGTATGCTTCAGGAATCTGTTGATGCCTTGTTTGATAATGGCCGTCGTGGACGGACAATCACAGGAGCGAATAAGCGCCCACTGAAATCCATGTCAGACATGTTGAAAGGTAAGCAAGGGCGTTTCCGTCAGAACTTGCTCGGTAAACGTGTTGACTATTCCGGACGTTCCGTGATTGTGGTTGGTCCTGAACTTAAGCTTCATGAATGCGGCCTGCCGAAGAAAATGGCTTTGGAATTGTTCAAACCATTTATCTATGCGCGTCTTGATGCGAAGGGCCTTTCCGGCACTGTGAAACAATCCAAGAAATTGGTCGAAAAAGAGCGTCCCGAAGTTTGGGATATTCTTGACGAAGTTATTCGCGAACATCCGGTTCTTTTGAACCGTGCGCCCACACTTCACAGATTGGGTATTCAGGCATTTGAACCAAAACTGACAGAAGGTAAGGCCATTCGTCTTCACCCGCTTGTTTGTGCGGCCTTTAACGCTGACTTTGACGGTGACCAGATGGCGGTTCACGTTCCCTTGTCCATCGAAGCTCAGCTTGAAGCCCGCGTCTTGATGATGTCTACAAACAACATCCTCTCACCAGCCAATGGTAAGCCGATTATCGTTCCGTCTCAGGATATCGTTCTCGGTCTCTATTATATGTCGCTGATGCGTGACGGCGAAAAAGGTGAAGGCATGGCCTTTGCGTCTATCGAAGAAGTCGAAGCGGCGTTGGATAATGGCATTGTGTCTATTCACTCCAAAGTGAAAGGGCGTTTCCCTGTCACGGCCGAGGACGGCACTGTGACGTATGAAGTGGCTGAAACTTCGCCGGGTCGTTTGAAACTGGCTGAATATCTCCCGAAACACCCGCTGATTTCTTATGATGTGATCAATAAGACACTGACGAAGAAAGAGATCGGGAAACTGATTGATATTGTCTATCGTCACGCCGGCCAGAAGGCGACCGTGATTTTTGCTGATAAGATGATGGGCCTTGGTTTCCGCGAAGCGGCCAAAGCCGGTATTTCTTTCGGTAAAGATGACATGGTCATTCCGGACAGCAAATATACTTTGGTCAATGAAACACAGGATTTGGTCTCTGACTTTGAACAGCAATATGCTGATGGTCTCATCACCAAAGGTGAGAAATATAACAAAGTCGTGGATGCTTGGTCGAAGTGTACGGACAAAGTGGCTGATGCTATGATGGGCGAGGCTGCGCGTGAGCGTAAAACAATCAACTCAATCTTCATGATGGCCGACTCCGGTGCTCGGGGTTCGAAAAACCAGATGAAACAGCTGGCCGGTATGCGCGGCTTGATGGCGAAACCGTCCGGTGAAATTATCGAAACGCCGATTACAGCCAACTTTAAAGAAGGTCTGTCGGTTCTTGATTACTTTAACTCGACCCATGGTGCCCGTAAGGGTCTGGCCGATACGGCTTTGAAAACAGCGAACTCAGGTTACCTGACACGCCGCCTCGTTGACGTGGCACAAGACTGTATCGTGACAGAGCAGGATTGCGGCACGGAACAAGGCATTGATCTGAAGCCCGTCGTTGATGGCGGTGAAGTGGTTGTGTCCCTGGGTGAACGGACTTTGGGCCGTACCTTGGCTGAAGACATTCATGACCCGCGTAATGGCGAATTAATGTATCCGGCCAATACCTATGTGGATGAGGATATCGCCGCTGAAATCGACGAGTCTGGTCTACAAAATCTGCGGACACGCAGCCCGCTGACCTGTGAAACGGTCACCGGTATTTGTGCGACCTGTTACGGTCGTGATTTGGCCCGTGGGACGAAGGTCAATATGGGCGAAGCGGTCGGTGTTATTGCTGCGCAATCCATTGGCGAACCCGGTACACAGCTGACCATGCGGACCTTCCATATTGGGGGTACGGCGTCTGTGTCCGATAAGTCTGTCATTGAAAGCTCTAATGAAGGTGTCATTCAATATGATATGGAAGACGTCATCATTGCGGGTAAGACCTATATTGCCAAATCGCGTAAGCTCGAATTTTCTATTGTCGACAAAGACGGCAAAGAGCTTGAAACGCATAAAGTTGATTATGGTACACGACTGACTCTGAAGAATGGCGCGAAAGTGGGCCGTGGTGATCGTTTGGCGGAATGGGATCCTTATGCGACTCCAATCCTGACCGAAGTCGAAGGTACTGTACGTTTGCTTGATATTGTTGACGGCGTGTCAGCCAAGGAAGAAACTGACGAAGAAACAGGTATTTCTTCGAAGGTTATCGTTGATTGGCGCGCGTCTTCTAAATCCGGTGACATTCAACCTGTCGCGGTTATTGAAGATGAAAATGGCGAACCGATTAAACTGCCAAACGGCAATATCGCTCGTTACATGTTGGCAGTCGGGGCGATCCTTTCCGTCCAAGACGGAGCCAAGGTCAAGCCGGGGACAATCCTTGCGCGTATCGCCAAAGGGGGTGCGACGCAGCGTGACATTACCGGTGGTCTGCCGCGTGTTGCGGAATTGTTCGAAGCCCGTCGTCCAAAAGATGATGCGGTTATCGCCGATATTGATGGTAAAATTGAATTTACGCGGGATTATAAAAACAAGCGTAAAATTCAGATCACACCCGATGATGAGAACATGGATCCGTCTAGCTTCCTTATTGCTAAAGGTAAGCACATGCTGGTCGCCGATGGCGACCGCGTGAAAAAGGGTGACTTCATCATTGATGGCAATCCGGCACCGCATGATATTCTGGCGATTATGGGCGTCGAAGCGCTTGCCGAATACTTGGTGGACGAAGTCCAAGGCGTTTATCGTCTGCAGGGCGTGCCGATTAACGACAAGCATATTGAAGTCATCGTGCGTCAAATGCTGCAAAAGGTCGAAGTCACCAATCCGGGCGATACAACGCTGTTGAAAAATGAGCAGATGGACAAAATCGAGTTCAATAAAGTCAATGCGGCTCTATTGGAACGCGATAAGAACGCAACACCGGCCGAAGCCACACCTGTGCTTCTCGGTATTACAAAAGCGTCCTTACAGACTCGCTCCTTTATCTCAGCGGCCTCTTTCCAAGAGACAACACGCGTCCTGACCGAAGCGTCTGTTCAAGGTAAAGAAGATATGCTCGAAGGTTTGAAAGAAAACGTCATCGTGGGTCGCTTGATCCCGGCGGGTACGGGCGGCAATCTCCGCAAGTATCAGAAGCTGGCCAATGACCGTGATGAAAAATTCTTGGCAGACAAAGCGGCTGCCGCCCCTCAATTGGAAGAATTCCCAAGTGAGATTGACGGCGACGCCGCTGAGTAACGCGAGCGTTTCATAAGAAAAGAAAAAGCCGCCCTCAGACATGAGGGCGGCTTTTTTGTTTGGGAGTCTAAAACCTCAAGCGACTTGTAGAGTTTAATTGACGTCACAACTATGGCTTGCTTTAAAAGTCGTTTTTAGACAGATTCGGTGAATGGAAGATAACAAGTTTTTTAAATTTCTTTGGCGCGCTAATGCGATATTTATTTTTGCGTTGACTGCCATTGGTTTATTCTTCGCAGTCACAGCCAGTTTCTTTGCGATAACAGAAATGCGCTCTGATGTTTCTCCGCCTCCCATTCCATCCGCTCTTAACGATATTGCTGATGATGATAAGATAGAGGGGCTTCGTCTGGATGTTCCGCATTCTCCTAAAACGGTTGGAGACTATACATATTTTGAATTGAAAATGGGGAAGGACTCTAACGGTAAATCTTTATCCTACTCTAAAAGTCAAATCAGAAATATAATTGTCTATAATTTGAAGACAGATGAGACACATTGGGTGTTTGAGACCACGCAACAGGAAATCGAAAGTTATAAGCCCATCCTGAAAATTTCTTATAATGAAGAAGGCGAAAAGATAAAAATAACGCGTGGGTTTTTGATAGTCAAAGCAACAAGTGACGCTGATAAGTCGGTCAACCGTGAGCTATGGGTTATGTCGCCAGACGGGAAAGACTTAAGGAGGTTATTAGCAAATGTTTCAAAAACTCCAAACCTTGAATATTTTGACGGTCAGACCAAGCTCATTGTCGAAACTGAAAAAGAAATCACAGTTTATCCCATAAATGTCGATGACCTTAGCATTGGGGCGCCTGTTGTCGTTTCAGTTCCGTAATTAGATAAACCCTTTAAAACTAAGGGCGTGCTTTCTGTATCTCCATAACTATAATTATGGGAACAGCAATTCTTGTCTTACGTTTTAATAATATGACAATATCAGCAGTAATCAAACAAGCCGTGCTCGACATTCTCATGGATGCGGAAAGTTTGATTGACGGCGTGAAGCGTCGAGACGTGAGCAAGCCTGCCATGATTGTCCCCCATATCGGATATGTGACACCTGATAACGCGATTATTCGCGGACGTTTAGTCACCGCACGACACGATATTGAAAAAGTCGATCCGACTGTTTGGGATAATATTTTCACGATGGTGCGTTTGTTTTTGACGGATGAAATTTCGGATGTTGAGATTGTCTCTGGTGGTGTTTCAGCGCGCACAGATGAAGAAGGTTATTTCGAGCTTACCCTGCCTAGACCCACCGTTTCCGGGAAGCATTATATTGATGTGAGCGTGCCAGAATTTGATTTGTTGGCGAAACTGCCAGTCATTGTGCCTGCGGCCACGGCAAAAATCGGTGTCATCAGTGATATTGATGATACGGTTTTACTAACAGAGGCTTGGTCACTGCCAAAAAATATCGCGAACACATTTCGCGGTAACGCCCTCAATCGTATTGTGTTTGATGATGCGGTTCGACTGTATCAGAGTTTTGCAGAAAAAGAATATCCCGTCTTTTATGTTAGTTCTTCACCGTGGAATCTGCATGGGTTTTTGATGAAGGTGTTTACGCGAACGCAACTGCCGATGGGGCCAATATTTTTGCGGGATTTTGGCATTGGCGAAAACCAACTCATAACAGGCACGCATGGCGATCATAAGGTGGACGCTATCAAAACAATATTGAGGGCTAACCATTATATGAAATTCATCTTAATCGGCGATACAGGCCAGCATGACCCCCAAGTTTATGCCACTATCGCGACAGAGCACGCCAATCGGTTGAGGCGGGTCATATTCAGACAGGCAGGGCCTATCGTGGATAAAGACAATGAAGCAGGCATTGAAATTATTAGAACCCAAGGCGTCCCTGTGGAATGCGTGACCTCCTATGATGACCTCAAAGGCATTTAACCGGTAAGAGAAAACCTCTTTTCAAATCCTTTGATACGCTTTGTTGCGATTCCCGACTCGTAAAGGGCGACGTTTCGCACTATCTCTAACTCATGAGATTTGGTGAGGCATTTTTGGACGAGATAAAGGCGCGTGTACGTCCGTCAGATGTTGTCGGTCGTCATGTCAAATTAAAACGCCAGGGCCGTGAATTTGCAGGTCTGTCCCCCTTCACAAGTGAGAAAACACCCAGCTTTTTCGTCAATGATGAGAAGGGGTTTTATCACTGTTTTTCATCGGGAAAGCATGGGGATGCCATCTCATTTTTAATGGAAGTAGAGGGGTTGAGTTTCCCCGAGGCGGTTGAAAAGCTTGCAGATATGGCCGGGTTGGAGATGCCAAAAGCAGACCCCCAAGCCGAAGCAAGGGCCGCGCGAAATAAAGAAACTATATCCTGGATGGAACGGGCGCAGGAATTTTTTGAAAAATGCCTCTATCGCCAAGTGGGCGAGGGCGCGCGGGATTACCTTTCGGCCCGAGGATTGTCGAAAACGGCGGCGCAATATTTCGGGATGGGTTTCGCACCGAATGATTTTTCAGCGCTGAAATCTGAGCTTGTTCAACAAGGTGCAACCGAGACACAGTTAGTCGAAGCTGGATTGATTATCGAATCCGACGATAAGTCACGTGAGAGCTGGGATCGTTTTCGCGATCGGATCATGTTCCCTATCCACGACAGTCGGGGGCGTTTGGTCGCTTTTGGCGGTCGGGCTATGGATAAAGAGGCGAAAGCGAAATATCTGAATTCGCCTGAAACACCCGTTTTTTCAAAATCTAAGCTTTTGTATAACTACCATCGGGCGCGCAAGGCTTTGTCCAATCCGAAAAATAATGCGCGCGGGATGATTGTCGCCGAAGGCTATATGGATGTCATCTCATTAGCCCGTGCCGGATTTGAACAGGCGGTGGCTCCTATGGGAACGGCTCTGACGGAAGAGCAATTGGAATTACTTTGGCGAGCAGGCCCTGAACCTATATTGTGTTTTGACGGAGACAAAGCCGGTTTACGTGCCGCTTATCGATCAATTGAACGAGCCTTACCGTTATTGAAGCCGGGACAGTCATTGCGTTTCGCAATTTTGCCTGACGGACAGGACCCTGATGATCTCATCCGCGCCGAAGGCCATCCTGCTATGCAGGCGGTTCTAGATGCTGCTATGCCCCTGATTGATATGTTATGGCGCCGAGAACAAGAGAAAGAGCCGCTCAGCACGCCTGAGCAGAAAGCTGGCTTTAAATCCCGGCTCTACGCCGCTTTGAACGAAATTGAACAAGCTGATGTCAAGGCGCTTTACAAAACCGAGCTCTTGGCGCGATTTGATGAGGCCTATGGGTGGCAAGCCAAACGCCGCACCTCCAAACAACAGGAAAGTAAGGCCGATAAATCCGCTATGAAGCGGGATGCTATGGCTTTGGCCAAGAATCGTCGACGGGAACGCTCGCTCATCGGGGCCATATTGCTGTTTCCTGAGCTTTTGGCGCATGTGGATGAGACACTTTTCGAGCTTCCCTTCACCGATCCCGATTGTATTCGCCTGCAACGTAGCTTTTTGTCCTATTGGCGGGTCACAAAAGCAGTTGAAATCAACGCGCTAAACACCCATATATCAAATGAGGGACTGGAAGGGCTGCGTAAAGGCCTGCTTCGGGACCGCATGTTAATAACAGCAGCCATGGGCGGATCGACTTCGGATTTGGATACACGCACAGCACTCTGGCAAGAAGAGGCTAACGCTCTAACCGAGCAACACCAAACCAGCGATGAAACACATGGAACACGCTTACGAATGGCCGACACCATTCGTGAGAATAATTCGGAAGCGCTTCGGCGCTTAATGCGGGCGGCTAAATCGGATGACGACTGAATGTCAAAATCCAAGAGGCTGTCAGTGAAAGAGATTTGCCGGGCGTTAAGTGATTAACGTGCGGCTGTTACTGTTTTAAGGGACGGGCCGTCACCCACCCTTGATCATGGAAAGGTGCCTATATGGCCGGCACAGCCACTTCTACCGAAAATAAGAAAAATTCTGCGACAGCGGCGTCAGAAGACGTCGCAAAAACCGACGCGGATGCAACACCGCCCATCAAGCCGGGTAAGCGCCTAGATCTGGAAAATATCGAGGTCAAACGCATGCTCGCTAAGGCGAAGACCAATTCCGGACTTCTGCCGATTGATGAACTGCGCAAACATATCGATATGGACGGCATTTCTGCGGATGAGATTGAAGTCGTTTTGGCGGCTCTCTCTGATTTGGGCATTTCTGTCTATGACGATAAAGAAGAACCAACTATTGGCTCCAAAACTTTGGCGCGTGCCGAAACGACTACAGTCAAAGGCGGGAACTCCAAAGAAGAATTAGACCGCACAGATGACCCGGTTCGCATGTATTTGCGCGAAATGGGCGTGGTGGAATTACTGTCTCGCGAAGGCGAAATTGCTATAGCGAAACGGATTGAGGCGGGTCGCGACACGATGATTAAGGGGCTGTGCGAAAGCGCATTGACCTTTGAGGCGATCATGATCTGGCGGGAAGAATTGGCAGAGGGCGAAATTCTCTTGCGCGATATCATTGATTTGGACGGTACCTATAACCAATCCATCGGTAATATTCAGGAAGACCGTTCGCAAGCGGCGGTTCGTCGTGAGAAAATCGAAAAAGGTGAGATCGAAGCGACAGAGGATGATGACCTTTCTCAGCCAGTTCACCCACCGCGCAATAAAATGCCGGAACGGAATTATAAGCCGGGCGAAAAACAAATCGATGATGATGAAGAAGATGAGGATGATAAAACAAACCTCTCCATGGCGTCGATGGAAGCGGCTTTGCGTGACGAAATCATGGAGAAGTTGGACAGAATCTCTGCCAATTTCGGTCGGTTCCAAAAATTACAGGCCATGCTTATTAAGGCTCGTCTGACCGGCAAGAAAATGCGCAAGCCACAGGCTGAAGAATATGACGCCTTGCAAGAAGAAATCATTGAAGAGATTAAATCCCTTCAACTCAATAATGCGCGTATCGAAGCGCTGATTGATCAGCTTTATGCGATTAACCGTCGTTTCATCAGTCTTGAAGGTCGATTGATGCGTTTGGCAGACGGCAATGGTGTGCCGCGTCAAGAATTCCTCCAAGCTTATTTGGGCTCCGAGTTGAACCCAAATTGGATGGATGACCTCGAAGGTAAGTCTGAGGCCTGGGATCGTTTCCTAAAGCGTGAAAAGACTTCTATTGAAAAACTACGTGCTGAGATTGGTGGATTGGCGCAGGAAACGGGCGTGCCTGTGGATGAGTTCCGCCGTATCGTGCAGACTGTGCAAAAAGGCGAGCGAGAAGCCCGTCAGGCTAAAAAGGAAATGGTCGAAGCCAATCTGCGCCTCGTCATTTCGATTGCCAAAAAATATACCAATCGCGGCCTGCAATTTCTTGATCTTATCCAAGAGGGTAATATCGGTTTGATGAAAGCCGTTGATAAATTCGAATATCGTCGCGGTTATAAATTCTCGACTTATGCGACGTGGTGGATTCGTCAGGCGATTACCCGCTCAATCGCAGACCAAGCGCGGACTATCCGTATTCCGGTTCATATGATTGAGACAATTAACAAGATTGTTCGCACTTCTCGCCAAATTTTGCATGAAATCGGTCGCGAGCCGACACCTGAAGAACTGGCTGCAAAGCTCTCTATGCCGCTTGAAAAAGTGCGCAAGGTTATGAAAATTGCCAAAGAGCCGATTTCTCTGGAAACGCCGATTGGTGATGAGGAAGACAGTCAATTAGGTGACTTTATCGAAGACAGTAATGCAATCCTGCCGATTGAGGCCGCCATTCAGTCCAATCTGCGTGAAACAACAACACGCGTTTTGGCGTCACTCACCCCGCGTGAGGAGCGTGTCTTACGGATGCGTTTTGGTATCGGTATGAACACAG
Source organism: uncultured Algimonas sp. (assembly GCA_964511495.1). Classification (GTDB taxonomy): domain Bacteria; phylum Pseudomonadota; class Alphaproteobacteria; order Caulobacterales; family Maricaulaceae; genus Litorimonas. Next base: position 67,952 of record CAZEFT010000013.1, on the reverse strand, counting down.
ACCACACTCTGGAAGAGGTGGGGCAACAATTCTCGGTTACGCGTGAACGTATTCGCCAGATCGAAGCAAAAGCTCTGCGGAAATTAAAGCATCCAAGCCGAAGCCGCAAACTCCGGAGCTTCTTGGATCAGTAACACGGCCTATGAAACGTTTTGTTCTTTTCTTAATTGTTTCGATTATGTTGGGTGCCTTCTCGGCACCCATTCAAGCCAAAGGGTTGTCGAAGCTTAAGACTTACATGACGGGTGTCGAGGGCGTGAGTGTCAAATCTAACGCCCTATCACCCGGCGATGTTCTCTTTGAGCAGTTTTTGGCACCTTCCAATATAGTCCAAGTGCCCGAAGGGCGCGAAATCTTCATTCGCAAAACCGGCAACACATACATAAAATTTGCGCCGAGTTCTCGGCTTTATGAAGTTAGAGACAAAAATGATGTGCGGGCCTATTGTTCTTACGAACCCACCTTCCTAGCGACCCCGAAAATCGGGAAGCCTATTCGTCTTATTTCTTGCTTATCAGATAGCGATGGGGATTCTCGCTTTGATAGAGTGTTTTCTAGCACCAAAGGGCAATTAGATTTGCCGCCTTATATCCATTTTGCCTTGGGTGAGCATAAAAAGGCGTTCGACCCAATCGCTTTCACTCCTGTAGAAAATTCAGGTGAGATTTTCGCGACGCCTTATTTGCCTGCTCGCGTGCTTTATAAAAATGTGAAGAAGGGAAAGCATATCTTCGATTTCCAAATTCAAACGGAGGGCGGAGAATGGGTTCAATCTGCTCGTGAAGAGATTGCCCTATCGAACGGTCCCCATACGCATAGGGTGTTTGGAGCCGAACTCAGTATTGAAAAACAATCCGGGGACACTCTATCTGTCGATGTGATCAGTGGATTGCGCGATGATCAAATTTTTACCCTGACAGCGAAACGATCCAAAAACCCTCTTACATTTATTGATAAGCCGTAACTCGCCTTCGGATTCTCTGGCTTGAAAAGATTTCTGCAGGGCAGCTTTTTTGTTGCACCCCATACCCGCTAGCCTAGTGTAAGCTCCGGAGCGTGTATGGAAGCTATTGTCTTAATCATCATTGTTGTATTTGGTCTGCCGATAATCTTATCGATTGTCGCCCTGAACAAAGTCGGACATTTGTCGCGTGAGGTCGACGCTCTACGGAAATATTTGCACAAGCTTCAGTCACAGCAGGGGCAAACACAGAGCTCCGCGCTCGCAAGCGATACTGCCAAATCTCAAACGTTATCAACAACCCCTGAACCGGCCAGTAATCAGAATACGAATAAGGCGGCTGAGACTTCAACTATCAAAAGCCAAGAAACGACGAAGAGTCCTGAAAGGTCAACGCGTGAGAGTTGGGCTAAATCTGTTGCCCTTCAATCTGACACGCCTCGAAAGAGAGCGGCGAAGCCTGTCGCCCATAAAACCGACAAGCCCCAAAAGCCGAAAAAGTCATTTGAAGAATGGATTGGCGCGCAAGGCTCGGTTTGGGTGGGTGGACTGGTTCTACTCATTGGGGCTGTATTCTTGCTGCGATACTCGATTGAGGCGGGAGTGTTTACCCCGGCGATGCGGGTTTCCATGGCGGGGCTACTGGGTCTCGTCCTGTTAGGTGCGGGAGAATGGCTACATCGCGCAGATTTAAAAAATTCTCTGAGTGGCCGCGGTGCCGCCATTGCAAAATCGATTAAAGAAAAGGCCTATATCCCAACGCTTCTGACAGCGATTGGGTTGTTCACACTATATGGCACGCTCTATGCGGCCTTTGCACTTTACGGGTTTTTGGGTTCAGTTCCTGCTTTTGCCGGCTTAGGCCTTATCTCTCTTTTCGCTTTGGCGCTTTCCTATCGTCACGGGGCCGTCTTGGCAGCGATTGGTTTAGTGGGCTCTCTCGTGACCCCTTTGTTAATCCAAACAGACGATCCGAATATTTACATGTTATATGGTTATTTGCTCGCGGTCTCAGCGGCCTCCCTGTGGGTGGCAAAAGCCCGCCAATGGGGATGGCTGAATGTATCAACACTATTTGGGCTGCTATTCTGGTCGTTTATGAGTTTTGAGGCCGTGGAAAGCCTGTCGACCTTACCCGTCTGGTATGCCTTTTTAGGATTGGGATTGGGTCTGAACGTTTTCATTGCCGAACGTGCCGCACTTCAAAATGGATTACCCCCCAAGCTCCACGACATCACGCATAATAATTTAACATCCTATTTATGGGCTGGAGGGGCGGCGCTTTTATCCTTTGCGGCTTGGACAGATAACGTAACTTCACAGCCTCATGCTGTTGCGATTCTAGCGACAATCGCCGCGCTGATGGGGGCCGCTTGGGCATTCAAAAAGCAGCCATGGCTGACTGTGATAGGAGCTTTCTTAGGCCTTGTCGTTCTCTTCCAAATGAACCTGACTGTCTTTGGATTGACGGGTATGACCGTGATAGGGATTGTGATTAGCTTGGCTCTCATAGCCTTTTCCATTTTACGGAGACTGGCATCCGAGAAGGAGAATAAAGAATTACTGATTTGGGCGGGTTTATCAGCCGCTTATCCAATTGTTCTCTGGTCCATCTTATATGAGAGGTTCATATTATCGGAACCGTCTCTCTTTGCGGGCTTGATGGCGGGGACATGTCTCGTTTTGGTGGGCCTGTCTTACGGTCTCTATAAAAACCAACGTTTCACAAAGTCAGTGGCAGGTTTTTATGCGATTGGTGCGGCCACGGCCTATATTTTGGCGAGTTTCATGGGATTGGAACGAATGGGAGAGACTCTGTCTCTGATGGCCGGTCTGGCTTTGGTCGTATGTCTTGCTTGGTCGTTGAGAGAAACGCTTCTACGCTTAATGGTGCCTGTCTTTGCGCTTCTCAGCTTGGCCCACTCGTTACTCATCCGTATTGCCGATGGAGATGTAAGGGAGACGTTGATATTTAACGAGTTAGTCCTCTATTTCGCTGTCCCTGCGATTCTGTGTGGAATTGGCGCATGGCTGTTATCGGCCTCAAAGCGTGACTTGGCCTCCGAAGGGTTAAAAGCGCTGACACTGACTTTTTCTGCCCTATTCGTTATTTTCCAAATTCGTCACATTATGAATGGCGGCGATGTTTTGGCGGCACGTCTGAGCTTTGATGAATTATCCCTGCAGGTTCTCACCGGGTTGAGTTTCACTTTGGGCGCGACGCGTCTCACTCCCCATAAATGGGACCCTAAAGGTGATCTTCATACGCGGCTTCTCCCGACTTTGGCGATGGTTGTGTCTGGGGTTTCGCTTCTATTGTTTGTCTTTGGTCTATGTCTGAGCTTGTCGCCGCTCTTTAATGGGGACGAACGGGTAAGCGGTAATATTATCCTAAACTCATTAGTTCTGGGATATTTTCTACCTGCGCTCTTCTTGGGCTTTATCGCGAGAGCGCTACAGCAAAGAAGGCCCGAGATTTATATTCGAATTTTGGGAGGGTTAGCCCTGCTATCGCTCATCTTCTTCGCCACGGGTATTGTACGGTTTGGTTTCTCGGGCGATATGATTTCAATTTTCGAGACCCCGCCTAAAGGTTACGAACTCTATGCCATTTCGGCCGTTTGGCTCATTCTGGGCATTGTTTTCCTTGTCGCGGGGTTGAGAGGCGATCGAAAAGATCTTCGCGTGGCTTCCGCTGTTTTGATTGTCTTGACTGTGCTAAAAGCCTTCTTTGTCGATATGGCAGGACTCGAAGGCGTCTTACGCGCCGTATCCTTTGTCGTCTTAGGTTTGATATTAATCGTAATCGGGCGTATCTATCAAAAAATACTCTTTTCCAAATCCGACTAAAGGCTGTCTCATATGACCCTAAAATCTGCACTTTGTCTCTCAACCGTTCTCCTTCTCGTTGCGTGTGGTGACCGGCCTGCGAGCGATCAATCTATCAAGACTGGCGATGCGTCGCCGGATTTATCAGCGGCGAAAGAAATACACGAAGCAACTCTGACTCTCGACACGCATATTGATATCCCCCTCACTTATATGAAGGAAATTGACCCGATTGGTTCCACAGACCTCCAAGTTGATTTACCTAAGCTACAAGCCGGTGACCTCGATAGCGGGTTTTGGATTGTCTATACGCCGCAGGGTGATTTGACGCCGGAAGGTTTTGCACAGGCCGCGCAAATCGCCGAAACGCGTATGTCCGCCATTGAAGCTTTGACGCAAACCCATACGGATCATTTTGTCTTAGCCAAAACGGCGAGTGATGTTCGCCGTATTGTGGCGGAGGGTAAATATGCCGTCATGGTCGGTATGGAAAATGCCTTTCCTCTTGGGAATACAATCGAAGCCGTTCCACAATGGGCGGAACGCGGCGTGCGCTATGTCGGCATTACCCATTTCGGTCACAATCAATTTGGAGACAGTTCAAACCCGAATTTTGTGCGCGATGACGGGCCGAAATGGAATGGCTTATCGCCTTTGGGCCGCGACCTTGTGGCAGCGTTAAATGATAACGGGATTATGGTCGACGTTTCCCACACCGGGAAAGAAACAATGATGCAGGCAGCTGATTTGTCACGTACTCCCATTATCGCGTCTCATAGTGGCGTGAAGGCTGTTGCCGATAGTTTACGAAATTTGGATGATGAGCAGTTGCGTAAAATCGCAGAGGTTAATGGCGTGGCGCAAATGGTGGCTCTGGGCGCTTATGTCAAAATCCCTACGATGGAACAGCAAGCGGCCAGAAAAGCTCTCGACGAAGAGTTTGGTGATCGCAGTACGTGGGACCAAGCTAAGCGCGATTTATATGGCCAACGTCGGGCCGAAATTAAAGCTATGGCTCCTGAACCCGATGTCTCCAATTTCGTAGATCATATTGACCATGCCGTAAAAGTCGCTGGCATTAATCATGTCGGCATCGCATCTGATTTTGACGGCGGCGGCGGTATTGCGGGTTGGCAAGATGCGTCTGAAACCGAGGCTGTTACTGTTGAATTACTTAAACGCGGCTATTCCAAAGAGGATATTGCGAAGATTTGGGGCGGCAATTTGCTACGCGTCATGGAGGCTGTCGAAGCTGCTGCAAAATAGGTTTCTAAGTAGGTTTTTGGGTTCAAGAGAAATTTGACTTCGGGCCAAAGTCTTGAATAGCGAGCTGGCAGCGTAAGCAAATTTTTATACATTTTTGCTAAACCTCTCTTTGGGTGTGACGACCAATAATCCAAAGAGTAGGAAAATGCTGTGACAGAAACAGTTGAAAAGGCGAAAAATAACGATCGTGGGCTCATTATGGGCGTTTCCGGCCTTATCATAGGCGGGCTTTTGGCTGCCTTGTTTGTCCTACAATTAAATGACACGCAGGATGCCGAAGCCATAAAATCTGATAAACGGGCTGAAACCGATATTGTGCCTCTGTCTGAGCAATGTAGTTCGGCTTCATTGATTTCGGGGCCAACCTCTCATCAACTTGCTTGTTTAATGGATGTGAAAAAGACCTATGGGTCTTTTGATTGTCAGGCGCACCAAGGATTTGAAACCCGCTTAAGGGCGGATGTTGAGAGATGTGAAGCCAAAATCAGTGCTTGCCTGACAGAAGAACCCGTCGCTCACAGAGAGGCGAGTTTACGTTCCTCCGCTGAAAAGAAGAGCAAAATCATCGTCAAGCGGGAGCCCGCCAAACTGGTGCAATTAGGGCGTTCAGAACCTGCATCCGAGACGGGATCCTATTTTATCCAATGTCATTCTAAGGGGATGAATTAGGGTAAAACTGAGTTATTCAGACATGAAAAAGCCTAAGCGCAAGGCTTAGGCTTTTTAATTTTTAGAGTGGGCGCGGTTTTGAGCGCTCACCCAAATTTTTATTTATTTAACATAACAGGATCGCCATAACCGAGGTCTTTCAACCGATCGGCTTGTGAGGCGGCATCCCCAACGACCACAACACGCATTGCATCCGGACGGATATAGCTTTGCATCAAGGCGCGAGCATCTTCCAATTCCATCGCTTTGACACGAGCCATACCTGCGGCCTGATTGTCATCAGGAAGGTTGTTTCGTGACAAGGTTTGGACGAGGCGAAGCTTGTCACCCAATGTTTCATTTTTAAGCGCCTGACCCCGTAAGAGAGCATCTTTGGTCTCTGCCAATTCCTCTGCACTCATCTCTGAGGCATGAGCTTCGAGGATATCATCAATCAATTCCAAACTCTCTTTGGTGGCATTTGTCCGAACGGATGTGCTGACACCAAACTGACCCTGTGCATCATTCCCCGAAGCGAAGGAACGAATGCCATAGGTATAGCCTTTATCCACCCGTAATGTCGTATTGAGCTTGGATGTGTAAATGCCGCCAAGCGGGAAGTTTAACGCTTGAAGCTTGGCAAACTTCTCATCCGTAATCGGGAGAGCCGGACGGGACATGCGAATGACGGATTGCTTGGATTCCGGAATATCATAGAAGTAAATCTGAGTATCTGTCACCGGTGCCAATTTAGGCAAAGCTTTCGGCGGCAAAGACGTTTCAACAGGGTCTTGGAGTGATCCGAATAATTTTGTCACCTTGTCTTGGTCAAAATCACCGGCAATGTTCAAAGTCGCATTTGCGAGGTCAAAATGCTTGGCATGGAACGCTTTGACATCGTTCAGTGTTATCGCTCTGACCTGTGCTTCTGTGCCGGAGCCCGCAATCGAAAGCGGTGTTGCTTCGGCATAAGATAATTTCCGTGCCTCACGTGAGGCAATGAAGTTTGGATTGGCGAGCTGTGCCACGGCGTTCTGTGCATAGCTTTCTTGCAAGGTTTCAAACTCTTCTACGTCAAATTTTGGCGCGTTTATCATCGCTTGAAGAAGTTCAACCGTTTTTGGCAGGTTCCGGGCCAAAGTTTTGCCGCGAATAGTGGTGAATTGGTCACCAGTAGAGACTGATAACGAAGATCCGATGGCTCCTAAGGCTTCTTCAAAGGCGGCCGTATCCAATTCACCGGCACCTTTGGTCAGCATATCACCGGTAATGGCAGCGACGCCCGGCGTTTCGAGGGTCGTCCGATTTTTACCGGCGTCGAAATCCAAAGAAAACTCAATGAGAGGCACTTCATCCGATTGAATGCCGACAAGTGTCAGGCCGTTATCACCTTTTGCTCGCCAAATGTCTGGAGAAGGCAAAGTATAGCTGTCACCAAAAGGCGGCTCTTTCATACGGTCAAAGGATGACGGCGTAGGCTCAAAAATCCGGGCTTCAGGATCGTAAGGCACATCTTTCTCTGCTCCCTGAACCACGACTTCCTCAACGACCTTTGCGGTTTGTGCGCCTTCCAGACCTAACTCCAAAGCGCCTTTCGGCACAAAACTCGTCGCGACATAGTTTTGGCCTTTAATGTAACGATTATAGACATCCATCACATCAGCCGGCGTCACAGCGCGGAGTCTTTCAATATCTGTGGTGAAAAAGCCAGGATTGTCTTTAAACACATTATATTCGCCGAGAGCGATGGCTTTACCTAAAGCACTTTGTACCTCGTCATAGACGCTGACTTCGGCTTCGGTCTTAATGCGTTCCAGAGCATCCTCGGGAATGCCGTTCGCTTCAAAACGCTCAAAGCTTTTCCAAATCGCTGGCATGAGATCATCTGTATCTTCACCAGCTTTTGGAGAGATGAAGAAATACACTTCACCCGCTAATTCTTTGGTATAATTAAACGCATCGACACGCGTGGTGAGTTTGTCTTCGTCAACCAGAACTTCATTCATCGGTGCACGTTTGCCATCTGTGAGGTAGTTGACAAGAATATTCAGCGCATAAGAGTCTGGGTGATATTCAGGAACGGCAGGCCATGCCAAAGTCAGTTGCGGCACGGTTGCAAAATTATCCTCATGCAGAAATGTCTTGGTTTCGGATAATGTGACGGGTTGAGCCTTTGTTTCTGGTGTCGGCTCGCCCGCAGGAATTTCACCAAAATATTTTTCGACCAGAGCTTTGGCTTCGGCCACATCGAAATCGCCTGCAATCGTCACGGTGACATTATCAGGACGGTACCATTGGCCAAAAAACTCTTTGGTATCTTCCAAGGTCGCATTCTCAAGATCTTCGAGTGATCCAATGACTTGGTGATTATAGGGATGTCCAACGGGGTAAATCGCTTTTCCGATGACATAGAGGTTATGCCCGTATGGCTGATTGTCGACACGTTGCCGCTTCTCATTTTTTACGACCTGTTTCTCTCGGTCAATGACGTTTTGATTAACGGTATTGATGAACCAGCCCAGCTTATCCGCTTCGGCCCAAATGATTTTTTCCAAACCATCTTTGGGAACGGCTTGGAAATATTGGGTCATATCGGTCGTCGTGAAGCCATTCGTGCCTTCACCGCCAATCCGCGTGTTCATTTCATCAAGACCGCCATAGCCGAGATTTTCAGAATCGAGGAACAGCAAATGCTCAAACAAATGAGCGAAGCCCGTCTTACCCGGTTTTTCTCGACCAGAGCCGACATGCACAGCCAAATTGATTGCGACAACAGGGTCAGAGCGATCAACATGGAAGGTGACGTCCAAACCATTATCCAAAGTAATTTTTTCAAATTCTAAAACCGGCAGTGCCGAAGCGTCAGCTCTATCAGAGCCCGATGTCTTGCTAGTTGAAACGTTATCACACGCAATGAGCGCGAGTGGTGCAAAAAGCAAAGCCGCATTTTTAAAGGATAGTGTCATAAGAAAGTCCCAATTTATAGTTTGGGACTCAATACGTTAATTCTTACCGTTTGTCGATAAATATTGAGGGAATATTTCAGTTTTTGAGAACAGTTAGAGGGGACTGGTTCTCTAAACATTTCACTCAGACGCCTTGTTTTCCAACCAGAAGAGGCGGCTGATCATGGCTAAAACACCAATACATCCAGAACAGCAGATAAAGATAAGCCAGAGGGGCAGGCGCATATTCTGCACTTTGGCGCGCGGCAATATGAACACCCAAGCAATGCCAATGGCCAAGAGAAGGTCAAACCAGACTTGATTGCCCCATCCGTTCTGCGTGTGATTAGGCCAGAAGCCCAAAAGCCCTTCAGTTGCCACAACATAGAGTGAGAAAATCAAGAAGCTGATAAAGAGTATTGCGGGTATAATCCAATTCCGCTTGCCTTGCCCTGCGCCGCCAATCATGGCGCTGATTGTGATGATCAAAAAGAGCGGGAGTGAAAGAATGGGTAAAAGTTCAAATAAGGGCATGTATATCTCCGTGATTGCAATGCGGTTTAAACACTGAAAAGCTGTAAACCAATTACCTGACAGGTAAGTGCAATTCATTTTTTCTCTGTCTATAGTGCGTTATGGGACAGAATTTTGGACATCTTATAAAATCATGGCGGCAAGTGCGCCGCTTCTCTCAACTGGCCCTCAGTGCGGAAAGCGGTCTGTCGAGCCGACATATTAGCTTTCTGGAAACGGGGCGCTCTCGCCCCAGTCGCGGTAGCGTCCTCACTTTGGCCCGGGTTTTGGACATGCCGCGAACCGCAATTAATGACGCCTTATTGGCGGCCGGATTTGCCCCTGAATATCCGGTACTCAATATGGATGATGTGGCTTTAGCTCCGGCCATGCAGGCAATGATGACCATTTTAGATAATCATATGCCCCTGCCGGGTGTCGTGATTGATGCTGATTGGAATATTGTTGGGGGCAATGGGGCTGCGCAGCATTTGATGGGCATTTTACCCATGGGCGATAAGCCATGTTTGATTGACAGCTTGCTTAATGATGACCCGGATAATCCGGTGATATTAAACTGGTCGGTCGTGGCGACATGGACATTGTTGCGTCTACAAAATGAACTGGCGCGATTGGGTCCTGATGTTCCCCTACAGGAAAGCTATCGAAAATTGGCCGCCCATCCGCGCCTGAAACAGGCCGATATTGCTTCTTTTTCAGACTATGGTCCTATCTTGACCACGAAAATTAAGGCGGGAGATCACATATTGACGTTTTTATCTATGATGGCCGAATTTAGTACGGTTCAAGACGTCACGCTCAGTGAAAGGCGAGTCGAGTTATTCTTTGCCGCAGATGAAGCGACAAAATACTATTTCGAAAAATTGGTTTAAGAGTCAAATCGTCCATTGGCTGTATTTTTGTGCACGTCCTGTGCCCCAATCACGCGACCATTCATGACAGCATAAACACCCGAAGGCAGTGTTTGCGCCGCAATCAGCGCCCCGCCAAAATTGAAACTGGCATCTGATTTACCCAAAGCTTGCGGTCGCATAGCACCTGTCAAAACAACCGTCTTATCACCGATGTTCCCGTCGAGATGTTTCGCGGTTAATTCCATTGTTCCTGTGCCGTGAGTGATAACGATTTGGTTCTCCGGTGTAGCGTTGACGGCCTTGAGAATGTTCTCACGGTGTTCATCCGTCATATCGAGACTGTCGATTTGCATTAGAACATGTAGACGAGGATGGTCACAGCGCCCGTTTTTCAGAATGTTTTGCACGCGTGTTTTTCCACCGCCACCAAAGACCAAACTCTCTGTGAGCATATCATGGACTTTGTCGAGCGTCCCACCGGTGATTAATATGGCAACATCATCCTTCATACCTCGCCGCATAAGAGAAAAGAGCGGCTTCGCCAAGTTCAATCCGACTTTGAAGGCTCTAAAAAGGCCGAATATGAACGGGAACTAAACGTCGGGCATGATAGAGTTGCATTTTTATGGGTTCACCTTTTGTCATGGCTCCGCCATCCCTATATAGAGCTTGTAACGAATTGGAGGGCAGAATGCTTTTAACCCTGATGAAAGGTAAAATTCACCGCGCGACGGTGACACAAGCCGATTTACATTATGAAGGGTCGATTTCTATCGACCAAGACTTATTGGATCGTGCCGGGATTTTACCAAATGAACAGGTTGATATTTTGAATATCACCAATGGTGAGCGATTTACGACTTATGCAATTACTGCCCCACGCGGTTCAAAAACTTTTGGACTTAACGGAGCTGCCGCTCGTCGTGTGCAATTAGGCGATAAAATTATCATTATTACCTATTGCCAAATGGAAGCAGAGAAAGCGCGCAACTACGCCCCTAATGTCGTCTTATTAGATGAAAATAATGATGTGGTGGTTCCACCAGTTCATTAGGGCAGTATCAAACGCCTTGGATTTAACCCGGCGACAGCCTCCTGTCGCCGGGTTTTGTTTTAGTTAGAGGTCAGAAAAACATTATCCTGTAACTCGTCGCCGATTGATGTGTTGTCACGAATGACGCGAGACAGTGTTGTATTGCGAATACGGTCTCGTTCCTGCTCATTTAAATCGTTTTCATACCAAAATCTGTCGCCGTCCCGAATATCGGAGAATTGCTTTACAATAATGGCTTGAAATAGCGGTCCGAGTTGAGAGTCGCCGATAGCGTCTTCGGACAGGCCTCCCACCCACAAATCAATATCATTGACCGTATTATAGGTACTTGAAAGAGCCGTTACGACGGATGCGTCTGATGAGATCTCATCAAAACTATTGATAGCGTCGAGCCCCATAGCCACGCGCATGCTATTGTAATCCGGCAGGCCATGATCGCGTCCGCGTTGGATATTCAATGAGGCTAAATCCAAACCTCCATCTCCGGGAGCGCCAAAAAGAAAGTTACGAAGTGGATTCACAATCTTTGCATCCAGCTTTTGATGGGCTTGGCCTGCTAATCCTCTTAAAATCGGATCGATAGAGTCTTCTTCCGTTAATATTTGAGGGGCAGTGAAGAAGGCTGCTGCCAAATTGACGGATCCTTCGGCAATTGCATCACCTTCAGCGTCTAGCCGGAGGAGGTTTTCATTGACCATTGAGTGACCCAAACGGAAGGCTGCTGCACTAAATTCATTGAAAACACTGGGATTAAGCGCGTCATTATATCCCGTATAGTCCGGTATAGCATTTTCGCCAATCAAAACGGGTAGCCACTCGTCATAAGTAATTTTCTGAATTTTAGCGACAACCAGCCGCCGGGTGGCCTCAAATACTTCATCTGCTGTATTATTTGGAAATTCATTGCTGAGTTGCGCGGCTATACGGTTATGCTCTCTCACAAAGAGGGTATGCATAGTCGCAAGACCCAATTGTTCATTCGCTCGAATATCGCCAGCCAAGAATAATTGCGTCGGGTCACTGATGAAACCGTTCGCATTTGTCAAAGAGTTCTCATTAAATGGCAACAAGTTTCCGGCACTCGTTTTCAGAAAGGGACTGTCCTCGCCTACACGTAAAGCCGTATTGCGATCTTCGCTTGAGCCATAAACCATCGAGCCGTCAATCCAGCTGGTGATTTCATTGTCTTGTTCTCTGGGGTTGTCAGTCGTCAGACCTGTATCCGGATCAAAAAGTGCACGGCTAAACGGAATGATTGCGCCGCCCGTTCCTGTGGGGTCGAAATGAATGTCTCCGCTGGGAACTGAAATATGCGCCGCTTCTTCCGCGCCATCAGTTAAGTCTAAATCATGGTCAATGAATTGACCCCATTGCCAAACGAAATCAGAGCCAGATTTTGTATTCGGAGTGGACAGGCCTTCATCCTGATTGACTATCGCATTGGAGACAAGGCGAGCACTCGGTCTATTGGGGCCAGCCAAAGACGACACGCCGTCTGCATAGGCGGACGGGGCAAGCCTTTGTAAATGAATGAATGAAGCCCCCCAATTTGAATTGGCTGTATTATTATTCGTGCCGTCATAAGTTCTGACTTCCCGATTATCCAGCATACGGCGATTGTCACGATTATCGCGCGCGCGGTCGCGACGATTGTCGCCATCATTAGGAATGCCTTGGGGGGAAGGTCCATCAGGCCCGTTGGATGAATTTTCTACTGTAATATTTATATCATCCGTTGCTGTGCCGCCGGTAGTGTCGGACACAGATAAACGCAGAATAATCGTTTCTGTTTGACGCACGCTGGGCGCGCGAAAGCGGGCGTTTAAGACGGACGGATTATCAAATGTGACGACAGGCCCGCTAATTTGCGTCCATTCTACACTTGCCGATGAGGAGGCACTCGCGCTGAGTTGAATAATATCTCTTTCCGAAGAGGTTATATCCGCACCTGCATTAACGGAGAGGGCGGCCGTCACGGCATTGTTTGTTGGGTCAGATGTGTTTGACTCGCCGCATGAGGTCAGGCTGACGGACAAGGCAATAAAAGAGATGGAAAGTAGTCTCTGCATAACAATTCATGTTCCTGTTTCAAGATAAGCCAAAGTTGCGTGGGCTTAGCTTTCAGGCACATGGATAAAAGATGAGGAAATTGTTATGTTTTGACTAAAACCTCACGGTTTCGTGAGGTTTTTGATTTTTATTGAGGCTTTGTAATACTTACTCTTGAATAGCGTAAGATAAATTTACCGTGACGCTCATGGATTGCTCTCCGGCGGAAACCGGCGTGGATATGTCACTTTCCGCCCGCATAGACATCATCATGGGGCGGGGTTGAGGGTTAAAGTTATTTTCATCCAAACTCAGAAGGGGACCTAGTTTGACGCCAGCTGCGTTGGCCATGGCTTGCGCCTTAGCTTTGGCTTCTTTGATAGCTTCCTCACGAGCTTTGGACATTGCCTCTTTCGGGTTCGACACTGAGAATGTGATGCCATTAATATTGTTGATGCCCGCCTTGACCAAGGCGTCCAACATAGGCCCGACCTTATCCAAGTTATCGCTTTTGACGGTCACTGTATTCCGCGCTTCATAACCCGAAATTTTGGGTGCGCGGCGATCGCGGTAATCATAGCGCGGTTGAAGAGAAAGCTGGCTGGTTTGAATATTGGATTTTTCAATACCGGCGGTCGCTAATTCTTCATAGACCGACGTCATTAATGTGGCATTATTGATCATCGCTTCCCGAGCGGATGTGCCTTCGCTCACAACACCTGCGGTTACAGTGGCGACATCAGGGGCAGCCGAGACGGAACCTGTTGCACTCACCTGAAGGCTTGGAGGGTTGGGATTCCCCGCTGTGATATAAGTTGGGCCACCGGAATTACAGGCCACCATACCCAAAGACGCCGCGCCGCCTAAAATCCAATTTCGCATAAAAACTCCTTATACTGCTTTACGCTCTGCCACAGACTTGGTCACTGCCAGCTGTCTTGGCAAGTCATTCTTCTTCTGACACAACACAGTATGAGTTGGAAAAAAGAATTACAGGAAAAACACCGTCGGGACGCTTTGGCTGAGCAGATGGGCGGCGAAGAAAAGCTCGCTCGTCAATCGGCCCGTGGCAAATTAAATGCGCGTGAAAGATTGAATTTATTGCTCGATGAAGGGTCATTCCGTGAAGTAGGAAAATTGGCGGGCAAAGGGCATTATGACGATAAAGGTGATTTAGCAGATTTCAGCCCCACTAATTTCATTTTTGGTCGTGGGGACATTGCCGGCAGACCTATTGTAGCCAGTGCAGATGATTTCACTGTACGCGGAGGGGCAGCCGATGCGTCCATCCACCGAAAATTCACACAAGCCGAGCAAATGGCTGCTGAGATGCGTCTTCCACTTATCAGAATGATTGACGGGACGGGCGGCGGCGGCTCCGTGAAAATGATCGAACAAATGGGTTTCACCTATGTGCCGTATGTCCCGGGCTGGGATTATGTTGTCAAAAATCTGGAGACTGTCCCGGTTGTTGGTTTGGCGCTTGGACCGACTGCCGGTTTGGGCGCTGCCCGAGTGGTCGCCTCACATTACAGTGTGATGGTCAAAGGTGTCTCTCAAATCTTTACAGCCGGCCCAGCAGTGGTTGCAGCCTTAGGCGAGGATCAAGACAAGGAAAGCTTAGGGGGCTCCCATATTCATACACGAAATGGCGTGGTCGATGATGAAGCGGAGACAGAAGCCGATGCCATGCGTATGGCGCGAAACTTTCTTTCGTTTCTGCCGCCTTATATGGGCGCACCATTAGAGCGGCGTCCCACAGATGATCCGACTGACCGCATGGAAGAGAGCTTATTATCCATTGTGCCTCGGGATAAACGAAAAGCCTATAATATGCGCCGTATTATTGAGTCGGTTGCTGATAAAGGGAGCGTTTTTGAAATGGGTCGCAAATGGGGGCGAGCCGCAATCACGGCTTTCGCACGGTTTGATGGCTGGCCTGTTGCCGTCTTAGCCGGAGACCCGACTTATCTCGGAGGGTCGTGGACGGCGGATACCGCCCAAAAAGTGAAAAGGTTTTTAGGCTTGGCCGAAAAATTTGGCCTGCCTGTTATTCATTTGGTCGATAATCCCGGTTTTATGATCGGAATAGAGGCTGAGCGCACGGCCACAATCCGACATGGGGTAGAGGCGATGAATGACGTTTATCGTTCCTCACTGCCTTGGGCGAGTGTAATCATTCGAAAAGCCTATGGGGTGGCTGGTGCAGCCATGTCTAATCATAGCCGTTATCAATATCGGTTTGCATGGCCGAGCGGTGATTGGGGAAGCCTGCCGATGGAAGGCGGTGTCGAGGTGGCCTATCGGTCTGAATTAAGGGAATCAGATGATCCTGAGAGAGATTTAGAAGCCATCAAAGCACGTTTAGCCAAGGTCACTTCCCCTTTCCGAACAGCTGAACATTTTGCAATCGAAGATATCATTGATCCGCGTGAAACCCGCGCGCGTCTTTGTGAGTTTGTCGCGCTCGCCATGCGATGAGCCTTTGGTTGGCTAAAGGCTTGCATATTCAGATTTGGCGCGCACAGAAACTTCTGTTAAGGCTGATGGTTAAAAATTGAATGCAGATAATAATAAATGGGGTCGCTTGTGGAAACGAAAATCCTGAAGGCTGATGAATTGTCCAAACGTCGGCAAAAGCGCATTAAGAGAGATGTGTTCGAGGCGTTCTTGGATGCTTGTAAAACACAAGGTGTAAAAAAAGAAATTGTGACGGATGGTGATGGCCGCGTTCTCACCTATGGCGAATTAAGACGGGCTGCTTTCGCGCTTTCAACACCACTCAAAACTATCACGGAGCCGAAAGAGGCCGTTGGTATTTTACTGCCAACCGGAGCAGGGGCCGTTATTGCTTTTCTTGCCATTCATGCCGCCGGGCGCGTTCCTGCCATGTTAAACTTCACGGCAGGGATTAAAAACCTGAAAGCGGCTTCAGAAACTGCACCTCTTAAAACCGTTATCACTGCCCATAAATTCGTCGAATTAGCAGGGCTATCTTCCCTCGTCAGTGATTTATCTGAATTTGTGAATATTATCTATTTGGAAGATATGAAGGAACAGATTGGTTTTAAGGGGAAAGTGCGCGCTGTTCTTGGCCCCGTGTTTCCACGCTTTTTTGTACCGAACCCTTCGGCAGAAGAAACGGGAGTCATCCTCTTTACATCCGGAACGGAGGGAACACCCAAAGGCGTTGTATTGAGCCATTCCAATGTGCTCGCCAATGTCGAACAAATTGAACAGCATGTGGATTTGGAAAAGACGGATGTGTTTTTTAATCCCTTACCGACATTCCATTGTTATGGCCTGACGGCGGGTACATTATGGCCGATTTTCAGCGGTTATCCCGTTGTCCTTCACCCATCGCCTCTGCAAACGAAAACGATTGCGAAGCGAATTTTCAAAACTCGCTCAACTGTCTTGTTTGCGACTGACACATTCCTTCAACAATATATGCGCGCCAGTGCCGATGGCGGGTTGAATTCATTACGTATTGCGGTTTGCGGAGCAGAACGTGTGCGAGACGAAACCCGCAAAACTGCGGAGCAGAGATTCTCTTTCGAAGTTTTAGAAGGCTATGGCGTCACGGAATGTGCGCCGGTTCTGGCGGCCAATCAGCCCGGTGATATTCGGGCCGGTACAATCGGAAAAATGTTGCCTGGAATTGAGTCGCGGCTAGAACCTGTCGAAGGCTTGGAAGAAGCAGGTTCTCTTTGGGTGCGCGGTCCGAATATCATGAAAGGCTATATTTCGCCCGATAAACCCGGTGAAATTGTTCCCTTGCCCGAAGGGTGGCATGATACAGGGGATGTCGTATCGGTTGATGAGGAGGGTTATTTCGTTATTCGCGGACGTATTAAACGTTTTGCCAAAATTGGCGGTGAAATGGTCTCCCTGACAGTGGTTGAGAACTGTGCCTCCGCCCTTTGGCCTGATGAGATGCATGCGGCTGCGATCGTGCCTGACCCAAAGCGCGGCGAACAAATCATTCTTGTTTCTGAGAACCCTAATCCCAAGCGTCATGAATTATTAGCTTGGGCGCAGAGCCACGGCGTTCCAGAGATTGCAGTTCCCAAAAAGATTATCTCAGTGCCGAGCATTCCCGTTTTGGGAACGGGTAAACTGGATTATGTCGGGATTACCAAACTTGCTAAAGACGCCATGGGTATTTCTGAAACGGCGGGTTAGTGTTCTGTTTTGACGAGGCTAGTCTTTGACTTTACCTCTAAAAATAAAGAACAGGGAACTTTCGTGGCAAGCCTGCGTAAAAGACATATAACTCGACGAGAGGTTTTTATGTCTACCACAATGCAAGCTGAATATTCACCTTATGAAACGCCCAAAGATTTATTGGCGGATAGATCCATTTCCAATAAAGAGAAAATCAGATTATTAAAAATCTGGCAGAAGGATGAAGAAGCATTAATTCGCGCATCAAGCGAAGGTTTATCCGGCGGTGAAGACAATCAATTAAAAGCGGTTCAAAACGCATTGGATAGTTTGGGCGTCTAATGACAAATTATATTAAGTCTCATGGCGGCTTAAATTACACTAAATAAAAAAGCCTCTCCAGATGGAGAGGCTTTCTCATTGCGCCACGCTTGATACTAATTTGTAGATAATTTCCCTTTTGTCTCGCGTAGGCTTTGGAGTATCGCATCTGCGTTTCCACTGCCATTGAGGGCTGTTTCGCGGAGGTGACAGACATGTACAGTTAAATTTGTGTCTTGCCCACTAGGTTGTGTTCCTCGGAGGTGGGTGCAGGCACAGGTTGTTGTGCATTCCGGGTCATTAGCTAAAGAGGTTTTCCAAACATCTGTGATGTTATTATCACCTTCAGTGCCTAAACGGACTTCGAAAAAGGCGCCTTGGGTGAAATCAAAGCTTCCTTGCTCGACATCGGAATTTTCTAGAAACGCTAATTTGTTGATGAAATCTAAAGTGAAGTCTTCTGGATCAAGATCGCTTCCGCCCTCTTGAGGTGTCATGAAAATAGCCACTTCATTCACAACGTTTGGATTTCCACATATTCCGACAGCGAGTTCATAAGTTTCTCCATCATCATTTTGTGTAAATCTCGCTGTCCCTGTGAAGTTGTTTCCTGAGAAAGTGGAACCTACAATGTCTTCTTTTCGTTCCTCTCCGACTATATCAAATTCAAGATAGTCTAACTCATCACCATGATTGTTACTGGCGGTGAGTTCTACGAGATATATATGCCCCATGACACTTTCAGAGTCGGCAAATGTGACGTTAGACTGAGCAAAGATATGACATGTTGTTACATTTGAGCTCTCAGCCAAAACGGTCCCGCCTTCACCTAAAAACCGATAGCTAAGTAAAGAGGCTTCGTTTTGTGGAAGGTTTTCTGCAACAACACGGCCATCAAATACGGCTTGAACACCTCTATCAAAGCCATCGGTTTGGGCTACTAATTCTACGGAAGTGAGCTGAGGTGCGCTTGTAAGCACATCATTAGCTGTCACACTTTTGACCGTGCTGTGTAAAATTTCACTCGTACTTTTATTCACCAAACGGGTTTCGAGGAAAAACTTCTGGTCGGCAGGTAGGTCAGGAGAAAAGTCAGGAAATGTCGTCGTCCAGGTTTGTGTTGCGCCGAGATCATAGGCGTCAATGCCGGCCACACGGAGATGATCCGTTTTACCGCAATATTGATTATCTGATCGATCTTTCACTTTCACGCGATAATTCCCATTATTGGCTTGGGAGATTGTGGCGAAAACATCTTCTTTAATGGCAACATCTTGGTTCAAAGCGAGAGGCTCTTCAAATTCGACGCCGCACCATGGGTCCGGTGAAATTGTGTCGACTCCATTTGTGGGCACTTCAAAATTATAGACAGTCACTGCAGGTGTAGCTTCGATCTGTGTACTTGTAATGTCTCCACCAACCTCACCAAAAAGTCCGTCATATGCATTGCCGAGAACAAAATGTAGCTCCACTTCATCTCTCTCCCCCTGTGCAGGGCCTGTTGAAACAGCCGTAGCTTTATAATTACGACGCGGCCTTTGCTTTAATCTATTGCGATTGCCGATAATCCCGTATGAAGCCCGTGCAAGGGTTGTTTCTTCGGGTGCGTTAAGCGTTATGAGGTCGATAAAGCGATCTAATACTGTACCGTTTCTATCTGTTAGCGCCGCTGTTCGCTCATATGTGATATCATCAAATGTGCGGGGGTCAGCGTCGATTTCACCTTCCCAGATATAATTTGTAAAATTATCAATAGGTTCACCAGAAGTGTTTTCAACGAAGAGAGAACTGGCCTCGCAATTTTCGATCGCCCTATAATCACCTTTTACATTGAGGCGTAAAGTTCCATCTAATCGCTTATTCGCACGTGCTTTCAGAGCCGTTCCTTCAATGGGGCTTCCGCCCATATCATCGATGATGTCAGTACTATCGTCCTCGACGCCGCCAACGGGTAATGCGAATGAACCGCCGCAAAAACCACCAAATAATGTATCACCCGCAGTAGGGCCGTCACCATAAGTGAAAGCGGTATTTACACGCGCGGGCTCATTGATGACTGTCTCGGGAATGAAGGGTCCGTTGCCACCACCGTTAACCGTATGCGTGTATACAAATTCCTCATCTATACGGAAAATCTTATCTTCTATGCCAATTTCTCCGTTAAAACTGCTCTGCTGCGTGACACTCACGCTTCTATAATTTCGGCGCGGTCTCTCTTTTATCCTATTGCGATCACCAATAATCACATGGGCGGGACCCATGACGTCGACATTATCTTCGCCGACAATGCCGCGTACGGTTTGGCTGTCTAGCGTATTACCAAAGGCGTCTTTTACCGTAATGGTTTGCTCATAGGTAAACCCTGCAACAGCGCCTGGTTCAACGTCATTGATATCCCCCGTATAGACCGTGCGTTCCATCTCAAGCGGTTCGCCTTTAATGATAATACGGCCATATAAGTCCGAACGAACGGCTTTATCAAATGGCACGGTAAAGTTCACGCGCGGCTTACCCTTATTGGTAAATCTGGCCGTCCCCGTGATGGTGCCGTTCTCTGCCTCGCAGAGTGTAAAGTCTACGGGTGTTTTCGACGCGAAAGGCACCTCGACATTAATCTCACTACCATCACAGTCTCCGCCGGACACGCTAGCCGATAAAACATTATTCATGGCTCCCCCCGCGCTCTGAAAAACAGGGTTTTCCATGCTAAGATGAGAGCTCTCTGCGGGTTCCAGATTTAAGTCCCTCACAGGACCTTCTGTTCCATCCGGTCCATAAAAGCGCACAATGCCAGTGACAGAGACTTCACCGCTCGCATCAAGCAAATCCCGATCAATGCGGACCGTGGATTTGTAATTTCTTCGAGGCTTTTCCTTTAATTTATTTCGATTTCCAATAATGACAGCGGCTTCGGCGGGGTGCGCGATGAATAGGGAGGTAGAGACGACCCCCAGACCGATTGCCGCAGTTGTAAATGAGGGAAGAGCTACGCTCCCCATTAATGTTAAACGGGATAGTCCTGTGATAAAATTTTTAGCGTGTGAAATCATTTTTACCTCTTTCAATTGTGCGCATTTGATTGAACGTGCCGCGCGTGACGTCACGTTTTTTTGTGACCCTGAATCACCCAAGGGTGTCGGGTTGCCTGCAAGAGTGATTTAAATATTCCGGTTTTATTCGCCCCCCATATTTATGGGGGATTGAACATGAAACTTTCGATGTCTGACTTGTGATGTTTAAGTCTGAACTATAAGGCTTTTATAATATCTGGAAGCGTATGGTATAATATCTGGAAGCGTATGGCTTCTGCCCTTGGAAAACGGCATGGATGAAACAACTCAAAAAAAGATAGGATCGGGCTTATATCTCGCCATTTTACTATCTGGAGCCTTACTAATTGGGGCTACTATAGGCGCTATGGCCATAAACAAGGTTTTATATAGTGACATAGAGGCTCCCGTCGATGTTATCTCGTCACCGCGTACGGGCATGCAAATTCTAGATGACTATCGATGTATGAAGGCCGAAAGCAAACAGATTATCTTACGCGGAGTTGAAGATAATTATGACTCTAAAGGTGACGAAACAGTCGCCTTTTCAGAGTTGCATAATTATATGCAAGACCGGAACGGGAAAAAGGGCGCTGTTACTGTTGACCGGTTTTATGATGAAGGTGGGGTGGATAAGTTTCTTTTAGACAAAATTCAGATTCCGTCTCGAACCGTTCACGGAATTTTCATTGTGAAAGCACGATCGCTCACGCCATCCACAAATGACTCAATAAATATTGGCGACATATCCACCTATCCCAAACGACGCAATAATTATGGCATTGGTTTTTCATCCATGCCGCGAACAGAGATTTGGCAAATTGAAGGTGGAACTTACAGCGTGCAATTATCTGATCTGATTTTCAAAGACGGTTTGGATGAGACCGGTGAAAAAATACCGAGGGACTATGACAGCGTACTGGATTTGATACAAAATAACCCAAATTCCACTACGGCCATAGATGTCTATATTGGAGACGATCACGCTATCGATTTCATAGGGGTTGCCATTTGTCTGCCACCTGATGAAGCAAAAGGCGTGAGTCTTCTTGTGACTCCGTTTCCCGGCACCCAGGACATCACAAAGTTAAGCTGTATGACAGAAACGCTAGAGAGTCATTGTGACCCCTATAAAGGCGATACATTATGCTCCGTTTCGCTCCCGCTGGCCTGCTTTAATTATACAGGGGACGCTCCGCCTCATCAGATACTCAAAACGAATAGGGAGAACCTATGGTCAAAAGGCGATGTAAAATTTACGCCTGCGATTAGAGGCGATAGTTTTGGAAATCAAGATGAAGCACATACCTATTGTGCGACAATATTTGGTAAAAATTATCGTGCAGCGACACACCAAGAAAATCTAAGTGGTCAGCTGAGTTTTCTAGCCACGGGTAAGACCGAAGTGACGCAAGCTTGGGTGCATGCCAAAACTGAGCCCTATGGCAATTGTTGGGACCTTAAAACTGAGTACGAAAAAAGTGAATAAACCGCGCTCTATTTCTATCGGCATATTGGAAGACTCGCCTGATATGCAGGCCTAT
Source organism: uncultured Algimonas sp. (assembly GCA_964511495.1). Lineage (GTDB taxonomy): Bacteria > Pseudomonadota > Alphaproteobacteria > Caulobacterales > Maricaulaceae > Litorimonas. Next base: position 45,730 of record CAZEFT010000013.1, on the reverse strand, counting down.
CTCGAACATATCCTATCGGTAGAGTCTAAGGTTAATATTGCCTTTAGTGCATCGAGCTTAGCGGAAGCCATGGGGTACATAAAAAATAATTCAGCGCCGGATATATGTCTTGTGGATTTAGATTTACCCGATGGAAATGGAGCTGATTTTGTTTCCTACATCACTCAAAATACTGACTGCAAAGCCCTGATACTCACCGTGTTGGGTGACAAGGTCAGCGTTATGTCAGGGTTCTCATCAGGCGCCCATGGCTATCTTCTTAAGGATGCAGAGCCTAAACAGATAATGAAGCATATTCTTGATACTCTAGCTGGAGCAAACCCTATCAGCGCTCAAGTTTCCACCCATTTATTGCAACATTACTTAGGGCATCAAAAGGAAGTCTCACTGCAAACAGAGAAAAATACATCAACATTGACGGAACGAGAGACTGAGACTCTCACACTCTTCGCTAAGGGTATGTCATATAAAGAGACTGCGGAAATTCTCAATATTTCCACAAACACTGTCAATGATTATGTCAAATCTATTTATAGCAAGCTCTATGTAAACTCGCGTAATGAGGCGGTCTTCGAAGCTCTCCAAATGGGTTGGATAAAAGTTTAAAACGCCTATTTTTTATCGGGCGGAATAGAGAGTGAAACGCGCGTTCCTGAACCCTGTTCGGCTCTACCAATTGAGTGGTGAGCTTTTAGTTTTTGGGCTCTTACATCTAGGTTTTTGAGGCCTTTTCCAGCGATAAATTTTTCTACTCGAGGAAACCCGATCCCGTTATCTTCTATATTAATTTCAGTGTGGGCATTCTCTGTATTCATGTTAATCGCAATAGATGCTTTAGTCGCTTTTGAATGACGAATAATGTTCGTTAAGGCTTCCTGCATAAATCTGTAAAGTTGAAGCGTCTGTTCGGGGTTCATTTGCCTGTGTGATATGTCTTCGGACTGAAGCCATGTAAATTGAATGCCTGCAGCCGCCATTTGTTGTTCTGCTCTAGACCTGAAGTTTGCGAGGGTTGTTTCAAAGTCTTCACCAAAGTGGTCAACGGAGTCGACGATTAATCTTAAATCAACCAAACTTGATTGAATCTCATTGGCAACATCCGTTTGACCTAATGACCCTGTCCGTACTCGTAGTAAAAGAGACAATAACTGACCGCCAATACCATCATGGATATCTCTCATCATTCTTTGCCGTTCTTCTAATATTGCACGCTGCTGCATTTCTTCAGCAATAATTTTTGACTTTTCGTCAAGTTCTTTTCTTTGCTTTCCGATCGTCTTTTTTAGGGTAGATATTTTTCTCCCATAGGCTGCAAGGTCATAAGCCGAACATTTAATTGTGAGAAAAACTAAAAAGGGTAGCGCGCTGATGAGAAAAAGATGAGAAACAAATACCCCCTCTAAGAGATGGGGTCTAATAATTATGTAGAGTAGAAATAAAATTGGCCCTGCAGAGGCATAAATTAACAAGCCCAAACCGGTTGAAGTCACTTTATAAGGTGAGGCTTGGAGAGAAACCCAAAACCCGATGAGAAGGCAAAGGAAGATTATTGAACTCGCGATATGCATCCAATGCTGAGTTTGAATAAAATTCGATAATGGTGTGTTACCTGTTGCAATGCACTGAATGCAGACCAAACAGGCATAGCTTATACTGACTAAGTATATCATGCGTGCGGTAGAGAATATGAAGCCGAATAGGTTTATAAAAATGAGTGATAAGCACAATGATAGCGTAATAGTGGGAAGCCACGTTTCGATAAAAAATTGAGCTCGAAAAGCTTTTTCAACCTCTGATTTGGGCCCCAAATACTCTCTATTAAATCCATTGAAATTTTCTGAACCTAGAACAAGGGTGTTTAATTGATTGTCATTAGGGACAATGAAGTTTCTTGGAATATCAATAATTGTTTGTTTTGTTTCTAAGGTGGAATCAGCGTTTTTGAACGCAATGTTGTTTTGAGTAGGAACCAGAACTGAATTAAAAATTAGCAGTGCGCCATTGTCTGCGACAGGATTGTAATAGCTTAACGTGTTGTCTGGTTTATTCTTAAAGTGAAGCTCATGAGTAATTCGAAATAATGACATTTGAGTTTTGTCATCATCATTTTCATTAATCTGGTCATTGTCTATTGTACTCACATTTGCATTATACAGAGGTAGCAATGATTGCTCTTTTTGGATAATTGATGTGTCTGATTTTAGGCGATATTCCCCAATTTTAAAGTCTATCGCTAGAACCACATAGGAAAGAGCAAAGGCAAAAAGGCCAACAAGTATTGGAAGTGGCGAAGGACGCAAGGTTTTCATTTAAGTTCCAAATGAGATTATATCTTGTTAATATCAAAATATAAATATTGAGCGAGAACAAACACCCCATAATTTGGTGGGTTTAACTGCTGTTAATATGACATATTGCTTAGCTATCCACGACAATCTAATTCTAATTAGTCTTCCGCAAACACCAAACCATTAGCCTTGCTTTAGTTATAATATTAAATGTTGCAATTATACTTCTTTGTATCGGGCAGTTTTGTAATGCTCACTGGTTCAGATACAGTTCGCGTTTCACCTCGTTAAGTTGTTTTATCGCCGTAGACGGCACACATTATTGGCAGTTGGCTAAGAGCTGTTCATCAGGAGAAATCTTTGAGGTGAGTATCCAAATTTTTACGTTCGTTCACAAAAATGTGAACCGGTATTGAATCGCTTTAAAACCTAACGGAACTAAGTCCTCCAATACGGATATGGAAATTTAAACGGGACTTAAGTTATGGTTCTTCAAACACAATCTAAAGAGCGTTCGACTTTACCTATGATTTTTGCAAAGTTTAAAGTTGTCGAAGGTGGGGTGACGGAGGCGAAAATAGACTCAAGGAAAAAAGACCTTAGACTGGCTCAAAAAATCTCTGAAGGAGATGAGGCTGCAATGCGTCAGGTTTATGATTTATATTCGGGTCCACTATTTCATTTCACGAGAAGTTGGCTCGCTGACACACATGCCGCTTCTGATGTGGTGCACGAGACGATGTTGGAGGTCTGGAAACGTGCGGACCGGTTTCAAGGTAAATCCTCTTTGAAATCCTGGATGTTTTCTATCGCACGAAACAAATCCATTGACCAAAACCGTAAAGCGTCACGCATGGTTTATACGGATGAAGATATGGATAATGTTGATGTCGGGCCTATTCCTGATGAAGCATTATCAAACGTACAAGATACGGATATTATTCAAAAAGCCATTTTAAAATTGAGTGACACTCATAAACGCATGATCCACCTCGCTTTTTATGAAGATCTTACCTATAAAGAAATTGCAGAGATAGAAGGCTGTCCTGTAGGAACCGTCAAAACACGTATTCTGCATGCGAAGAAATTATTGGTTAAAGACCTGTCTCAAATTAAAGCGCGATAAAGTTCAATTATTTTTGAACCCTTTTTACATTTGAGACGACTTAGTCTTGATAAGCAAAATTCTGTGAATGGATATATTAGTAATGGACCGTTTCGAAGATAAAATCTCCGCGATGATACCAGATTACCTGAATGGACACCTATCTGAGGCAGATCGTAAACTTGTCGAGGATAGTGCGGCGAATAACTCGGTAATCGCGGCGGATTTGGAATTTCAAAGTCGATTGAAAGATGCTGTGAAAACCCCTCGTGACGAATTCGAGCCAGGTGATTTGGATTGGGCACGGTTGTCGAAAGCAATGACAGCTGAACCCCAAAACTTATCATTAGGTATGTCTGATGTGGCAAATGATCGTGCCGGAACGCCTAAGTTCTGGCGTTATGCAGCGGTTCTATTGGCTGTTCTTGCTATTGGTCAGGCCGGTGTGCTTGGGTCAATCGCCATTAACGAGAGTAGTGAGCCACAATATGTAACGGTGTCTGAAGCGGTTACGTCTTCTTATTCCTCAAAAGTTGGATTCGTTGATAATTTGACCGTCAAAGAGATGAACGAAATTGTTTTCCTAGTGGGTGGAAATATCATTTCAGGTCCTAGTGCTTTAGGACTTTACGACATTGATTTCTCTTCGAAAGAGGCGTGTGATGAGGCCTATAAGATGTTACAACTACGGGCTGAAAAAATAGAAACTATTTCCTTATGTAATTAAGGACAGTATTCGTGGGCGTTATGTGGAAAACCCTTTTGGTTCTCGGAGTAACTTTTTATACGCTCGGTTCCACCTTCGTTTTCGCTCAAGAACCTAAAGAGGCAGTTTTTGAACCGCGTTTTTCTACAGATTGGCGATTGCGGTATCAATCATTGGAACGCGATGGTTTCGATGAAGATGGTATAGCTTTGACTGCTCGGCTTCGCACTGCCTTAGAAATAGATATATTGCCCAAGACAACATTTTTAGCTGAAGCTGAAGGAAATTTGGCGTTAGTTGATAATTTTAATGATGGGCGACAAATTCTTCCGACAAGGCCCTTCATCCCTGATCCGGAAGGTCTGGAATTAAACCGTTTGCAAATTACGACAGAAATTTTGCCCAAAACACGACTTACGCTAGGGCGTCAAAAAATTGCATTAGATGACTGGCGTTTTATTGGAAGCTTCCCATTTCGGCAAAATGATCAAACGATTGACGCCTTGCGTGTAGAAACACGAGTTTTTGGAGCAGGAGTTTTGGATATTGGTTATTTTAACAAGGTCCATCGCCCCTTAGGCCAGAAAAATATAAACGGGGTATTCGAAGGCGATTCATATTTTGCAAATTACAATATTGGGACTCCGCTTGGGCGTTTATCAACTTTTCATTACTCATTAGGGTTGGAGTCGGGTCCACTAGGCTCTTTACGTCAAGACGCCTCTTCTGAGACAACTGGGTTTCGTATTTTAGGGCGTCGTGACGAAGCTTTCATAAGTTACGTATGGGAGGGATCCTATGCCCGCCAAAATGAGAGAGGCGGAAATCCTGCCGATTATAGTGCCGACTATATTTTAGGGGAGTTTACCCTCAAGCCGGGTCAATTTACATTTAAAACGAGAGCCGAGATTTTGGGGAGTGATCAGGGACATAGTGTACAAACGCCCTTGGCCTCCCTACACCGGTTCCAAGGGTTCTCTGATCAATTCTTGACGACGCCACCTGATGGGTTGCGAGACTATTCCGTTTTCCTGGAATATGATTTAGGGCGAATTGGTCCATTTCGACGCGTCAAGACTTTTGCTCGACATCATTGGTTTGAGTCCCATGTTAATAAAAGAGCATATGGTAAGGAAATCAATCTATCGCTTACTGGTCGTCTTGAGGGCTTCAGGATGGCGATTGAATATGCAGATTATAAGGCTCAAACATTCTCTGCAAATTCACGTGCACTGTTTTTAAGCGCTGAGTTCGACTTTTAAAATGAACCCCTATTATGTCTGTGACGACTTAAACCATATGAATTGGAATTGATTATGCGTTTATTATTTAAATATATCAGCCCATTCGCAGCAGTTTTATTTGCAGCTTGCGAGACATTGCCTACAGACTTTTCAAGTCACACCAAAGAGCGTTTGGTATCGGAACAGAGTTTTGATGCGGAATTAATTAATCGTTCTGAGGTCGTCGCTATTGTCTCTTCTGTTGATGTTGCAACTGACTTGGAACAAAAGGCAGCACATTGGGGGTATGACCTGAAGCGGAAAGAAGTGCTCGCGGGATTGGGCATGTATCTTCTGACGTTTGATTGTCCGCCGGGTATTGATCCATATGATGCCAGTCTTGAGCTAGAAAAACTACAACCTCAATCGACTGTTGAAGTGAACCATAAATACACTCTGCAAGCCGATATAAGGATAACTCAATCACGCCATATGAATCAGGCTTTGCGGTATGCAGATGAATTGATTGAGTGGCCAAAAGACGGATGCGAGGCTTGGACCAGCATCGGTATCATAGACGGTATGGTTGATGTTAATCTCATTAATGAAGGCTATGCGTCACAAATTATCCGGAAAGATTTTTTGGGCGACGGAGACCAGAATATGACTTCGCTTCATGGTACGGCTATTGCGGATATATTGACGGCTACGGGTCGTATTAATAATGCCGTTATTTACAATGCTTCTGTCATTCGAAAAGATGCGAACGGTGTTCAATATTCAGGCTTAGAGCCCATGTTGAAGGCGCTGGACTGGATGGTCAGAAATGATGTGCGCGTAGTGAACATAAGCCTTGCAGGGCCTTATAACCGTACATTGGATCGGGGTATTCGAAAGGCTGCCAGTAAAGGCGTGGTGATAGTGGCCGCTGTTGGAAATGATGGGGCAGCAGCCGCCCCGAGATATCCAGCCGCTTTTCCTGATGTGATTGCGGCAACAGCGATTGATAGCAATATGAATATCTACGAAAAAGCGGTGAGAGGCAAACATGTAGATGTTTCTGCTCCGGGTGTTGAAATATATGTGGGCGGAGAAACCTCAGGCAGGTATGTATCCGGAACCTCAATAGCCGCCCCTTTCGTCACAGCCAAAATTGCTTCAGATAAAAATTATGAAGATATTTATTCAGTCTCGAAAATCCGGGAGCACTTGCGCAATGAAAGTCTCGATTTGGGCGAAGAAGGTCCAGACTCAATTTATGGTGCCGGACTTATAAAAGCGCGAAGTTGTAAGATGTGACCTAACGAATATTCGAAAATATGTTTGTATTTAATTCACCCGGCTTATGCCGGGTTTTTGTTTTTTCACGGCTGAAAAATTTATTTTTATTTCTTTTTGAACCTATTCTTCGCTTGGCACGACAGAGCTTTGTATGTGCGGATTTGATTTCTTCAAATTTGTCATGTGTCTAATTGAAAGCTTTACAGGAGAGCCCCCAATGGCGGACCAGATTAAAAAAAAGAACTCAAAGAAAAACAACACTGCTTCTAAAGCGGCTTTGATAGCGGCTGCGGGCGCGGTTGCGCTAACTAACGAAGCTTATGCTGCGGAGAATGAAGCTCAACTTGTTGATGTTGCTACACTGAACAATGTTGTCTCCACACGTCGTCTTGAAGACGGTAGTTTAGAAATCGTTTTGGAAAATGGTGAGGTTGTTCGGTTAACCTCCGATTCGTTTATCGAAAAGGCGGGTCAATTTCTCTTGACCCCTGACGCGTTGAGTGAATTTACGGATGGTAATGGCACAATAATGATTGGTGCAGGTGTGGCGGCTCTTGCCGGAATCGCTCTCGCAGTGAGTGGTGGCGACGATGATGGGGTTGCCCCCATCCCCGTAAATCCAAACCTTCCTACAGCAGGCGATGATGTTATTCAGGGCTCGGCCAATAACGACACGATTAGCGGTTTAGCAGGTAATGACACGATTAACGGTCTGGGCGGCAATGATACTCTGACGGGCGATGAGGGTAATGATACTCTGGATGGTGGTAGCGGTAATGACACCCTACTAGGCCGCGCAGGCTCAGACACGCTCCGAGGTGGTGATGGCGACGATATTCTCGCAGGCGGCGGAGGTGTAGATAGCATTGACGGCGGTGCCGGAAATGACACTAATTCTTTCGAAGATATTAGCGCGGACACGACAGCGAGTATTGCTGATGGCACAGCCAGTTATGGCATGGTGAATGAAACTTTCACAAATATTGAAAACCTAACGGGCGGTAGTGGCAATGACTCTCTAACCGGTGATGCGAATGCTAACATCCTTAGTGGTGGAGAAGGTAACGACGCACTCTTTGGTAGTGGAGGTGCGGATACACTGAATGGCGGCTCTGGAGATGATGTGCTTGCAGGCGGTGGCGGTTCTGACACAATTAACGGCGGTGACGGTGTTGATACAAACTCATTCGAAGATATTGGCTTGGGTGTAACGGCTACAGTCAATGCAGACGGTAGCGGTGTTGCCGAATATGGCATGGTCTCAGAGGCCTTTACAGGTATCGAAAACTTACGCGGATCTGACAATGATGATGTGCTTGTCGCGACAGGTGCTGCTGCAAACACGATTGAGGGCGGCGCAGGTGATGATCTCATTGCTGGCGGCGGCGGAACTGACATCTTGGATGGCGGTGATGGCAACGATACGAATTCCTTCCGAGGTATCAGCGCAGACGTCACTGCGTCTTTAGCAGATGAGACAGCTAGTTACGGCATGGTCACCGAAACCTTCACAAACTTTGAGAACCTAGAAGGCGGTTCTGGTAACGACACACTTACCGGCGATGCAAATGCCAACACCTTAGCTGGTCAAGATGGGAATGACACACTCTTTGGTGGTGGTGGTAACGATATTCTCACCGGTGGTGTAGGCGATGATATACTCGCTGGCGGGGGAGGTGCAGACACAATTGATGGTGGAGAAGGGACTGATACGAACTCATTCGAAGGTATTGGCCTTGGCGTCACAGCCAGTATTGGATCTGGAACTGCCAGTTACGGCATGGTCACCGAAACCTTTACAAATATTGAAAACCTACGCGGCTCAGATAATGACGACAACTTACGGGGTGACGGCAATGTCAACCTTATCGAGGGCGGCGCTGGCGACGATACGCTGATATGGTCGGGTGGTGAAGATACACTGGATGGTGGTGAAGGATTTGATACGGCAGATTACTCAACATCTTCTGTTCCGGTAATCGTTCAATTAGACGAAAATGGAAATGGTACAGCCACACGCGAAACAGGGTTTTCTGTGGTCGTTGAAGAGGCTGCTGTTGCCGATGATGCTATGTTTATTGCAGCTGCAGAAGCCGGAAATCTTTACTTCAATGTTCATACGGAAGAATTTGGTGGTGGCGAAATTCGTGGCCAGCTATCAATAACATCTGACTCTACAGTTGAAGGTGTGCGGACAATTGTTTTGGACTCAACCTTGGATGCATCTCAAGAACCGAATGATGCCTCTGACTCAGACGCTACGGGCGTGGGCCAGGTTACCATCACAATTGATGCCGAAGGGAATGCTACCTACAGCTCAACGCTAGACATAACAGGTATTTCACCATCAGAGCTTGTTACATTAGGCAATGGTGCACTGTCTGCGATCCATCTCCACAATGCACCTGCGGGTACAAATGGCCCTGTTTTGCAAGACCTTATTGTTGATGCGGGCGGAGCGACTGATGGCTCAACCGTTGAAGGTGATGTCATTGACGAAGTCGTCGAAGTTGATCAGCTCATCTCAATTGAAAATGTGGTCTTATCGGAAAATAATGACACGCTTAACCCGGCGGATGGAAGCCAGTCTGTAAATGGCGGCGCTGGCAATGATGTGCTTTTCGGCGGAAGCGGAAATGATACACTTTCAGGCGGATCTGGCGATGACGTCATCGGCGGGGGCGGGGGTCTAGATGTGCTCGATGGCGGTGAAGGGAATGATACAAATTCTTTTGCAGATATTGGTGCCGACGTTACAGCCAGTCTCGTTGATGAAACTGCTGAATACGGCATGATCAATGAAACCTTCACGAATTTCGAAAACCTAACAGGTGGTTCTGGCAATGACACCTTAACGGGCGATGCCAATGATAATGTTTTGGTTGGCAATGATGGTAATGATGCGCTTATCGGTGGGGCAGGTAATGACGTGCTCACAGGTGGAGACGGAGATGACGTTCTTGCCGGTGGCGGCGGTCAAGATTCGCTTGATGGCGGAGCAGGCATTGATACGGCTGACCATTCCGATATTGGTGTCGGTGTCACGGTGAACCTCGAAGAGGGAACGGCCGAATATGGCATGATCTCAGAGACACTTACTTCAATTGAGAATGTTACGGGCACAGCCCAGAACGATGTGCTTATTGGTGATGATGGTGACAACGTTCTAATGGGGGGTGAGGGCGATGACATTTTGACCGGTGACTCATTCGGTGACGGAGAGGCTATTACCATATCGGTAACCAATACTTTAGGCGAAGGTGGAACCTTCTTAACTCCCGTTTGGTTCGGGTTTCACGATGGGGCCAATTTTGATCTTTATGATCGCGGAGGCGCTGTTTCTGAAGGGCTGGAGCGTTTGGCCGAAGATGGAAACACGGCAGTTATAACATCTGAATTTGCTGCTCAAGTCGGCGCAAATGCGACTCAAGGTGTGATTGCAGGATTGGAACAAGGGCCACCGCCTATCGACCCTGGCGAAACTGCGGTGTTCACAATCAACGTAAACCCTGATGATGTTGGGCAGGGCTTCTTTACCTGGGCAACTATGGTTATTCCGTCAAATGATGCCTTCTTAGCCTCTCCGGGTAATCCTCTAACGGATCCAATCTTCAGCTCTGATGGAAGTTTCCTTGGTCCGATTGAAATCTTGCGTTTCGGCACGGACGTGCTTGACGCAGGAACGGAAGTAAATACCGAGCTAGATGCTGCGTTCTTAAACCAGACCGGACCGAATACGGGTCTGGATGAGAATGGGGTTGTGACTGTTCATCAAGGTTTTAACGGCTCCGAAGGGAATCCTAATGGAGCACCCGTTAATATCCTTGGCGGAACGACGGCAGCCGGAACCGTGACAACACTCGAAGGCGGTGATTTCACTGCCAATGGCGGTGCGGGGCAAGTCCTGCAGATATTGATTAATCAAGCGTCGATAACATCGAATGACATTCTTGATGGCGGCGCTGGAAATGACACAATTGACGGTGGTATAGGGAATGATCTTTTGATTGGAGGATCAGGTAATGATGTTCTGATTGGTGGATCGGGTGATGACGTCCTTCGCGGAGGGACGGGTCAAGATACACTTGATGGTGGCCGCGGAATTGATACCGCAGATCATTCTGATATTGGTGTCGGCGTCAGCGTTGATTTGGGTGCTGGCATCGCTAGCTACGGTATGGTCAATGAGACACTCACAAACATTGAAAATGTAATCGGGTCTGCTCAGGCTGATACTATTCGCGGCGATGGTGGTGTTAATGTGATTGAAGCAGGTGCGGGTGATGATACAATCATTTGGACTGGCGGCGAAGACACCTATAATGGCGGTGAGGGTAACGACACGGTCGATTATACCACGTCTTCTGTTCCGGTTGTTGTTGAACTTGACGAAAACGGAAACGGGACAGCCACTCGCGAACTCGGTTTCACTGTTGAAGTATCACAGGCCGAAGTAGCGAATGATGCCGTATTTATTGCGGCCGCTGAAGCTGGTAATTTATACTTTAATGTGCACACTTCCGAATTCAATGGCGGAGAGATTCGGGGCCAATTATCAGTTTCTTCCGACCAAACAACAGATGGTGTACGCACAATCGTTTTGGATGCATCTCTTGATGCTGCACAAGAGCCAAATGGTGCGTCTGACTCAGACGCAACAGGGACTGGTCAAGTGACGATAACCATCGATACCTCTGGGAATGCGACTTATAGCTCAACACTGAATATTGAAGGCATCTCTCCGTCAGAGTTAATCACACTGGGGGATGGCGCGCTTTCAGCAATCCACCTCCACAATTCGGCACCAGGCACGAACGGACCTGTTCTTCAAGATATTCTTGTTGATGCTGGTGCAGATACGTCAGGCTTGGCTCTCTCAGCTGATGTCGATACGGGTGACGGTAACGTATTTGTTGAGGACGTTCAGGTAGATACGCTTATCTCCATTGAAACTGTCATTGGGCAAGACGGAATGCCGGTCACAACGGCACCGACAGCAGATGCAATGGCCGAGTCATCTAACTTATTCCAGTCGTTAGACGTGGAGGTCGCGCCGATCTTTGAAGAAGTGGAGGGTGCAGTTCTGCCTCCTGCTTTTTCAGATAATCCAATCGCTGATGATATTAGCAATGCCTTGGGTTATGTTGATCCATTTGACGTTTTTGAGATTGCTTAACCCTAAAGCTATCTCGTTTTAGCGCGCTATCGCCCCCTCTCTTTATGAGTGCGCGCTAATTATGAAGCTTCGCCTGAAAAGGCGGAGCTTTTTTTGAACCCAAAATCGATTTCAGACGACAGAGAAATAGATCAGGGCCTTATGCCAAGCTCGACTGGAAGAAGAGAGACATCATGTCGGAGATTTATAGAAATAAGACCAACCAAAACCGCGGTGTCTTTAGTTGGATTTTTGCTATGGGAAGAGAACTCCCCGGTTACTTTATCCCGATTTTATCATTCAGCTTGGTCAGCAATATTCTCTTGCTCGTCTCACCCCTTTACATGTTGCAGGTTTATGATCGTATTTTGACGTCCGGTTCAAAGGATACGCTCATTTGGATTACATTGATTTCTGTTTTTCTTTTAGCCGTTTTTGCTGCTTCAGAAACCGGACGACGGAAAATGTGTAACCTGGCAGCTGAAAGTTTGGAGCAAAAACTATCAGAACGTATTTTTGTCCAGTTTGACAAGCAACATGATGCCGGAGGACGTTTGCCCAATGACTTACGCGTCCTAGGTCGTATTCATGGTTTTTTTCAAAACCAAACAATTCTCCCGTTTTTTGACCTACCGTTTGCGCCTCTCTTTTTGCTGATCATGTTTATGATTCACCCACTGATTGGTATGCTGGGTTTGGTCGGCGGTTTGATATTGTTAAGCGTGGCGGTCTTTGCTGAATTTTCGACCCGTCGGACACACGAAACAAGCTCTGCGGTAAATTCTAAAGCGTTTAACTTAGCCTCCGGCTTATCCCGGCAAAGATCTGCTATCGTATCGATGGGCTTGACGACACATGCATTGTCAAAATGGCGCGAAACGAAAAATACGGCTCGTGAACTAAATTTGAAAGCTGGCGGAAGAGAAAGCGGATTTTCGGCTCTTACCAAAGCCGGTCGCCAAATCCTGCAAATTCTTATATTGGGAGCAGGGGGGGCATTAGCCATTACGCAACAGATTTCACCCGGTGCGATTGTGGCAGGGTCCATTATCTTAGGCCGTGCTTTAGCGCCGATTGATCAAATTGTCGGAAGTTGGCGTGGAATTACGCAGGCACGTTCAGCTTGGAATCAATTAAAAGACTCAATTGAAGCGCCTGTGGAAACGGTAGCTTTTACTCCCCTTCCACGACCCGAAGCGCAATTGAAATTAGACCGCCTCTCTATTGCGGTCCCCGGCAGCCGAGAGGCGCTCATTCGTCCTTTCGGCTTTGAAATGAACGGTGGTCACATGATGGCCATACTTGGATCCAATGGGTGCGGGAAAACGACTCTTTTACAGACTCTTGCTGGCGCCTGGATGCCTCATTCAGGAGAAGTCGCGTTGGGAGGGCGTAACCTTCATAAATGGGCGGCTGAGGACCGAGGTCAATATATTGGGTATGTACCGCAAGACGTTGAACTTCTTCCGGGTACAGTTGCAGAAAATATCTCTAGAATGCGTGACGCCGAGGCCTTTGACATTATTGAGGCGTCTAAAAAAGCTGGCGCTCATGAGATAATTTTGAGTTTACCCAAGGGGTATGATACAGAAGTCGGTGCCTCAGGCATGACAACCCTGTCCGCTGGACAAAGACAACTCATAGGGCTTGCGCGCGCTCTGTTTGGGTCTCCTGTTTTGATTTTGTTAGATGAGCCGACAGCAAATCTGGATCCAACAGCTGTTTATAAGGCGATTAGCCATTTGAACAAAGTGGCCCAAAGCGGCGTCATGATAATCGCCGCTACCCATGATATTAAGCTCATTCAAGCGACCAAGTCAGTTATGGTTATTCGGGAAGGTGGCATTTTGAATGCCGATACTAAGCAATATTTGCAAGCTTCTAAACCCAAAGTGAGGACCAATACTGTTCAACCTTTACGACGTGTAGGAGCGAGCGCATGACCCCTGAATTAAAAAGGCCTGTTCAGGATAAAACAGTCCGGAAGATGGCGTTGATTTGCGCTGTTGGATTTGGTGGCTTTCTTCTTTGGGGGAGTTTGGCGCCACTTGAGGAAGGTGTGGCCGCAAGCGGACAAATCATTGTGGAAGATAATCGTCAAGTTGTTCAACATTTGGAAGGTGGCATCGTCAAAGAAATTTTTGTTCGAGAAGGTGAAACGGTTCAAAGAGGTGATGTCTTAGTCGTGCTACAGAAAACGGCTTCTCTTTCGAGTCGGGACCAAGTGGTTCAGGAATATGGTGCCTTAGCGGCTTCTGTTTCGCGTTTGAGGGCGTTGCAGGATCAAGCTGATCAACCGGACTTTTCTGCCTTGGATAGGCTCGATTTGGGAGCATCGGAAAAGTCGGATATTATCAAACGTGAAACGGGATTGTTTTCACAACAACGACAGGCGTTGACCGCTGATATTTCTGTCTTGGAGGCGCGTATTTTAGCCGCCAAGAATATGCAAAAATCCCGCCGCAACCAAATTGCTATTGGGCAAAAAGCTTTGGAGTCCGCTCGTCAGGAGTTGGTTACCATTCGAGATGTTTTCGCACAACAATTAGCGCGTAAAGATCAGGTCACGGCATCTGAAAGACTCGTCGCTGGATTAGAGGGAGATATTGCAAGATTGCAGAGTGAGCAACAGGATGCATTCGCATCGGAACAGGATTTCACTGCACAAATTATACAAGCTAAAGCGCGTGCATCGCATGAAATTGCTGTAAATTTGTTGGAAACAAGTGCTGAGTTGTTAGCCGCCGAAGAACGACTCAATGCCGCTCAAGACATACTTGATCGCGCCGTTATCAAAGCTCCCGTATCCGGGGAGGTTTTAAATATGGGGTTTTCCACTATTGGAGGAGTTGTCCGTTCAGGCGAGACTTTGATGGAGATTGTTCCCCAGATTGACGAAGTTACGGCTTCTGTTCAAATCGCCGCTGCAGACCGTTCTTCTATCTTCGAAGGGCAGCTCGTTCGGACACAATTTTCTTCCTATAAAGGGTGGCAAGCACCGAGACTGGAAGGTGAAGTGATTGGTGTGAGTGCCGATTTGAAAACAGACCCGGTTACGTCTGTCAGTTATTATGAAGCTCGTATTCGAGTGCCTGCTGATCAAATCGCTAGAACCACTAATGTTGATATTATTCCTGGCATGCCTGTTGATGCATTCATCTACTCCGGGAAAAGCCGTACTTTGTTGGATTACCTGATCGAGCCACTCGGAGAGTCGCTCTTCAAAGGTTTGCGAACGTCCTAATTCGAATCGACGTTAGCGAGAGAGAACAATCATGAAACGTATTATACAGTTGATGTGGGCAGTGTTTTTATCCGCAATGACCTTTCAAACACTTGCTATAGGTCAGGAAATTGATCAATTATCTTTTTCTTCACAACAATGTTTGCGGTTTGAAGATGCGTTAAAGTTATCAGCGCAACGTGATCCCAGTGTTATTATTGCTAGGGCGCAAGAAAGTGAGGCTGATGCCGACATCAAAGATGCGCGTTCATTGTTCCGACCTCAGGTTTCAGCGTTTGGTCGTTCGGGCTTTGGTGATACGGGGGTTATTGACAGCAGTATTTCTAATCAGGTGGGTGTGCGTGCGGCCCAACGAATTTTTGATTTTGGGGACGCAAAATATGCACGCCAAGCCGCCCATCTCGGCTATGAGGCAAGTCTGGAAGACACGCGTCAGGCGCGGTTTGATGCGGCAAGCCAAACGGGTTTTTCATTTCTCGAATTTGTTGAGTCAAAAGAGCAAATAGATGTTACGCGTCGAAGGCGTGATTATTTTCTAAATCAATTGCGGTCGATTGATACACTCCTAGAGACAGGCGCCGCAACACGCACAGAGCGGGCCTCTGTTGCATCACAATTGGCAGATGCCGAAGCATTTGTTTTGGAGCTTGAATTTCGTCAGGAACAAGCTCTTACACGGTTGCAAATAGACACCGGCACCGCAGCTGATTTATGTACGACAGCGTCGATTCAAAGTGTCTTAACGCGACATTTTCAACAATTAGACAACCCCGAAAGCGCTCGACAATATGCGTTGGCCAACAGTCCTTCTTTGAAAGCTCTTGAAAAGCAAGCAGAGAGGTTAGAGGCCATCAAACAAAGAGAAAAACGCTCTCGCCTACCCGTGATTGATGTTGTGGCGACAGGGTCTTACTCTTCTATTGGAGGCTTTGATCAATTTGCTTTTAGGGATCGTATCGGCGTAGATGTTTCTGTTCCTCTCTACTCAGGAGATGCACTATCGGCCCGCACGCAAAGAGCATCAGCGAGACAATCTATTGCGCGTGGCCAAGTATTAGATACACAAAGACAAATTCGCAAAGATGTCAGTATTACTTATCGTCGGATTTTATCTTTGCAGTCCCAACTTGAAAGCCGACAAGAGGTAGAGAAACAAGCGATGTTACAATTTGAGGCGGCAAAAATAGAACAGAAAATTGGCACGAAAACACTTCGCGATTTGATTGAAATTCGTCTAGACTTTGAGCGCGCGGGACTAGAAAGAATTCGAACGCAATATGACCTCATGAGGCAACAGTTACAATTGCTTGTGATTACCTCTAGCTTAGAAGAAATGATGTGATTTTGGGGGCTTAAGAGACGCAAGCAGCACGGATCGATTTAGTGCGACTATTCGCTTCACAATCCGAATTATCTCAATATCGAACAACGAGATTGGATGCAGCTTGCGTAGATTCCGGTCCGATTGTCATCCTATTGAGTTAACGAGAGATGTTGTCAAACGCTCTGTGGGCAAACATAAATCGTTTAGGGTCCGTTCGAAACAGAACTCATATGGAAAATATTGATGGTAGGGGGAGAGGGACTCGAACCCCCGACCAATCCGTTATGAGCGGACGGCTCTAACCAACTGAGCTATCCCCCCATAGGCACGGCATCAGAAATTTCAGTCTATAGCGAGGCCCATGCGCTCTGCAAAGCCTCTTTTGATGCTTTTACAGACATTATCCCGATTAACGAGATTAATCGGTCAGGACTTTCCCGACACAGTTTTTCCAACTGTTCAAGACGTTTTGCCGTGTGTCTGGCTCCATTTTACTGGCGAAGCGTTTATCTAATTGCCAAGCCTGTCTTACGCTCTCCAATGAATCATAAAGACCACAGCCGAGCGCCGCCAAAGCCGCCGCGCCGAAGGCCGTTGTTTCGAGCACTTTCGGACGCTCCACGGGAATATTCAGGACGCCGGATAAGTAGCCGACCATCCAGTCATTGGCGACCATGCCGCCATCGACGCGCAAGACTTTCGGTTTGACCCCGTCTTGAGCCATGGCGGAAAAGAGGTCATGTGTTTGGTAACAGACACTTTCGACCGTGGCGCGGACTATTTCTGCGCGGCCCGTATCTCGGGTCAGACCAAAAAGGCCCCCTCTGGCATCGGGGTCCCAATAGGGCGCGCCCAGTCCTGTGAAGGCCGGCACAAGATAAACCCCTTTATTACTGTCCAAGCTCTCACACATGGCCTGTGTGTCTTTAGCGTGATCAATGATTTGGATACCATCGCGCAACCATTGTACGGCAGCCCCGGCGATAAATATAGAGCCTTCCAAAGCGTATGTCGTCTCGCCATTCAGCCGATAACAGACCGTGGACAGCAATCTATTCCGAGAGGTGATGCACTCTTTCCCTGTGTTTAGGATAACGAAACATCCTGTGCCATAAGTCGATTTAATGTCCCCTACCTCGAAACAGGCTTGGCCAATGGCGGCGGCTTGTTGATCACCTGCCACACCCAAAATCGGAATATTGTCGCCCAAGAGTGTACAGTGTCCATAATTCGCGACGCAGTCTTTGACCTCGGGTAAGCCGGAAACTGGGACATTAAAAAGGGTCAGCAAAGCTTCATCCCAAGTCTGAGTGTGTATATTGAAGAGGTTGGTGCGGCTGGCATTGGTGGCGTCTGTCGCATGAACGCGCCCTTCGGTTAGTCGCCAAATCAGAAAGCAATCCACTGTGCCAAAGGCGAGCTTTCCAGCTTGCGCCAAATCGCGGGCGTCTTCGACATGGTCTAATATCCACGCCATTTTTGATCCGCTAAAATAAGGATCATGCAAAAGCCCGGTTTTCGCGTTGAGGTCTTCCATAGGCAGGGCTTTTGCCATCTCTCGACAGGTCGCCGCCGTGCGGCGATCTTGCCAGACAATCGCATTATAGAGGCACTCGCCTGTTTCACGGTTCCAGACCAAAGTCGTCTCGCGTTGATTGGTAATCCCAATCCCACCGATATCGTGATGATTATCCTCACAGAATTGATAAGCTTGACGCAATGTGTTCAGGACCGTCCCCCAAATTGCTTCAGGGTCATGCTCGACCCATCCATCTTGCGGATAAATCTGCGGAAATTCCTCCTGTGCGGTGAACAGGATTTTGCCCTTGGGCGAGAAGACCAAAGTCCGCGAAGAGGTGGTGCCTTGGTCGATGGATAATATTACTGTACTCATAATATGAGCTTACCGTTCAAAACCTGTGGGTCAAAGTCTAATCGCGACACTTTGCACGACACTTTCTGAGTGGCAGAATGCGCTGTCTACGTTATAGATGCCTATGGATGGTTGGCCGATACCTTTTGTGCAAACTCTTGTGACGTATCTTGCGTTCACGGCGATTATCATTTCGCGATACTTTGCCATTGTCTGGCCTATTCATTGGGCTTTGTGGAAACGGCAGCCTAAGCGCGCCCGCCGCCTCTCGCGCCGCGATCCGACACGCGCGACCATCCGCAATGAGATAAAGCTCTCAACGATAAGCGCTTTTATCTACGCCTTGCCCGCCGCCATCGTGATTGAGATGTGGAAAGCGGGTGGTACGGCGCTTTATAGTGACATGCCGCAAGGCATATGGGCGTGGCTATATTTGCCGCTCTCTATGGTGATTTATCTTTTTGCGCAGGATACATGGTTTTATTTTACGCACCGCATCATGCATCACCGCAAATTGTTTAAATGGACGCATGAAGGTCATCACCGCTCTGTTCAGCCTACGCCTTGGGCGAGTTTTTCATTTGACCCGATCGAGGCCGTCAGCGCAGCGTGGCTCTTGCCTGTCATGGCGCTCTTCATCCCGCTTCATGTGGGCATGGCGCTTTTCTTGCTCATGTTAATGACGATCAATGCCGTGTTTAATCATGCGGGGTGGGAAGTTTATCCGGACCGATGGGTGCGTGGATGGTGGGGCCGCCATATTATTACGGCCAGCCACCACAATCTCCACCACACAAAATTCAAAGGCAATTACGGATTATATTTCCGTTTCTGGGATAAGGTGTGCGGTACGGATAAAGGTTTGGTTTGAATTATTTAATTCACTGCGCGGCTTTGTCGCAATTATATTACCATTCACTTTCGCGCGCATTACACTGTCTTAATCTCCAATCGCTTGTCCGTTTTCTGGCGTAGTGTTTTTATCTCCGCATAATCGGGGGCAAATATTTAATTGGAGTTTTCCTATGACTAAGTTCTCAAACCGTGTCCGCCACGGTGCAGTTTCGCTCACCCTTATGACAGCCGCTGCGGGCCTCGCAACAACGGCGTCTGCCGGTAATCACGGTCAAAAAACGACCAAAGCCACTATGACACAAACAGTCAAAGCCACACCGACAGCGGGCACAATTGTTGACGCCGCCGTCGCTACACCGCAACTCTCCACACTCGTCACAGCGGTGACGACAGCCGGCTTGGCCGGAACCTTATCCGGTGATGGCCCCTTCACAGTTTTCGCCCCGACCGATAGTGCATTCGCCGATTTGCCTGCCGGTACGGTTGAGACATTGTTGAAGCCTGAAAACAGAGACAAGCTGACAAGTATCCTCACATCCCATGTCGTTGCCGGGAATTTAACCGCAAAAGACATTTTAGCGAAAGTCGAATTAAATGGCGGCAAAGCTTATGTCCGCACGCTGTCCGGTGCGAAATTGAAAGCCTACACTTATAATGGAAAGCTCTACATCAAGGATGAGCAAGGCCGTAAATCAACAGTGACCAAAGCCAATATCATGAAAGAAAACGGCACAGTGCATATCATTAATGGCGTGATTTTACCCGCCGCTAAGAAGAAGCACTCTTCCTAGAGGCGCGTCGCCTTACGGCTCATAGGCGGTCATATCCTTGCGATTGACCAAACGTCCCCAATAGGCGTTATACGGGTGGACCTTATCGGTCTGCCCGTTTTCATTGGTGAGAGGGAGGCTTTGATTATGCCAGCCGAAAATCCCTTTTTCGAGATTGGCAACCTGCGCTGCGCCTTGTTCTTTCAAAGCCGCCTGAGTTTCTGCCGCCATCATGGAAGAGCGCTGCCCCACCGAGCAATAAAAGACGACTTTTTTACCGGTCCAATCCTGTTTGAATTGAGATATAAACGCTTCGGATTTAAGTGAGGGATCAACGCGCACCGCGCCCTCAATATGGCTCACCGCAAATTCATCCGCCTCGCGCACGTCAAATAAAATTATGGACTTATCATCGGCGTTTAACTCTGACGGCGTGACATGGGTCACACCCGAAAAATTCTCTAGTATGCCAGAGTGAAACTCATTGAGGGCTTCGTTGTCTGTGCCGGCGCTCCGTGAGTTGTCGGCACAGGCAGTCACGAAGAGAAGGGTGGACGACGCAGCAAGGCGGAGGAAGTGACGTTTTTTCATGCAAACCAATTTCTTGTAGATTACTTGTCCATTAATCGAGGTTGCCTCTTGGCAATTTAGGTTCGAATAGTCCATAATATCAATATTGCTTTATTAATCTTTTGCTTGTATCGACATAAAATGTGTACTAAGCCGTGCAAAATTCGGGTGGGCGCGTAGTTATGAAGAGTGTAATTTTTTTTATAGGTGTCATAGCCTTCACATTTTTCTGTTTCTCCGAAGTCGCAGCAAAAAAGTCTGTCACTCAAAGTGTAGATACTGCTTTCTCAAACATTAGTGTAAAGAAGGAGGCAAAACCATCTGTTATAAAAGTGGTCGAAGAAACAATAGCTGTTCCTCCTAATCCGTATGAAAATTACTCTATAAAACTGTATCAAAACGAAAAAAAAATTGGGGAACTATTTACATATAGAGCCGAAGGTAAAACTGGTTTTAAGCATTTCCCTCTTTTAGTAAATAATCGAATTAAGATCAGCCTGTCTTCAGTGCCTCAGAGAGGCGAGTTGGAACGTTTTCTTAAAAGTAATAATCTTACAGTGGTTAGTATCTCCGCCGAAAACGAAGAACTCACATTGGAAGGATCTATGTGTGATGCTTCAAGTATCGAGCTAAAAGATTTTCCGTCTAGACTTGGCCTAGAAAAGACAATTATTTTTGAGCAATTTGCAAACTGTCTTAACAATTATTCTGATGCTCTAATGGAAGTTGATTTTATAGAATATGCATCGCCGATATCGGCGCTATCGAAATATGAAATATCAGACTTGTCAGGGGATATCAGTTGGTGGAAGCATGAGAAAAGACTCAATGTTACTATTCCTGCAGATGATAGGGAACGACCAGTGTCATCAGTAAAGAGTGCTGATTTCGAACCTAACAGATAGATATGTTGATAACTACCTAATCGTAGCTCCTACCACCTCCTTAAATCAATACTAAAGATGTGTTAAGATATGATAATCAGACTGCTCACTTGTTTGATTGCAATTCAAATCATTCATGGCTTTTCTGTAAAACCTGTTACAGGAGAGATTTTCGGTGATGACTTTCCGACTGTGGTGAAGCTAAAGTTTCCGATCCAAAACAAATCACGTGCAGAATATGCTGGTGACGATTTAGAACAAGTTTGTTCTGCAGTGTTAATAGGACGTCGAAGCTTATTAACTGCTGCTCACTGTGTTGCGGATGGAAGAAAAACGAATGGACGGGAATTGAGCATGAGTGTCTCAAATTCAGCGGCTCAATCTAAAGAAAGATATCCTCACACCTGCTATATTCCGACAAACTATAATTTGATGGACAAAGATAACGATCAAGCGGCGAATTCCTATGACGTGGCGATATGTGTTTTAGGAGCGCCCTATGCAGATTATTCGCAGCTTTTGGGTGGACAAAAACTTATATACGAGACTCTTCTGTATGGTGAACAAACCATTGTTAGTCCTCTAATTGTCGGCGAAAAAACAATGGTGGCTGGTTATGGTTGCAATTCTTCAAGAAGAAAGAGCGAAAAATTATTAAATGTCGCTGAAATGGCAATAAAAAAAATTGGAGGAGAGGGAGTTTCTTCTGCATCATTGGAATTAGAATCTGAGAAAAAAAGGCTGCGCCCAAGATTATGTAAAGGCGATTCTGGTGGACCAGTTTTTAGAAACAGTTCAAAAATATCTACTTTCGAGAATTGTAATGATGATGGATGTCATCCGCGTCGTTTGATTGGTATACTTTCTGAGGTCACAGACGGTAAATCTCGAGCTATCTATAGAAACTATGCAGTAAATTTAAACGATGGTTACATAAGAAATTTTATTGAGAGTGCTACTACAAACGCAGGGTTAAAAAATCGGGAAGTGACCATAGGAGCAAATCTAAAGATTTGTGGAGTTAACCCTCCGGAAGAACAAAGAATTTGCCTTCCGTAATTAATAATTTTCTGATTTTACAACCGTCTTCTTCAATTCGTTCATCTCATCCCGCAACCGTGCCGCTTCCTCAAACTCCAAATTCTCCGCTGCCTCAAACATGCGCTTTTCCAGATCAGCCATGACGGCGACCATATTGCCACCCATGTAGGGGGTTTGTTCTTCTGCGGCTTCCAGATATTTGCGTTTGATTTGGCCGCTCGGCGTATATTTATTGGCGTCGTCTTTAATCTTGGCTGCGGCGGCTGAGTCGCCGACAATATCGGCCACGCCGCGTAAGACGGTTTGCGGCGTAATGCCATGTTTTTCATTATAGGCCTGTTGGATTTCGCGGCGGCGTTCCGTCTCTCCCATGGCGCGGTCCATAGAGCCCGTCACCTTGTCCGCATAGAGGACGACTTTCGCCTCTGAATTTCGTGCGGCCCGTCCAATGGTTTGGATAAGGGCGGTTTCAGAACGCAGGAAGCCTTCTTTATCCGCATCCAAAATCCCGACAAACGCACATTCAGGAATGTCCAACCCTTCACGGAGCAGGTTAATCCCAATCAGCACATCAAATTTACCGAGACGCAAATCGCGGATAATTTCAATCCGTTCCAACGTGTCGACATCACTGTGCATATAGCGCACGCGAATGCCTTGGTCGTTCATATATTCCGTCAGGTCTTCGGCCATTTTTTTGGTTAATGTCGTGACAAGCGAACGATAGCCTTTCGCGGCCACTTTTTGCACTTCGTCAATTACATCATCGACTTGGTTGGCGCCGTCTTTGGAAACAGGACGAATTTCAACCGGTGGATCGATGAGGCCCGTCGGGCGAATGACTTGTTCGACAAAAACGCCGCCTGTGCGTTCCATTTCCCAATCGCTCGGCGTGGCAGAGACATGCACGGTTTGCGGCCGCATAGCGTCCCATTCTTCGAATTTCAGCGGGCGGTTGTCGATACAGCTCGGTAAGCGGAAACCGTGATCGGCAAGGGTGGACTTACGGTTAAAGTCACCGCGGCTCATCCCGCCAATTTGCGGTACGCTGACATGGCTCTCATCCATAAAGAGGAGTGCATCTTCAGGCAGATATTCAAATAATGTGGGCGGCGGTTCGCCCGGCGCGCGTCCCGTGAGATAGCGAGAGTAATTTTCAATCCCGTTACAAAACCCTGACGCTGCCATCATTTCCAGATCAAATTCCGTGCGTTGAGCCAGGCGCTGGGCTTCGAGCAATTTGCCTTCGGCTTCGAATTTGGTGAGCGTGTCTTGCAATTCCTTCTTAATCCCCTTCATGGCGGATTGTACGGTCGGGCGCGGTGTGACGTAATGAGAATTGGCGTAAACACGGACGCTGTTAATCTCGCGCAGTGTTTTGCCCGTCAGCGGGTCAAATTCCGTAATGGTATCAATCTCGTCACCGAAGAAATCAAACCGCCATGCCGTATCATCATAATGGGCGGGGAAGAGTTCAATCGTATCACCCCGTACACGGAACACGCCGCGCTGAAAGGCGAGGTCATTCCGTTTATATTGCAATTCTACTAATTGCGCCATCAGGCGGCGCGGATCCATCTCTTGCCCGGCTGCCAAATCCACGGTCATGGCGGTATAAGTCTCAACTGAACCGATACCGTAAATACAGGACACGGAAGCGACAATGATCACATCATCGCGTTCCAGAATAGCGCGGGTTGCGGCGTGGCGCATCCGGTCAATCTGTTCATTTACGGATGAATCTTTTTCGATAAAAGTATCCGTGCGCGGGACATAGGCCTCCGGCTGATAATAATCATAATAAGAGACAAAATATTCGACTGCATTGTCGGGGAAGAAGGATTTAAATTCTGCATAAAGCTGCGCGGCCAATGTTTTATTCGGCGCCATAATCAGGGCAGGCCGCTGGGTGGCTTCAATAATTTTAGCCATGGTAAAAGTTTTACCCGAGCCCGTGACACCGAGCAGGACTTGATCCCGTTCGATGGAGTTCAACCCATCACAAAGCTCGGCAATCGCTTTGGGCTGATCCCCTTTGGGCTCATATTCTGACACCAAACGAAACCGCTTTCCGCCTTCGGATTTTTCGGGCCGTTTGGGGCGGTGAGGCTGCCACATGGACATGTTTATTTTGGAGTGGAGTGGAGTGACGTTCGCCATGCGTTCTATTTAGGCGGCATGACGGGGATTGCAAGCACGTCAGAGCAAGAGATGCGCGCCGCAAGACAGAGATATAATAAAAAAGAAAATCCAAGAGAGGTGTCGCCCGCGACTGGCAATCAAAGCGCCTATGCCGAATAGACCAAACATAATCGTACATAAGGCGATATAGGCAGGCATGGCGACCGTTTCTGCCATAGCCAAAACAATTGCCATGCCCAACCAAGTTGCGCTCAATATATGCCATCCCGCCCGCAGGACATTTTTGGCGAAATGAGATTGATTGCGAAATACGTCGAGCGCGTCTGAGGAAAAGAGAGGGCGAAGCAAAAGCCGTTCGCCAAAATAGCTATGCCCAAAAGCGACGAGGGTGAGGGAGAGCGCGGCTATGTAGAGCATAGTGGGGAGGTCTTTTCAATATGGGCGGGCACGTTTACGCCATGTCTTCTATGGCGGTGGTGATGATTTTGTGGCGCTCAAAACGCGCTTCGAAATCCTGAAGCGTGAGAGTGTTAGTCGCCGCTCTGGCACCCGGGGGCAGAGTGTTACCTTCTAATCTTTTACGGATCACAATCTCTGCAGCTATCGCGGGGATAAGGGGGCCGTCATCGCCCTCTGCGATGAGATGCCATTGTCGCGAAACAGGCTGACCTTTTTTCAAGCCCTTGACCTCGACAAACATACCGCCGCGATGTGGCCCAAACTGGCAGAGCCTGAGAGCGTGGTGGGCTATCTTGGAAAGCGGTGTGAGAGAGGGCAGATTAAATTTCGCCTTTGCCCACGCCAGACCGTTTAGCAGTCTCAGAAGATATTCGGGACGGGTTCCTGCCCCGACCCACACCGTTTTTAATGTGGGATAGTGTTTTGGGAAAAGACGTAATTCGGGGGCCTCAACCGCGCTGAACCGCCTTCGCTCCAGAGGCGGATAATCCTCTATCGCGATTTGATAATTGCGACTTTCTGCCAACCCAATGAAATCTGTGTCCTCACCGTTGCGGCGTGTCGGTATCTTTGTGCCAACATAGCTCAGTATGGCTTTGATGACGCTGAGGCCCAGTTCTGCTTTCGGGGAGGGCGCAATGCCCAATGTAATATCGGTGAGGCTTAAATCAGATCCAATGGCCCTGACAATCGCTCCGCTTAAAGCGGGGCATGTGCTCAGGCCCGAAATTACACATACATTATTGGCGAGCGCTAAATCATTTAATTGGTCGATATGGGTGACGAAATCTGCGCCGTCTGCGAGGTCTAGGTAATCAATCCTTAGTGCAATACAGGCCTTCGCCACATGATAAGGGTCCTCTCCATAAATTTGAAATGGGCCGGAAGCATCGACAACTACATCCGGTGTCTCTCTCTCCAATATAGGCAGGATTTCATTACGGTCACATAAAAGAGGCTTCACCTCTGCAAGACCGTCATAGGTCTGACAAAGAGCATTGGCCTTGTCTAAATTCCGTCCTGCGATTAACAGTGTGAGCCCTTCGCAATCGCTTAGAAGCTTGGCCAAATTTCCGCCAAACCGCCCGTATCCACCTATGATGAGTATTTTCATCTTAAGTCTCTATGTCACGGAAATGAGCGCATTGTTCTAAGAGTGTGCCAAAGAGAGCGTGTTTCAATGTGAGGCCAAATTCAAACCAATCATTTTCCATGTTTTTATGTGTGACCGTGAGTTCGCCGGGCGTCATCCAGTTTGGCAGATAAAACCGGTGCCCGAACGCTTCAATAAAATAGCGCTCTTGCCTAAAAATCAGGGCATCACAAACGACATCCAGTCTGAGGGTCATGCCGATGCCATAACCGATATACTCTTCCATACCGGTCGGCCCGCCAAAGCGCTTACTGCTTTTAATAACCTGTGGGAATGTGTGTGTGCGGCCATATTGGCGTGTCCAAAACTGGCCTTGGCCGTCTTTATCTTCTGTCACTGTGACAATTGCGGGGGCGCCTATGCCGTTTTTCTCAATCGGTAGCGGCGCACCGATAAGGCGAAAGAGCTGTGCCAAGGCATAGCCCAAGGGGCTCATCTTATTCTTGGTAATATGCCCTTTATAAATTTTACTCTCACCGCCACGGACGCGTTTGCCGAAACGGGCTCTGACAGCCGGCGGTAGGGCATACCATTGTGTGGTGCTGAGGCACTGGCGAAACCTAATGTCTCCGAGAGTTTGTGGCTCATCCTGTTTAGGACGAAAATTCGTTAGATCCTGTGTTTCAAATTTAAACTCGACCATTGTTTTGGCCTTTCATTTGCGGCCTTCTCTGAGCTGCGACCGCGTTAACTCTTGCTTTTGTTCCATCCTAAAAGCCCGACAATTTTGTCGCCCAGTCCGACAAGACGCGAGAGTGTGGAGGAGGGCAAGCGCTCCATTTGGCCATACCAACGATCCATGGTTTGAGTGAATTGCTGCATATCGCGCAGGCGTTTTCTTTGTTCATCGCTGATGCGATTATCACCCTCGGCGCTTTGTAAACAATGAGTCAACACATCCAAAGCCGGATCAATTTCACGGGCTTTACGCACAGCGGCAATACGCTTGGCCACTTCCCAGACATCTGTTTCGGCGGTGAAAAAATCACGCCTATCTCCGGCGACGGGCACGCGCCGTATGGTCTTGAACGTTAAAAGCTCTTTTAAACTATTGCTGACATTGCTGCGGGCTACGCCCAGATAGTCCGTGATTTCTTCTGCGTTCAAAGGTGCCTCCATAATGAACAAAAGGGCATGAATTTGCGCTACCGTGCGATTAACGCCCCATGTGCTGCCCATATCGCCCCAATGAAGAATGAAAGCCCGGATGCTATCTGGGAGTGTGTCGATTGTTTGCGTAATTTCTGTCATAACAGAAATATAAGAGGTTACTGAAATTTGTCAATGATGAAGCCATGCTAAATTTGAAATAAAATATTGAGGCTTTGGGTGCCGAGTTGACGATAAATCATGCGTCAAAATCGCCCGATTTCAATGATTACTGATTTTACACGTAAGGCGCTCAATCTTTGTCTCTGTCCGCCTCGTAGCCAGTACATAATCAAAAGTTGAATTATTTTTGGATTTACGATGACTTTATCTGTTTTACGTTCTAAGAGAACCATTCCTCACCAGACTAAGGAGAGGCCAATGGCGACCGGTGGAGCCGACTCAAATTACGGACGAAAAGCGTCCCCCAAAAGCATGAGCGCGGCGAAGCGTGATGCAATATGGCTGCATGACATTGCTGAACGGCAGGATGCGAAAGCCTTATCAGACCTTTTTGGCATTTATGGACCGAAGCTCAAAGGTTGGTTGATGGCGCGCGGTGTTGGCAACGGTACGGCCGAAGATATTGTTCAAGACATTATGATCAAGGTTTGGACGAAGGCTCATAAATTTGACCCGTCCAAGGCCAGTTTTGCGACTTGGGTGTACCGTATGACCCGCAATCGTTGGATTGATCATAAACGCAAACATGGGCGAATGGATATTCGTGACCCCGAAATTATGAAAATTATTGCTGACGACGAGGTGCCGTCTGCAGAATTGAATTTTATGGCGCAACAAAGCTCAGATATGTTGAAAGCGCAGATAGAGCGCTTGTCTACGCCACAACAAGTGGCCATTCGTATGGCCTTTATGGAATTTAAAACACATAAAGAAATCGCAATTGAAACAGGCGTACCCTTAGGCACGGTCAAAACCCGAATCCGAAGTGCGATACAGGTGCTGAAATCCAATATGGCTCGCAATATCGGAGATGTCGGATGACTCTGCATACACCGATTCCTTCTGTTGATTATTGGGCCAGCGTCCTGTCGGATTATGCTGCCGGTAACTTAACACCGGCCAAACATATAATGGTGGCCTGTAAACGTGAAATCTCCCCGGAGACCAAGCAGGATATTCATTTCCAAGAGGATCTCGCTGCTGCACTCATGCAGGATATTGCCCCTGTTTCGCTGTCCTCTGATTTTATGGACACGGTTCTGGCATCCTTACCGAAACGTTTGGATAGTCAGAATGATAATTTGCGGGCGGCAGGCATGGCACCCGAGTCGCTTCGTCGTCTCTTGGGTCATGGTATTCGCGACATTAAATGGAAATCTCTGATTCCCGGCGTGGCTGTGCATGATGTGATGGGCAATCGTCGATACCAAACTGGTGAACGTCTCTACCTCCTCCGCGCCAAAGGGGGTATGAAGATGCCCGAACATTCCCACCATGGTGAAGAATGGTCTTTATTATTGTCCGGGAGTTACTCGGTTGACGGTGAGATTTACGCGCGTGGAGATTTGCACATTGAAGACGAAACAGAAACCCATGCCCCTCATATCAATGAAGGGGAGGATTGTATCTGTCTTGTGATGACGGAAGGCCCGCTTGTGATGAAGAGCTTTATTCCGAAACTCGTGCAAAAAGTGGTTGGCATTTAATGCCAATAGGCCCGCTCGGGCCTATCCCGAGCTGAAAAAACTATAACTGGAAATTAGCCAAACGCATCATAATGATGGGTAATTGCAATCGTTACTTGTCTTACAAGTTGTGAAGCGCGTTCCATCGGCTTGATGATCGTTTCTGAAATGTGCGGGAAGCCCCCCGATCCGCCCAGTTCTACACCTGCCTCTTCGGTAATTTCTTCCGTCCAAGTCAGAGCGTCGCGCTTCTCAGGATAGCGTTGCTTTAAATCAGATAAAATTTGGTCGATTTGGAAGGTTTGCAGGCGCTGTAGGACATTGAGTTGCGACGTATTTTCATCACCAATCGCCGGTAAATCTGCTGCAATAATCATCATTTTCATAATCACGGCCAAGCGCAAGGCATGAAGGATTTTCAGCGTTTCCGGATCACAATCCGTGCAGACAAGATCCGATTGTCCCAAAGTTTGGTCACTATTATAGCGGTCCATACGCAAGCGATTGGCCAGATCCATTATTTGTGATCGCCATTCACTTTGGCTCAACGTATCCGCAACGATTAGGCTGCGTTCTGCCAATCGCGGCTCAATGCCTGAAAGCGCTCGGCTAATCCAGAAACCGGGGTCGAACAAACGGCCATAAGCGGAAAGCGCGGAATAAAGCGTGCGGCTTTTGGAAATGGCCACGAGGCGGAAGATAGATCGCGCCCGTGCTGAGTTTTCGAGAAGGCTGGCAAATTTTTCGGGATCAATGGCGGCCGCCCGACCCACACCGAATACGATATTTGCGGGTGTGCTGAATTGTTGCAAAATCGCATTATGCGGAATGGCGCGTAACTGACGCGGGTTAAACATATCCGCCCCGTTATTGCCTTGTGCGCGTTTTACCGCGCGGGAGCCGGTTGGGATTAGTAAGTTTTGCCCAAATCCACCTAATATATTGATATAATCAGGGTCTCGATACAGGCTGTCTTGCTCTGATCCAATCGTGCGGAAAATATCCCAAGAGAAATCATTTTCCGTATAGAAAGTGTCGTTTTCTGCTTCGCTACGATCAGCATAGCGGGCACCAACAAGAGACAGGCTTGTCCCTTCTGCCATGTCAGGCGTTTGGAACCAAAGGAAGCCGTCACCCCCTTGAAAGCTGACTTCATGGCATAGATGAAAACCACGCTTTTCAAACTGATGAATGGCCCAAGGGCTCATCGCGTAATTCACACGCTCTTCAATTGTGCCGGGATGTCCACCGCGTCCTAAGCCTTCGCCATGCGTATTGAAAACCAAAGGCGTTACATCCTGCATTTCATATTTCGCCATCTGCGCGGCAAAATGTGAATGCAGACGTTCAATGGCGAGGGTCGCCGGTATTTGCCCCATAAAGCGCCCGGCATCAGAAAACCCGGTTTGAATGGCAAACACGCCACGGGCTTTTACATAATCCCGATAGACGGGATTGGAGAGCATTTTTCCGATGATACGCCCGCCATTGTTTAAGGCATCCGCTGTTTCAAAGAGCGGAGAAATATCCAAATGATTTTCCAAGCCGTAAAGCCTTGCCAGATAAAGCACACCAAGTGGCACAAGGTTGTCTTCGGTTTCCGCGATCAAAAGGCGGATCGGTGTTTTATCATCAATGAACTTGTGTATTTGCGCCGAGAGGATCATTTTCTCATGGGCTGTACTTTTTTCCAAAGCGAGTGATGCGAAATTGACGGGGAGGGCTTTGACATTTTTCGTCAATTTAGTCGCGCGCTTTAACAAAGTTCGATTATCCGAACTCTTTTGGTCCATGCCGAAAATAGGTTTAATGGCGGATAAGACATGGCGGGCATTGAGGCGGAAATGGATCCGCGCCGTGCCAAGACCGAAAGCCACCATTTGGGCCCGTAATTGAATGAGTGCCACTGCGCTCTCATCTTCGGCGCCTATGGCGGCGTCATTGAGTAAAGCAATAGCGGCATCAAGATTGGTAAAACGCCGGGTCGAACTGCGCGTCAAATTATTGGCTGCGGCCACAAGGTTTTTGGGATCAGTAATGTCTTTTTCAAATAGATTAAGGTCGCGTTTGGCGCTTTCTGATGCGTTAGCTAATTTATCGACCAAACTATCAAGAGCAGCTTCACTATCCGCTTTTAGCCCTCCGATAGATTGAACGCTTTGTGCCGCTTTAAGATAGCGTTTTAATTGCGTGCATTTCTCGGACAGGCGTAATCGGAGAGCATCCCCCCAAGAGATATCCGTTCGACCATCAATATCATAGCCCACCCAGCTATAGGCATCGGCCAAATGAGGGGTCAGCTTTTTCCAATCTTTAGGGAAAGCCTCTTTGGCAACCTTAATAATCTTGGCGTTAATCGCGTTGAGCGCCCCCTGAATGCGTTCAAGCGTGGCCTGTGTATCTTCATGCTCTTCGATTAAGGTCGGCGCGCGTTTCGGCAGGTAAGGATAGGTTTTCAGCGCTTCGATCTCGGCAGGAAACTTCCCTTCTTCTTTAGAAGCGATTTGGCCGAGACAGTTTCGAATGTCGCGAGAGAGTGAGAAGGTCGGATGTGCCGTGAGTACAATTCCCAAACCGGGTTTTTCAGCCCAGTTTTGAAAGGCTTTCCACCCCTGCGCAGCTTTATTGCGAGCAATGCCGTCCACTGTGTTATGAAGGGACGACAGATCATTTAACCCCGCACGATTGCGCAGGCGCCGCGCACGCTGAATTGCGCCTTGGTCAGAGAGCTGTTTGATGAGGGCTTCAATGTCCCGAAAGGCCACTTTACGCTCTTCGACATCTTTGGAAATGTCGTAGGCCAATAACTTCACGACATTGGATTGCGGGTCGGTTGTTACCGCTTCCTGATGAGTTTTTAACTGCTCGCGAAGTGAGTCAAGCAGGTCGTCGGCTGTGGAGTGGCGCACGAAAGGAGCCTTTCTGGAAAAGTGAATTAAAGGAATTTCGCCATAGCGGCGGCTGTGTCCAACATGCGGTTGGAGAAGCCCCACTCATTGTCATACCAGCTTAGCACACGAATCATTTTTTCATTCATGATAACGGTTTCGCCGCTGACATAACTCGAAGAATGCGGGTCGTGATTAAAATCGATGGAAACGGTTTTATCGTCAACGACCTGCAAGACATTTTTCAAGGCGCCATTTGCCGCCGCGTTAAAGGCCGCATTTACGGCATCGAGGCTTGCCGGTTTTGTCGTGTTCACAACCAAATCGACGACGGATACATTGGGTGTCGGGACACGAATGGCTTTACCGTCCAACTTACCGTCCAATTCCGGCATGACCAAGCCAATCGCTTTGGCGGCCCCTGTGCTGGTTGGTATCATCGACAGAGCCGCTGCCCGACCTCGGTTGAAATCCTTACGGTGGATTGTATCAAGTGTGGGTTGATCGCCTGTATAAGCGTGAACAGTTGTCATGAACCCGTTTTCAATACCAAATGTCTCATGCAAAACTTTTGCGAGAGGGGCGAGGGCATTGGTTGTGCAGGAGCCGTTAGAAACAACGACGTCCTCTTTGGTCAAAACATCCTGATTGACGCCATAAACGATGGTTTTATCGGCTTTGGCACCCGGTGCGGAAATCAATACGCGTTTCGCACCCGCCTCTAAATGTTTAGCGGCTGTATCCCGTGCTGTGAAAATACCCGTACATTCCAAGACAATATCGACTTTGTTGTCAGCCCAATTCTGATCTTCCAGATTACGGATAGAGGTGACCTCAATTGGCCCGTGACCAATATCCAAGCTGTTTTCGGTCGCTTTGATGGTGCCGGGGAAGCGTCCATGAACCGAATCATATTTCAAAAGGTGCGCCAGATTTTCCGTCGAAGATAAATCATTAATTGCAACAACTTCCATATCGGTGCGTCCACTCTCATGGAGGGCGCGCAACACATTGCGTCCGATGCGGCCAAAACCGTTAATCGCTAAACGTATCGTCATAGTTTGCCTCTTGTCTTAAATGGGCCATCAAAGCGGTGGCACGTATGGTTTTCAAAAAATAGGATGATATTCTATATCGAACACAATGTTCTAATTCGAATATTGTCTACGCCAATTCAAGCGAAAAATCCAGTTCAAATTGGCAGAAAAGCCAATTATTGCCTGCGTTGTCATAGCGCAGTGAAATCTCACGCAAAGCCATTTTATCGAATTTTCTTTGCCTGAAATCGCTCTCTCTTTCACTTTGGCGCGTAGGTAGTCCATGCGAAGTGAGCAGATGCAGGGGAGAAAGCGGGAACGTGTCGGGGAACCGATTACGCTTCTATCGCGACGTGACGCCGCTTTGGCGGAGGTCAAACGCCTGTCGCCTTGGTTGTCGGAGGATGACAAACACCTATCTTCTTTCCGCGGAGGCACGGACGCCGCTCAATACTTACTGAGTCAGATTAACCCGCAAGCCTATGGTGAAAATCGGAACCATTTGGAAGGCGATGTGACGCGTCTTTCGCCTTATATTAGTCGCGGCGTCATCAATACAACCCGCGTCCGAGACGAGGCGTTAAAGCATGGTCAGTGCCGCAATGTCGAAAAATTCGTCCAACAACTGGCTTGGCGCGACTATTGGCAAGGTATTTTGGAACATAACCCCGATTACATGTGGCACGACGCCGAAGAGTATAAAACAGGGTTTCAAGCGTCTGATTACTCGGACATCTTACCTAATGACGTGGCTAAGGCCGAAACAGGAATTGCCTGTATAGATCATTTTCTCAGCCAACTTTTGACTGATGGATGGGTGCATAATCATGCGCGGCTCTATCTGGCGGGCTATATTTGCCATTGGCGGCGTGTGCGGTGGCAGACAGGCGCGCAGTTCTTTTTATCCCACCTATTAGACGCCGATCCGGCCAGTAATAATTTATCATGGCAATGGGTGGCGAGCACATTTTCGCATAAGCCTTATTACTTTAACCTTGAGAATGTCCGGAAGTTTTCCGGTGATGATGTCGATACAAGTCCAGAGAATAATGGGCCCATTGATCACTCTTATGAGGCCCTTCACGCGAGGCTCTTCCCGAATTTAGAGCCACGCACATTGTGAACGAAAATGTCTCTGATATTCGCCCGATTATTTGGGTGCATGAAGATGCGCTTAGCCGGTCTCATCCCGTTTTTGACATAGCAGGAAAAAATGCACGAGCAGTTTTTGTCTGGGATGGGCAGGACCTACAAAACCGGCAGCAAAGTCTGAAAAAACTTGTTTTTCTATATGAATGCTTGGATGAGATGGGCGTAGAAATCATCCAAGGTCGGACAGCGAATGTTCTTGAGAAACTATGCGGAGGCCAAGGGAAGCTATACATGGCGCATACCCACAATCCGCAAATTATGGATCTTGTTACTCCTTTGAGGTCTAAAATCGATCTTGTTGAAGTGCATAAATCTCGACTTTCCGATGTTGATATCACACCGGATATGGCGAGATTTTTCCGGTTTTGGAATAAAGCCAAAAAGTCTATTATGCGACCCTCGTCTTAATTTCATTCAATCAGAGACAGCGTTAGAAATATGGGCTTGAAAGCGCGAGATAGTATGCCTGATACGACAAAGATGAAACGCGTTGCGGTTATCGGGGCCGGTTTGTCTGGTCTTATCGCCGCACGCGACCTTACAGCTAAAGGTTTTTCTGTCACACTTTTTGATAAATCCCGCGGTGTCGGTGGGCGCCTCTCTACGCGTTATGCCGAGGCTTATGAATTTGATCATGGCGCACAATATTTCACAACCCGCGACGAAGCTTTTGCAAGCCTCGTAAAAACGGCTGAATCCGCAGGCGCTGTTGCGCCGTGGCCGGGGCGTGCGTTTTATCTGAAAACAGGATTATTGACTGCTGATACGGGCGGGGCGAGATGGGTCGGGACGCCGCGTATGAATAGTTTCGCGAAATATTTAGCGAATGGTTTGGATATTGCGCTTCACCATCGGATCAAGAAGCTACAAAAGTCATCAGATGGTACTTGGTCTCTATTTTTTGAATCTACTGAGAAGGGTAAAATCCAAGACCGAAGTGGGTATCATGCCATTATTTGCACCGCACCGCCTGCACAAGCGACGGCGCTACTCCCGCAAAGTTTTTCCGAATATGCCACTTTATCCGAGGCTCGGATGGATGCTTGTTTTGCCTTGATGATCGGTTTGGACAAAGTCGTCGATCTCGGATGGGATAGTTTTCGGGTCAGTGACTTGCCTGTGGCTTGGTTGGCCATGAATGCGTCTAAGCCAGGGCGGGATAAAACCAAAACAACGCTCATGGTTCACAGTGACCCCGGTTGGTCGAATGAAAATGTTGAGACAGATCGCGCCGAAATACAGTCCATCATGACGGATATTACAACGGCCCTCACACGATTGGATTTGTCCGACCCAGCTTATGTGACATTGCATCGCTGGCTTTACGCCTCGGTTAATCAGAGTCCGGAACGCCCTTGTCTGGTCGATGGCTCACAAAATTTGGTTGCGTGTGGGGATTGGTGTTTGGGTGGACGCGTTGAAGGAGCAGCCCTTTCCGGCAAGGCGGCGGCCAAAGCAGTGACGGAGATGTTCAGCTAATCACCTTTGCCATCAATACGCCGTGATAATGATTTTTCCGACTTGCAGAGATTTGAACCGCAGACTATCCGCGCGTCATGACTAAATCTGAAATTTACAAAGAAGTTCTGGAAGAAATATCCGCTGTGATTGAGGGGGAAACTTCCCAAACGGCGCGTTATGCGACGGCGGCTTGTTTACTCTCTCAAAGGTTCGATTATTTTTTCTGGACGGGATTTTACGAAGTTGACCCCCTAAAAGAAAATGAATTGGTCGTTGGACCCTATCAAGGCACATTAGGGTGTCTGCGGATACCATTTTCGCGCGGTGTCTGCGGTGCCTGTGCAACACAAGGTGAAACCATTATCGTGAAAGATGTTCACGCATTTCCCGGCCACATCGCCTGTGACAGCCAAACCAATTCGGAAATCGTTGTGCCTGTGTTTGATCGTTCCGGTGCGCTTAAAGCTGTTCTTGATGTAGACAGCACGGCCTTCAACTCTTTTGATGAAGAGGATAAGGTGGGATTGGAAGCAATTGCAAAGATTTTAACGGTTTAGTGGGTCAAACGCAATCTGCGACATTGCTGGGGCCGCCATCGTAATTTTCATTGTCAAAATGAATGGCTTCACGCTCTCTAGGGTTCTCAATTTCATATTGAATGAGTTCAATGGCTTCTTTTGGTGTTTTGGCCGAATGTAGATCTTCGCGCGTTTGCTCACTGGCAAATCCTTCGTCGATGACGTGATTAAACGCCGCCAAGAGGGTTTCCCAATAGCCGTTATCGCTCAGATAGACGAGCGGCTTTTCATGCAAATTCAAACGAAGCCATGAAAATATTTCCACGGCCTCTTCCAACGTACCAATGCCGCCCGGTATAACGATAAAGGCGTCCGCCTGTTCAAACATCGCTATTTTACGCTCATGCATGGTTTCGACATATTGGTGGGAGACACATTCTAACGTCTTTTCGGCTTCACGGAGAAAATGCGGAATAATCCCAGTCACATGCGCACCTTCTTTGTGAGCCGTGCGTGCCACGGCACCCATTAAACCAAGACCACCACCGCCATAAACGAGACTATGACCTTGGCGGGCAATCTCTTTACCAAGCTGTCGGGCGAGTTCTATATATCGCGGGTGATGTCCCTCTCTGGCACCACAAAATACACAAAGTGTCAGGCTTTTGCTAGACTTGTCACGATTAGACTGTGTTGACTGTGCAACACTTGCGACATTCTTCCCCTGTGGAGTGCCATTTTCAGTTTTCATTGTCATAACTCCCCCTTATGGCTTGTCAGCCTGTATTGCAACGTTGCGTCGAGTGGGAGGAACCAAACGCTATGTTTAAACCTCGCATTATCGGAATTTTGATTGGTGGCCTGCTGCTTGCCGTCGGATTCATTATTGTTCTGCAATTAATGGATGTGTTTTCGCGTTTTAGTGATGACGACAGCGTCAAAACCGAGGTCAATGAAAACGCAACGGCTTTGGGGGTTCAGCCAACCGTCTTTACGGATATTGCAGAATTTCGAAATGGTGAAAAAACGGTTTTGCGGATCTCAGGCTCTGCTGAACCAAACTCCGTCATCATCATTTTAAATCGCAATGAACGTCAACGCCAAATCCGATCGGATGGAAACGGGGTCTGGCGTGTTTCCCTGGAGGCTGATGATACGCAGCCCATGGTGATCGAATCTGTTCTCTTTAACGAAGGCGGAGTAACGGTCAGAGGAGATGAAACCATCTACCGCATCGTACTGCCCGGCCAGGCCTTGCCTGACCCCAGCACTGTTGAGGCAGATGAAACAGATGATGAAGGTGAGAGGTCTGAGTTAGACCAGAACTTGATAGAAGAAACTCCGATCTCACGTCCGACGCTGATTATGGTCAGTGCACCGGGCGGACCAACCCGAATTGTTAAATCGCCCTTTGGCGGCAGTCCGACAAATGGCCCGCTCACTATGGGGCCAATTGATTATGATGATGCCGGAGGCGTTATTTTCTCTGGTACGACAAGTGAAGAAGGGCGTGTTCGCCTTTACGCCAATAATGCCGCGATTGGAGAAACGCGTGTCGGAGCGGGCGGTCGTTGGAATTTCATTGCCGGTCGGATGTTGCCACGCGGCGAATATGATGTGCGTGCGGAATTAATTCGGCCTGATGCCGAGCGAGTACAAGTGACCGTCCCCTTTGAATTATTACCGCCTGTTTCTGCGCAAGCGCCTGCAGGTTTGCCCCTAGTGCGGTTCGAACCGTTTCGTTGGCAAATCCGGCGTGAGCTTTTAGGCGGTGGGCAGCAAAGCACGGTTATTTTCGCCCCGCGTGAAGCCGATCCTATCGTGCCCGAAATTCAGCAAAACCCTTAGTGCGGCTAGAGAGGACTTTACCAACTCTTATTCAGCCGCGCTTATTGGTTGCGCATCCTCTTTCTGTCCATATTTTCCCAGTGTGCAAAGCCATTTAATCTGACGCCACATAATCGCAGGTGCACAGAGTAAGACGGGTGTGACAATCAAAGTCAAAATCGTGGCAAAGCCCAGACCGCTTGCTACGACAAAGGAAATCGGGGCCCAAATCTCTGACGTGCTGGTCCCTCTGAAATCCAACTCGCCTGTAAAGATATTCGCCCCCCACCCAAGGATAAGCGGCATTAAGCCGACAACCGTTGTAAGCGTGGTCAAGAACACAGGTCTTAAACGTTGTGCGGCTGTCCTGATGGCGGACTCCGTCGGGTCATAGCCATGCTCTCGGAAACGTTGATAGGCATCAATCAGAACAATGTTGTTATTCACCACAATACCAGCCAGAGCGATGACACCAGTCAGGGTCAAAATCATGGAAATATAGGGGTAGAAGGTCAGCCCTAATAAGACCCCAAAAACGGAGAGAATAACCGCCATCAAGGTCAGGAACACATGATAGAAACTGTTAAATTGCAGAAGCAGAATGACACCCATCATAAATAAAATGGCAAGGCCTGCAGCTTGGAAGAAGGCGAGTGCACTGGCATTTTCTTCCTGTTGGCCCAAAAATTTGACTTTGACCTCTGGCGGAATTTTGGCGTCCTCTTCGAGCCAACGCTGTAATTCTTCGACTTGGATATTGGTGGCGTAATCCTCTGCCGTATTGCCCTGCACAATATAGAAGGGCAGCAGGTCTCTGCGCTCAATTTTATCTTGGCGTGGTTTGGCGACGCGGGTCACGACAGCGGAAAGCGGAAGAGAGCCCGCAGGTGTTTGGATGCGGAGTGAGTCCAGAGCAGCAAGATCGCGAGCCTCTTCAGGATAGCGAATGCGGATATCGACTTCCTCATCAGCGTCCAACGGTCTGTATTGCCCGACCAAGGCGCCTTCTGTGATGAATTGAACAGCCGCCCCAATGCGGCCGACATCCAAACCCAGCCGTCCGGCTTCTGCACGGTCCACAACCAGTTCCCAATCAACACCGGGGAGGGGACGTGTGTCTTCTATGTCGATGATACCTTCCATCATTTCCATTTTAGTTCGGACTTTTTGAGTTATTTCGGCCAAAGCCAATTTATTTTCAGTTGAAATCTGTAAGCCGATATCTTTGCCAATCGGAGGGCCTTGGTCGATGGCGGTAATTTCTGTAATCACGCCAGGGATGTCGCTCACAGCCTTTTCTAAGTCTTTGACAATAGAGGCCACACTGCGGCGTTCATCAAAAGGAAGAAGTTCCGTATAGACTTTCACCACAGTATCTGAGGGCACATTGGCCGGGCCTGTTAATCCGCCCCCGCCACCGCCGCCGCCTCCGGCGCCGCTACCCGCGACTGTGTAAACGGACTCAATGCCGCGAATGTCTTTAATCCGGTTTTCAATGTCACGCCCGATTTCAAGGATTTGGGTCGGCGTTGTATTCCCGCGCGCCCTTGCAAGAATGAAGAGCTGATCAGACGGACTTTGGGTGAAGAATTCGACGGGTTTAGGATGTTCACCGCTCAGCGTACTTCCGAAGCTCATCACAATAACGACGAGGCTGACAAACATTGCGGCCAATACGGCGAAAGGGTATTTCACCAAAATTTTTATCATCCGTACATAGACACCGGTAATGCCTTTGGCTTGTGACGGGTCGCCTTCGCCCGCCGCTAAAAGCGCCATATTTTCGTTGCGTTTCTTTTTCGGACGGAAACCAATTTTTGCGCCCAAAACAGGCAAGAAGATTAACGCCATCACTGTTGAAGCGGATAAAACGTAAATCATGGTGCGCGGGAAATATGACATGAATTTGCCTGTCACATCATCCCAGAACAATAGGGGCAAGAAGGCGGCAAGGGTCGTCGCGGTTGAAGAAATAATAGGCCAAAACATGCGTTCGCCCGCCAATTTAAAGGCTTCCAAACGCGGTGTGCCTTCATCCATTTTACGGTCGGCAAATTCCACAATCACAATGGCACTATCAACCAATACCCCGACCGAAAGAATAAGGCCGAACAGGATCATCATATTGATGGTCTCTCCGCCGACATAGAACAAGAAAAAGGCGATTAAAAAACTTGCCGGAATGGCCCAGCCCACAAAGAGCGCTGAACGCCATCCGAGTGCGGCAATACAAACGATGAAAACGAGGATAACCGCATTGACGATTGAAGCGAACAGCTCGCTCATCATGTCATTGATATAGACAGAACGGGATTGGCTGTAGGACACATTGATGGTTTTCGGCCAATCATCCGAACTTGTCACTTCGTCAACTAGAGCCTGCACTTCATCCGTCGTATCAAGGATATTAACGCCCTGACGTTTGGAGATTTCGAGGGAGACCGATGTTCGTCCGTTAAACCGCGCATAGGTGGTGACGTCTTTATAGCCGCGCCTGACATCGGCAATATCACCTAATTTGATAATGCCTCCATTGGCGTTTCGGCGAATGACAAGCTCGCTCATGTCTTTTGGTTCTTGGATAAGGCCGGGAAGTTTGACGTTAAACTTGCCGCTCTCTGTCTCCAAAGCTCCCGCAGGAATAAGGCTGTTATTCTGGCTGACAGCAGCGGCGATTTCCTGAAAAGTTATGCCAAGGCTTTCCACCCGCGCAGGGTCAAGGATAGCCTCCAGAACATCCGTGCGTTCGCCCGATATATTAGCCTCCAGAACCGTCTGAATGCCCTCAATACGGCGCTGCAAATCTTTAGCTCGTTTTTGAAGTTCGCGCTCGGGGGCATCACCCCAAAGGTTCACCGTCAGGATGGGGAGGGCAGAAAAACTCACCTCTTCAACGACCGGTTCTCTCGCTTCGACGGGAAATTCAGCACGGGCGCGATCCACTTTTTCAAGCACTTCGGCCATGACTTTGTCTTTATCGACGTTAATATCAAATTCGAGGACGACATAAGCCACATTAGTCGCCGCGATGCCGTTGATCTCTTTCAGCCCTTCAATGGATTTCAGTTCCGTTTCCATCGGGCGAATGAGCAGCCGCTCCCCGTCTTCAGGAGAGACACCCGGCAAGACCACACGGACATTGACGAAAGGTACGGGCACATCGGGTTCGGCGTCTAATGATAAACGACCCATGGCAATCAATCCGCCGATGACGGCGCAGAACATAATGCCCAATGTCATCCGCCAATTATGAATGGCAAAGCCGACAATGCCGGGCAAGCCCGGCGCGCTGGGTGACATGTTGCGGTTAGATTTTCGTTCCGCGCTGTCGACGTCAAAATGTGTGTCTGAATTCGCCATGACGTGCCTTATAACGCTCCGCCAATGGAGTAATTGGCGTCCGGAATAACGGTCATGCCAACGGCCACATAGTCCTGACCTTCGGTGATGATACGCGTATTATCAGGCAGTCCGGTTACCCATGATCCATCATTGGTTTCATCAATGACAGCGACTTTGGCGAAACGCACAACATCATCGCGGTCAACATAACGAACGCCGACATCGCCCAAATCATTCAATGTCAGAATATTCGAAGGGATATTATGGGCCAGGGTTTCACCGGCTTTGATACGCACAGTCGCCGTGACGCCGGCTTTGAGCGCATTATCTTCATTCGGAACGCTGATTTCCGTGCGGAAGGTGCGTGTCATCGGGTCGGCTTTGGCTTGAATGAAATCGATTTTCCCTGTCACGGTCTCACCCGTTGCCAATAGAATTGAGGCGGTGTCCGCGCGTTTAACCAGACGCACTTGTGTTTCGGTCAGTTGAGCAATCACTTTTAACGGGGAAAGGTCAACCAAAAGACCACAGGCCTGACCCGGTGCGAGATAATCTCCGGCTTCGGCCATTTGTGTTTCCCAAATGCCGGAAAAGGGCGCGCGGATATTGACATTATCCAGCTCAATCTGTGCAGATTTCAAGGCGGCTCTAGCACCGTCTAATTGTGCTTCAAAGGCGACAACACGGGTTTCTGATTGGAAACCCTTTTCAGCCAGAATACGGGCGGCATTCAAATCATTCTCAATAGAGCGGAGATTCGCACTGGCTTGGTCGACCATGGCCTGACGTGCATCAATATCCTGACGGCAGAGCAGGGCGCCGGTGCGGATTATACGGCCCTCTGTGGCCGGTGTGGAAACCACTTGCCCGGCTGTTTGCGCTTTGACGACGACTTCGCGATGGCTTTCCGTCTGACCGTAAAGCTCCAAAATATTTTCATGCAGGCGGGCGGATGTCTCGCGCACTTGAACTTTTGGAACTTTTTGCAGGTTCTCAGCCTGAAACTCTGCCTGTGTCTGACCTTCAGCCGGAGGGCCTTCATTGATGTTATTGATTAAAAACCACACGATGATCGCCAAAAAGGCGATTCCGGCAATGGCAAAAGATTTATTGATTTTCATAGCATTCTCTACGCATCAAACGGGCTGACGGCTTGCGGCCAAACCGCGATAAGCTGTGAAATGTCCCATAATTGAGTTTGTTCAAAATCCCTAGTCATAATTATGCAAAGCGGGACTGCGTTTGTGTTGGTAAGGGCCGTGATAAAGGAAACTTCCTCCCTAAACTTGATATTGCAACCATATTTCACGGAATTTTCAAATTATTCCAAATGAGTCTTGCCTTTGCAGTTCGCCTAATTAACGTAATGAGTTAATTTAAAGAATCCGGTTTGCGTAACGTCAATGAGAGAGGACGGGTCGCAAGACAAAGAGCCGGGAATTTTGACGCTGATGATAATGGGGGTTCGGTTTGAGCACGATTTCAGAACAGTTGGAAGCCAGACGGGAAAATGCCCGCATGGGGGGCGGCCAAAAACGTATCGACGCCCAACATGCCAAAGGCAAACTCACCGCGCGTGAGCGATTAGAACTCCTCCTCGATCCCGGCTCTTTTGAAGAGTTTGATATGTTCGTCACCCACCGTTCCACCGATTTCGGCATGGAGAAAAACCATATTGCGGGCGACGGCGTTGTCACGGGTTGGGGCACAATTAATGGCCGCAAGACTTTCGTGTTCGCCCAAGACTTTACCGTCTTTGGCGGCTCACTGTCTGAAACCCACGCTAAGAAAATCAATAAAGTGCAGGAAATGGCGATGAAGCAGGGCGCGCCTATTATCGGCCTGCAAGATTCCGGCGGTGCGCGTATCCAAGAAGGCGTCTCCGCGCTGACGGGTTATACCTCCGTGTTTAAAAATAATATTCTGGCCTCCGGCGTTGTGCCGCAAATTTCCGTTATTATGGGGCCGAGTGCGGGCGGGGCGGTCTATTCTCCGGCCCTGACCGATTTCATCTTTATGGTGCGTGACACCTCTTACATGTTCCTGACGGGGCCGGATGTTCTGAAAACCGTGACGAATGAAGTCGTGACCTCCGAAGAATTGGGCGGGGCGAAAACCCACACGACCAAATCCTCTGTTGCTGACGGCGCTTATGATAATGATATGGAGGCTTTGACCGAAATTCGTCGCCTCTTTGATTTCCTGCCGCTCAATAACCGCGAAGGCTCGCCCGTGCGGCCCTTCTTTGACAAACATGACCGCGTAGATGAGAGCTTGGACACGCTCATCCCTGATAATCCGAACCTGCCTTATGATATGGCGGAATTGGTGACGAAGATTGCGGATGAAGGCGACTTTTTTGAAATTCAAAAAGATTTCGCCAAGAATATTCTCTGCGGCTTTATCCGCATAGAAGGTCAATCCGTCGGTGTGATTGCCAACCAACCGATGGTGCTCGCCGGATGTTTGGATAGTGATGCCTCGCGCAAAGCCGCGCGCTTTATCCGTTTCTGCGATTGCTTTGAAATCCCGATATTATCCCTCGTCGATGTGCCGGGTTTCTTGCCGGGCGTGTCACAAGAACATAATGGCGTGATTAAAAACGGTGCGAAATTGCTCTCCGCTTATGGCGAAGCCACCGTGCCCATGGTCACGGTGATTACACGCAAAGCTTATGGCGGGGCCTATTGCGTCATGGCCCCGAAACAACTCGGCGCGGATATTAATTACGCATGGCCCACAGCCCAAATTGCCGTGATGGGTGCTAAAGGTGCGGTGGAAATCCTTCACCGCAAAGACCTCGGCGACGCCGAAAGAACCGCCGAACATATCGCCGATTACGAAGAAAAATTCCTCTCCCCCTTCCGCGCCGCCGAACGTGGGTATATCGACGAAGTGATCAAACCCGCCAGCACAAGGCGCAGAGTCAGCCGAGCCTTCGCCATGCTAAAAGATAAGCAGCTAGGCAATCCGTGGAAGAAGCATGGGAATTTGCCGTTGTGAGTGGGCAGCAGAATGACGGTTCTTGGGAATGGTCATCAATACACACAAGAACTAAATTCGAGATGGTCCTTAGTGTAGCTATTTTTGCTGCCGTATCATTCTTTGGTGTCGGAGAATTAAGATTTTTTCCTATTAAACCTCCTGATGAGTCTATTTATCCTGAGCCATTGATCATCCTAGTCACAATGATGTTTGCGGCCTATTTTTTAATTTCTTTTTACGTGCGATCTCAATCTGATATTCGACGGGTTTCAGGTGCTTTGCTCTGGGCGGAGAAAAATCCGCG
Organism: uncultured Algimonas sp.; assembly: GCA_964511495.1. Taxonomy (GTDB): domain Bacteria; phylum Pseudomonadota; class Alphaproteobacteria; order Caulobacterales; family Maricaulaceae; genus Litorimonas. The sequence goes on along the minus strand of CAZEFT010000013.1, from coordinate 1,345 downwards.
TGGTATTTCTGGCACAATAAATGCTCTTTCGAAAGCAATAGAAAACTTAGAGAAACAAGATTTTGAAGAGATTAAAACAAAGCTCTCGGAAATTACTTCTAAGTTAGACACTCTGCCGAATAGAATGCAGTTAGTGGTAGACAAGATTAATGAAACTACTGACGAAAGGAACGATTTTTCGAAAAGATTACAAAAAGTAGAGCAAAATTTTGATGTTTATTTTGACTTTGAAAACCGCTTTCGCGGTCAAAACCATTTACGAAAATTAAATGAGGATGCCAGACAAAGTTTAACATCTGAAGTTTTTGAGTTTCATAAGTTTAACCAGAATGTCGCGTCAATAACTAATCTTGGTATGGAGTTGCGACAAGCGACTGATGAACGCTCTAAAGTTTTACAAAAGCAAATAGCAGATGTAATTGAAGTAGTTAATAAATCTGAACACCTGGTTTCAGAGGCAAGTCTTTCGCAAGTCACGAAAATGATAAGCAACATTGAGTTACTTCAAAAAAAAATTGAAAATGATGTTATGAAAATGGAAAGAGCGGATAAGTTTTGGATGTCTTATAGAATTCCGCTTTATTTTTGCTCAATAGTTTTTGCAATTTCGTTTTTACATGCGGTGTGTAAACTTAGTGAGTATTTTAGTTGATAGGTGTTTGAGTTGTAAAATGATAAAAAAAATACTCATAGCGAACCGGGGCGAGATTGCTTGTCGGGTGATTAAGACGGCGAAGACGCTCGGGATTAAAACCGTGGCGGTTTATTCGGATGCGGATAAGAACGGGCTGCATGTCGGCATGGCGGATGAAGCCGTGCATATCGGCCCGCCTCAGGCCAATCAATCCTATCTGGTGATGGATAAAATCATTGATGCGATAGAGCAAACAGGCGCGGATGCGGTACATCCTGGCTATGGTTTTTTGTCGGAAAATCCTGAATTTGCGAAATTACTGGCCAAGAAAAAAATCACCTTTATCGGCCCGAACCCACACGCCATTGTGTCGATGGGCGATAAAATCACGTCTAAGAAACTCGCCAAAGAAGCGGGCGTGTCCTGTGTGCCGGGCCATATGGGCCTGATCGAAGACGCGGATGAAGCCGTCAAAATCTCTAAACAAATCGGCTATCCCGTGATGATTAAAGCCTCTGCCGGGGGCGGGGGTAAAGGTATGCGCATTGCCTATAATGACGAGGAAGCGCGAGAAGGCTTTCAGTCGTCCAAAAACGAAGCCGCGAGCAGCTTTGGCGATGACCGTATCTTTATCGAAAAATTCGTTGAACAACCGCGTCATATCGAAATTCAGGTCTTGGGCGATAAGCATGGCAATGTGATTTATCTGGG
>CAZEFT010000012.1:0-104106 GCA_964511495.1 uncultured Algimonas sp. | reverse complement strand
GAGGATGTTGGCGGTAAACCACGGATAGCTAAAAGGTGTTTTCACATCCGCACAAGCGAGGATGCCTCATTGATTGACCGAGACCCGTAAGGTCTCAGCGCTTCGTTACATTGATGCACCGCATCAATTTCGAGGCACTCACGCGCCCCCGCAGTGACATGTTTTTTCCGACAACGGCCAAGAGACCTCCCGTTACAGGACGTTAATAGCACTCGTTGAGCTGCCTACTGACCAAGAAGCCGTTACACTCCTTGCCTTTTAACAACGCATGTCATCTTTCACGCCAATCCAACGTACGATTAGGCCCGTCGTGAAGAACAAACTCACTATACCCTAAGCTCACAGACCGTGGACCATTCTCTTGATTTTCTCACAAGAGGCTGAATTCATTGAGGGTTTCAAAACGCTAAGTGCGGATTAATATTCTTTGGAGCAAAGGAGACGTCAGCTTCTTATAAAGACTGGACTCTAGAGGTTATGTTGGTTTAAGGAACATAAAAAGAACATGTATTCCTAAAGCATTCACCTTAAAGGATAGTATTATGGGCTTGCCGAACAGCTACACAATGAAGAACGGAGCAATCGCTTCATACTTTGATGCCATTTTGAATGCTTCGGCACCAGAAAGATTTTCTTATAAATTTCTGGAAGGCCTAGGTCTTACTAGTACTAACGATAGGTTACTTATTGGAATTTTGAAAGATTTAGGGTTCCTAAATTCTGATGGTGCTCCTCAGGATAGATATTTCCAGTTCCTCGACAAAAGCAATTCTGCAAGAATTTTAGCAGAGGGCATTAAAGAGGCCTATGCTGACTTGTTTGCTGTAAATATAAACGCACATACTCTCAATGCCGATGATGCCTACAATAAATTACGCACTTTGTATCGAGGTGCAAAAAAAGACTCTGTAATTAAAATGATAGCTAAGACATTCGTCGCACTTTGCGAATATGCTGATTTTGAACAGGGCCAAGAAATCAAAGATAATCCTCCATTGGTAGAGGATAATGTGGAAGATATAGATATGCCTGAGTCAGAAGACAAATTGGTAAGGGAGAAGTCCAACGCCAACACCGGCGATTCTCTCGGTCTTAATTCTTTACAATATCACATTAATATCATTCTTCCTGACACCAGAGACCAAGCAGTTTATGATGCAATATTTAAAAGCTTAAGAGATCATCTTGGCTAATAATTTGAACAATTTATATCCTTTTATATACAGAGGTTTGTTGACTGAAGAGAGCTTGGATAAAGCGGGCCGCCAAACTCGTAATAGCTTGGACAGTCACGAAGTTGAGCTAATTCTAAATAAACTTTCATATGAAATGCTGGACGACGATTCTGTGGTTGCCGCAAAACGAATGGCATTAGTTTACACCGCAATCCATGCTTTCGAAAATATGGTCCGCGAATTTGTAAAAGGCGTAATGTTAGAAAACTACGAAGAAGAATGGTGGGAAAAAGTACAGGAAAAAATCAAGAAAAAAGTTAAAAGCCGTATGGATGAGGATACAAAGTTCAAATGGCACGGTAGCAGAGGTGGTGCCGAAATTGAGTATTGTGATTTTGGGGACCTGTCATCAATCATAATTGTGCAGTGGGATATATTCGAAGTAATTTTGACGGATAGAGAATGGGTCAAGTCTGTATTAGGTGTGTTGGAACGATCACGGAATATCGTGATGCACGGTGGAGTGCTTGCGATTCAAGATATTGAAAGAATTGGTGGTAACATACGAGATTGGGTAAGGCAGGCAGGTTAAAGTCATCATGCTATGTCCGCTTTGGGGATAAAATTACCCAATGCTTTCCTTAACTCTTTCGTAGCCTACCCGACCTGTCCGCGATGCCGTAATTTATGATCAGCTAGGACGACGGCGAGCATAGCTTCGGCGACAGGGACGGCGCGGATGCCGACGCAGGGGTCGTGACGGCCTTTGGTTTGCACGTCGATCTCTTCGCCTTTGGCATTCACCGATTGCGTTTTCGTCATGATGGAGGAGGTTGGTTTGATAGCCACGCGGGCGACGATATCATCGCCATTGCTGATGCCGCCCAAGATGCCGCCCGAGCGATTGGACAAGAAGCTGATCTCGCCTTTTTCGCCGTCTTTGGCTGTACGCATCCCATCCGCATTTTCGACGCCTGTCAGTAAGGCGGCTTCCATGCCCGCACCGATTTCCACGGCTTTTGCTGCATTGATGGACATCAGGCCATTGGCGATATCGCTGTCGAGCTTGCCATAAACCGGGGCGCCCCATCCGGCGGGAACGCCTGAGGCTTGGACTTCGATCAACGCGCCCACGGAGTTGCCGTCTTTGCGGATGGCGTCGAGATAGTCTTCCCATTCTTTGGCGGCGTCTTTATCGGGGCAGAAAAACGGGTTTTGCGTGGTTTGATCCCAATCCCATTTAGAGAGGTCGATGGATTTTTGGCCGATGCGGATGACCGCACCTTTGATTTTGATGCCATCGCCGAGGATTTTACGTGCAATCGCCCCCGCCGCGACGCGGTTGGCGGTTTCACGGGCAGAGCTGCGCCCCCCGCCGCGATAATCGCGAATACCGTATTTGGCGTCATAGGTCATATCCGCATGGCCGGGGCGGTAGCGGTCTTTGATGTCGGAATAATCGCGGGAACGCTGGTCGGTGTTTTCAATCAAAAGCGAAATCGGTGTGCCTGTGGTTTGGCCTTCAAACACGCCGGAGAGGATTTTCACCGCATCGGGTTCGCGCCTTTGGGTCACAAAGCGGGATGTGCCGGGTTTGCGTTGGTCCAGAAAGACTTGAATGTCGGCTTCTGAGAGCGGAATGCGCGGCGGGCATCCGTCCACGACACAGCCAATGGCGGGGCCATGACTCTCGCCCCATGTCGTAAATCGAAATAAATGACCAAATGAATTATGTGACATGGCGCTTCCTTAACGACCCCGAAGAAAAACCGCCAGATAAAATGGGAGGGACGCGATAAATGAGAGAAAGCAGAGAGGGGCAAGCCTTGTCATTGAACGGGATAGGAGGGGTTTGATGAAGTGTTACCTAGGCGACGGACCAAATATGGTCTTCCATTGCATCAATGACATAAGAAATCCGCGTGCAATCCTCTCCTTGATGCGACGTGGAATGATGCGTCGCCATATGCCAAAATCCATCATCTCCTTCTTCGAAATCTCTTTGCCCCCGGACCAAAATACCGATCACGTTATTGGCGCTGTCAAAGACAGGTGAGCCGGAGTTTCCCGCGAAAGTGTCAAGATTGGTTTTAAAATGTGTGGCCGCCGTATTATTCACGATTGTGCCATTGTCAGCATATTTCTTAGGCAGGCCCAAAGGGTGACCAATCACGTAAACGGATTCTCCTTCGGAACGATGACGCCGCGGACTGAGCGTAACGGGCCAGACTCCCGAAACGGGCGCTTTGAGCTTAACAAGCGCCCAATCTTCCGCCCCGCTTCCTTGGGAAATCACATGGCTCGCTTCGGCAAATGTACCCGGAAGTGACAGGCCGGGAGAGGCTTGGCCGCCGGGAATGGCATAATCAAATGCAAATCGCCATGTGTCCGGATCAAAACCGAGGAGACAATGCGCGGCTGTGGCGATTACATCGTCCGCGACCAGAAAAGCCGTGCCTTTAAGCGCGGCTGTTGGCTGATGCAAAAAACGAGTTGAGGGCGAAAGGGTGCGGCCTTTCGATCTCTGCCAAGAGAACAGTGACGGGGCCATATAGCCAATCCCGATATGGCTTTGGCTCATATCTAATTGACTAATATCCATGATGCCGCAAACGGCTCGGGCATTTTGCTGAGCAAAATAAGACTGAATTTGAGAGACTTCTTGCCGGTCATCGACGCCGTAAATGGCGGACACAGAGATTGGGGAGAAATCCACATCTATGTTATCATCAACGTCGAAATGAATGGGGTCGAACGTATCAGCTTTTAACGTGAGTTGTGGCAGAGTGTCAAGATCGTCATCCTTTACGACATAATTGACATCGAAATTTCCTGCCATCCCCTTTGGCAAAACCACGCTCAGTTTGACCTTGCCGCTTTTTTTGGATTTGCGGGCTTTTACTTGAATGGCATGTAACTCATCGTTCGGCATAAGGTGTCCTTATCGTTCCAAATCTCATTTTCACAGTTGAGCTTTGCTTTCGCGTGTGAAGGGAAAAGGTGAGAGATAAAGTAACCTATAATAGAAACTCGAGCAAGATTTCGATTTTGACGTGCATGAATTTGTCGAGTGTGTTAATTTCTGATTATATTTTGGGTTTAGTCGTGATGTGGGGAATGGGATGGTTCGTGTTATGTCTTTGAGAAAATGTGCAGCGATTGGGCTTGCCAGTGTCTGTTTATCGTTTTCGGCACAGGCTGTTGAGAGACCTGAAGACCCTTACTATCCGCCCGGAGCCAAAACTGAACCCGTCTATTTAATTCTAACACCTCCGCAATATTTGCAAGGCCAAACCAAAAGCGCCGCGGGTCAGACGTGGCGGGAACGGGTCATTCAGCAAGTTAACCTCTTCGTGCCCGGCAACAAATCTGGCGAGGATCGTCAACCTTTACCGCATACGAGTTGGGACGGGTCTATCTCGTTCAAATTAGAAGCGGAGACGGCCGAGAATGCGCGGGCTATCGCCTCTGATCTGCAACAAGCTTTCTCTGCCAATAAATCCGCTGACCTCGCAACCGAGGTATCGGTCGACGGCATTAAATATCCCATGGTTATTCGTTCAACATCAAATGTTGTGACGGATCTTCCGGATAAATTATGGATGTATAATGGTCCGGACAAAGAAGCCGGTGCTTCGAACATTAAGGACGTTTGGAAAGAAACCAAAGGGCGCGGCGTCACCGTTGCCGTTTTGGATACCGGTACGATTTCCCACCAAAATTTCAGAAATGTCGCGCAAGGCTTTGACTTCATTTCCGACCCGTTGGTTTCACAGGATGAAGACCTGACGCGGGACAGCGACCCGACAGATGAGGGTGATTATCTGCTGCCATCAGAGTCCAATAGTGGAAAATTCCAACCGAGTTCTTGGCACGGCGCGCATGTCCAAGGCACGATTGCAGGCACACAAGCCCATGGCTTTAGCGGCGTTGCGCCAGAGGCTAGCGTCTTACCTATTCGCGTCTTGGGTAAAGGTGGTGGCCGTGACACGGATATTATTGACGGTTTGGCTTGGGCAATTGGATTGCCTGTGGGTGATTTGCCGATCAATCAAAACCCCGCCAGAATTGTGAATATGAGTTTAGGCGGTATCAAGCCTTCGGCCTGTTCCCCTCGCTACCAGAAAATCTTTGATAAAGCCGCCGAAATGGGCGTCACGGTTTTGGTTGCGTCGGGCAATGAGAGTAAACCCTCAGAGCTATTTGCCCCCGGAAATTGTAAAAATATTTTGACAATTTCTTCTAATGAAAGGGCAGGGCGCCGCGCCTATTATTCAAATTATGGCAATAATATCGCTTTCTCTTCTCCCGGAGGGGAAACCTTTGAACGTTTTTGGAGCGAGAAAGATAAAAAATACTATTTGCGTGAAACAAAAGGCGATGGGGTTCTTTCAACTGTAAGTGCCGACGAAATGCGCATTACTAAAGGTAAAACTCACAACACTTATGTTGAATATCAAGGGACGAGTATGGCAACGCCCATGGCCGCCGGGGTTGTGGCGCTCGTACAATCCTATAATCTGAAACTGAATGGGACCTACCTCCCCGTGGGCGAAATTCGCAAGCTCATGAAGCAAACATCAAGACCATTTCCTGTAAGCTCTGATCAAGGCTTACAATGCGATCAGCAAAATTGCGGGATGGGGCTGATGGATGCCAAAGCCGCCATGGATTATGTAAAAGCGCTGTCTTCTAACAGAGGACCGATTGTACCTAGGCCTGATACAAAAAAACCTCCAAAGCCCGTCATTTTCAACGGAGGCGAATGCCTGTCCGAATATACAATTGCCAAAAAATTATATGGCGAAGAGCGGGCTAAAATTATGTTCCCGAACCAAAGAGAGTATTCCGGCCCCTGTCCTAACTAGGGAGTCAAGGCAAAATAGGCTCGGCCGGTTTTTCGCAAGAATAAGCTATAAAGTGCCCTAAAAAGCGCGGGCTCCGGCGCGCACCCGAATAGATTGCGGCGCAGGTGGGATAAGCGTTTCATAAGCGGCTTTGGCCTGTAGAAATGCCTTCATATTGGCGTAAGGGCTGTCGGGGTGAAAAAATTTGGCCTTCTTGCGCCAAGCCGAACGAATCTCGGCTTCGCGTGCGCCCATGGAAACTCCCAAAGTCATCATCGCTTGTTGCCGTGTCATTCTGTGTCTACCCTCTTCATGTTTTGTTATCCCTAACGGGAAGTTTATAAATGAGCGCGAGTCGTTAAGAACGCCTCAAAAAGCATGGTTAATTTTAGATTATTTTGATTTCGTGTTCATTTTTACCTGCCTTTCTCCCCTCAAAACCGTATCATAGATTATGACTGATAAATCTGCTGCCATTCCCTCCACCCCCACTGCTCAAAGTTATGCGCGTGAAGGGGAGAAAGACCTAAGTTGGACGCGTGCACAAGATCCGATTAAATTGTTCGATCAATGGTTGGCGGAGGCCGGAAAAACCGAAATCAATGACCCCAATGCCATGGCTTTGGCCACGGTTGATGCGGGCGGCCTGCCGGATGTGCGGATTGTCCTGCTCAAAGGTCTCGATGACCGAGGCTTTGTATTTTACTCCAACGCTGAGAGCGCCAAAGGTCGGCAATTAGCACAGGAAAAAGCGGCGCTTTGTTTTCATTGGAAAACGCAAAAACGCCAAGTACGGGTAAGGGGCGGTCTGGAACAGGTGAGTGATGAAGAGGCTGATGCTTATTTTGCCCAACGTGCGCGCGGCTCGCGCATCGGGGCTTGGGCATCGGATCAATCTCGACCTGTGGCGGACCGGGATGTGATGATGGGGAAAGTGTCAGAGGTCGAAGAAAAATATGCCGATAAACCTGTCCCGCGCCCGCCCCATTGGACTGGCTGGCGGATCAAACCGAAGACGATTGAATTTTGGCAGGACGGCGCGTTCCGCTTGCATGACCGCATTGTCTTCAGCGCGGATGCGAAGGGATGGACAACGCAGAGGTTATATCCTTAACCCCTGACCGCTCATCACTAGTTCTGTTCAACTCGTCATAGGTCTGATAGAGTTGGATAATGGAAGGTATCTTTTTTCTTTTATTTCTGAGCTTTATTTTCTTTGTGGTCTCCCAATCGGGGAAAGGATCGAATGAAAAAGCAAAGGCCAAAGCAAAAGCACGGGCTAAGAGTGAATCAGATATTCCGGATATGCTCCGGTCGAAATGGGCAGCGCAGGACGGTATGAACACAGCGAAAAAACAGAGTTTTTCTGACAATAATGTTTGGAGCTATAAGCCTTCTTCTGGTGACAAGAAGGCCTCACAATCACAGAGTCGTGCAAACTCTCGTTCTGCCGATATGGCCGCAAGCCGAGCGGCTGTACGCGCGACAAGCCTTTTGAGGCGCGCCAAAGATGAGCGCCGCGCCAATCGGGATAATCAGTCCCGATCCGAAGACGCCAAAATGCGTGATTTGAATTTCAATCGGCGGGTGGATTGGGGCACACGTGGCGCGGGGCGTACTGTGCTGGCCCCCCTCATTATAAGTTTTTTGGTCGGGGCCGCCATTGCAGTTTTACTCATGGCGGAATAGGCCTCAGCTTATCCCGACTCGTTTAACACATTAAGGGCAGATTTATGAGCGAAGAGAAAATGACCGATAAGAAAAACCCCGCTTTGCGTACTGATTTGTCTGTTCCGCCCAGGCGTGAAAGCGGTCTGAAACGCCGCCGTGTCCGTCAATGGGTTTTACGCCTGACATTGTTCTTGGCGATTTTATCCCCGCTGATTTTCATACTCGCCGCCATTGGCGCGAAAATCGGCCTCTGGGATTGGCGTTTTGGTTTGGGGACATTGACCCGCGAAGTGGGGCCGAAGATTTTGGTCGCCTCATTGGTGATGGGACTAATTTCATTGGCCTTGGCGTTTATTATGCACCCACGCAAAGGTTTTGTTGTGGGGGCTTTGGCCATCATCATGCCGCTTGCCGGTTTTGCTCAGTTGAAATCAGTTCAAAACACAGTGGCGAAATTACCTTTCATTCATGACATTACCACGGACACGCAAGATGTGCCTCAATTTGGCGATGCGATAAAAGCCGAGCGGGCGGAAGTCGAAGGCGTGAACCCTCTAAATTATGTCGGGAAAATGGCTCCCACACGCGATGCTAAAGGGAAACCGGGGCAGAAACTTGTCTCCGTTCTACAGACCAAAGCCTATCCCGATATTCGTCCCATCGTCATTGGTGAGCCGAAGGACGTTGTTTTTGGTCGTGCGGAAGCCGTTGCCAATCAAATGGGCTGGGAGATTAAAGCCTCTGATCTTGAAGCCGGGCGCATCGAAGCCACGGACACAACATTTTGGTATGGTTTTGAGGATGACGTTATCATTCGCCTGCGGAATTCAGAAGGCGGCGGAACCTTGGTCGATGTCCGGTCTGTTTCAAGGGTCGGCGGGTCTGATTTAGGCAAGAATGCCGAACGTATTCGTGATTTCTTGAAAGCGATGAAGGTGGGTGAGTAAAGATACTCACTCTTTTTTATTATCTTTATCAGCCCGTTTGTGACGCCGGATAATAATGTTGTTTTAATCCATCAGGACCATCAGCGGTGACCCGGCCCTCTTGACGCATATGAATGAGATGAGAGAGAACGCTGTGTGCCGCGGCGGGATGTAGTCTTTTGTCGATGTCGGCGTAGAGCGTTTTGACCATATCAAAAATATCGGACAGACCGCTATTCACGGCCTCCGCAATTTGGGCTTCGCGGTTCAGGCGGTGGTCGATATAGGCGCTCACAAATTCATCGACTTGGGTAATCGCAGGGCCGTGGGTTGGGCGTAGCGTCTCAAAATGGCGGTCATAGACACGGCGCAATGACGCCAGATAATCGCCCATATCCCCGTCGGGTGGGCTCACGACACTGGTGGACCAACCCATAATATGGTCGCCGGAGAAGAGCGTGTTTTCTTCAATCAGAGCGTAACATAAATGATTGGATGTGTGTCCGGGCGTGTGGATGGCTTCCATAGTCCAACCGTCACCCTTGATGATTTCACCGCAGCGAATTTCAACATCCGGTTTAAAGGTGAGGTCGTCTCCGGCCTCCAATCGGATTTCTCCGCCTTTGGGTGGTTCAGGCTGTAGGCCATAGCCGTAAACTTGGCAGCCATGCTTTTCCGCCAAAGGTTTTGCCAAAGGAGAATGATCAATATGGTGATGGGTCACCAGAACATGGGTGACCATGCGCCCTTCTAAAGCCTTATTCATAGCTGCGCGGTGCTTGTCAGTGAGAGGACCGGGGTCAATCACGCAGACATTTTTATCGCCAATAATGAAAACTCCCGTCCCGGTATAGGTGAATGGGCCGGGATTATCCGCCACGACACGTTGAACGAGAGGGCTGAGTTGGTCACATCGCCCATATTCAAATTCAAAATTCCGAACAAACGGTATGGCCACGGATTAAGCTCTTTCTTCTTTTTTGAGGGCGTCTTCACTGATTGAAGCCCTGCGGGTTATGGCAGGCGGGAAATGAAAATCAACCGCTTGTCGCAAGGCCAGCCCCAATATTTCCGTCGACTTCAATTTGTCTTTTAACGGCAAAGCCAGGGGCGGGCCCATATCGGTCTTATTGACGTCAACAATATAGATCCTACCGTCAGGGGCGTTTCGCAAAATATCCAACCCACCCCAATCCAATTTCATTGCTTTGCAGAATTTTCTGATGAGACGCAATTCTTCCGTGGTGAAATGAAGGTCAGCTTGGGAAAGACGGCAGCGCGTATTGAGATTGGCAAATCTCTGATCAATGGGGCGTTCTTTAAGATAGACTAGCGGAACTTCGCCAAACACAGTAGGGCATCGATGATCTATGACTGTGCCGTCTTCCGTTTCTGCCATGATGAGTTTTTGATACACCCAGCCGTCTTTCGGAGCGCAATTCTTGTAAGCAATATAGCCGTCATGTTTGCCATTTAGCTCGGATTTACAGATGAAAGGCGGCTGTGCCGTTCGCGGATCAACCGAGAGGTTATATCCAAAGATGGTCTCAAAAACTTCTGCCACGCGGGATTTGCTGATGTCCGTACAATCGCGATTGATCCCGGTAGGAGCTGACGGATGGTTGTCCAGATAGGTTTGGTCACTGAAATAGAGATGAAGGTCCGTTTCATTAGACTCAGAGGACATCAAACTTCCCTCTTGATTGTCTAAACCTGCCTGACGCATTGCCCCCCAGAGGAGATAGACATTTTGGACGGCGCGCGGGTGAACGAAAACAGGACGCTGCGGCCCTTGAAAGGCGGGCTTGCGCGCTTTTTCGCGCCTGTAATATTGCCACCATATATAAATGTCTTTGAACAAAGCGAGATTGAAAGGGACAAATGCGCCCGTTTCGCGCACGGTTACCCCGCGCGAAGTCCAATCGAAATCTGAAGGTTTCATAGTATTAACGTGGCGCTTTCAAATCTAAGCGTGTCATTATTCGTGTTGGGTCGGCATGGGTCATAAATAAAGGCTATAATCACTTAGTTTTGCGGCTTATACCCCAATTTCAGAGAGTCGATTCTCAATTTTCCGTTTTTCAGGCGTGATAAAGTACCCTTGTGAGCAATTCCACGGCGTCGTTTCAGCAATGCGCCTCATATGAGGGCTCTCGGTGACAAAATTACAACACATTGCCAAAAAAGGCGAATATTTCTGTATTTTTGTCAATGTTGCGACTTGAATGTTGTCTCTTTATAGATTTTAACCGCAACATGTCCGGAAATTAATCCGTGAAATTATAAAAAACCAGTTCGAAGGGGTTCACAATGAACATTACCGATAAGGCACGGCTTCTACAGACGTCAGTGCTCTCCACACTATTTGTGAGTTTAGCGGTTCCAGCCTATGCTCAAGTTACTAATGACGATGATGTAGAGCAAGTTGTTGAGCAAACAGCTGCTGAAGAAGATGAGGACGTTGATAACGTTATCACAACCGGTTCGCGTATTAAGCGTGATACATTTAGCTCATTGTCTCCTCTACAAGTCATCGATTTTGACGAGAAGCGTGATCTTGGTGTTATCGACCCCGTGACTATCCTTCAGACAACTGAATCAGCGGCGGGTCAGCAGATTGACTCAACATTCTCCGGTTTCGTTCTGGACAATGGTCCCGGTTCTGAAACGATTAACATTCGTGGTCTGGGTGCTGACCGGACTTTGGTTTTGATCAATGGTCGTCGTATCGCGCCTGCTGGTGTTGAAGGTGCGCCTTCACAGCCTTCCATTAACTTGATTCCAGGCTCACTCGTTGACCGGACTGACATCCTTCTTGAAGGCGCGTCATCTGTTTATGGTTCGGACGCGATTGCCGGTGTGGTTAACGTGCTTTTGAAGAAAGACTTTGAAGGTCTTGACGTCACTGCAACTTACAACCCTGCACAAGATACAGGTGGTCAGGATTACAACCTCGCTGCCTCTTGGGGTAAAAACACTGACCGTGGGTTCTTTGGTATCGGTGCAGAATATGATTTTCGCGATTCTTTGAAGCTCGTTGATCGTGATTACTTGGCCGGATGTGACCGCCATTATGAAATAGATGAGAACGGCGAGATTCGTACGTTTGGACGTGCTGATGAGATTCGCTTTGCTGAGTGGTTTGATGATTTCCAAGCTTTCCCTTCACAAGAATGTAAAGCCTCACGTATTGCGGGTCGTATTTCTGAAAACAGTGGTACTTTCGGTTCAATTTACTTTGTAAACGGTCAATCCAATACAGGTATTCCTAACTTTAACGACCAAACACTGGCTGGCGTACCCGTTGATGCCGATGGCGATGGCGTTCAAGATTTTGATTTTGCACAATTTGCTTTGAATGGTGCCGATCCAAATCAAGACCTTATCCCTGAGCAAAAGCGTTATAACTTAATGGCTTATGGTGAGTATACTCTTGAGGGCGACGCGAATATCACGCCATTCTTCGAAGTGCTTTATTCACGTGTTGAATCTTCCATTGATAGCGGAACATTCCAATTATTCCCAAGTGTTGGAGCCGACAATCCGTTTAACCCTTGTGGTGTAAATGGTGCTGATTGTGGTTCTAATGGCTTCGACTTCAATCAAGAATTTATTGACCGTTGGAATACCTACTATCGTGACCGTGATCCAAACCGTGATGGAGACGAGAGTGATGCGCGTATTTGTGCGACCTTTGCGGGCGGTTTATTTGACAATGCTGGATGTACACCTTTTATCTTTGGATTCGGTCCGAATGATTTTGTAGGTCCTGTTGGAGTTTTGCCTGTTGTTGGTGTAAATGGCGACCGTACAGAGGTTGAGTTATCAATTGAAAATACGCGTCTCGTTGGTGGCGTTCGTGGTGATATTCCGTATTTGAACTATGGTTCATTCTCGGATTGGTCTTTTGAGGCTTCATTTACCTACTCACAGTCAAATGGTATCTCTGCACGTGAAGGTATTCGCGATGATCGCCTGAATTTCGCTTTGGGTAATGATATCGAGACTGGTAATCCAATTCCGGGATTGGCTCCTTGTACAGCGGCTCCTGGTACGACTGTCAGTGCAGACGTTTCTGCTGGCTGTGTACCTGTGAACTTGTTTGCTCCATCCTTGTTTGAAGGTGTTGCAGGAGACTTGGCCACTCAAGAAGAGCGTGATTATTTGTTTGATAGTCGTGATTTTGATACGACTTACACGCAGACAACTTTCTCTGCTTTTGCGACAGGCGCGATTGCTGAATTGCCGGCGGGTAAAGTTCAGGCTGTTATCGGTGTGGAACAACGCACAGATAAAATCGAATCCAATCCCGATGACATTGCCCGTGATGGTCTCTTCTTTGGCTTCTTTGCCGATGGTGGCGCCCAAGGTGAGAAGACAATTCGTGAAGCGTATGCTGAGGTTGATATTCCTTTGATTGCGGATCAGCCCCTCTTCAGACAGTTGGACTTGAACTTGTCGGGTCGCGTATTGGATGAAGAGTTTTACGGCTTTGCGTCAACTTACTCAGCTAAAGTGGGTTGGAGACCGGTCGATAGCCTCTTGTTAAAAATGAGCTATGGTACATCTTTCCGTTCACCTAATTTGCGTGAAAATTTCTTGCAGCCACAGACAGGTTTCTTGACACTGTTTGACCCTTGTAATGTGCCTCTGGACGCTTTGGTGCCTGACTTGAACAACCCGGGCGGCCCAAATGTTTATGACCCTTCTTTGGATGGTCGTGATGCTGATACACTGGCGCGTTGTAGGGCTGAAGGTTTGGATCCACTGACACTTGGTTCAGGTAATAGCGGTTTCTATTCGACAGAAGTGGCTTCTGAAGGCTCTTTGGCGCTTGATCCTGAAACATCAACGTCGTTCACTGCCGGTTTCTCTTTTGAGCAACCTTGGACGGATGCCTTCGGTCTTGAATTTGGTGCTAGCTACTATGACATCCAAGTTGAAGATTCAGTGATTTCGCCAGCAGCTCAGTTCATTATCAATGATTGCTACACAAATGAGCGTGAAGGTCGCAGCCCGTTCTGTGATCGTATCCAACGTGATGGTAATGATGAACTAGATCTAGTTAGCCAGGCTTTCATTAACCAAAACGAAGATCAAGTTCGTGGTCTTGACCTCAACGCACGTTTCACAAAAGAGTTTACGGCCTTTGACCGTAGCTTTGAATATCTTGCTGATTTACGAGCAAACCATATCTTGGAAATTCGCCAATTGTTTATCAATGACGATGGTAGTGAACTTGCTGACAATGATGAGGGCGAATTCGGCTTCTCTGATTGGGCTGGCAACCTTTTCCAACGCGTGACATATGATGACTTCTCATTCTCATGGGGTACGCGCTATGTCAGTTCTGTTGAACAGGATGAAGATACTGTTGATGAATTCGGTAACGTATTCGGTGTTGTTAACGCTGACGGCGATTTAATCACAGCAGACACTTGTGGTGGTCCGGCTGTTGGTGATGTGAATTGTCGCGACGTTGGCTTTGCCGATGATTACTTTGTCCACAATGCTGGTATCAGTTACAATAACGACGATAAGAATTGGGGTATCACACTCTCAGTCTCTAACATCTTTGACCGTAATCCACCAAAAGCAGATAGCTCAGAAGTTACGACTTCCGGTAACGCTGTTCTAGGTAATGGTTATGATTTGGAAGGACGTAAGTTCTTTGTACAACTGCGTAAAGGTTTCTAAGTCTCGCGAAATCGTGACAAAGAAACGCAGTTATAAACTGTAATTTAAAGCCCGCTGGATTTGCCAGCGGGCTTTTTTTCTGGTCTATAGTAAGATAATTAATTCAATTTACGGGGATATTATGCGTAAAACTCTTTTAACATGCGTAGCGGCACTGGGCGTCATGGCGGCGCCTCAACTATCCATCGCCAAATCAGCGGCGAAAGTTTATCCAATGGATTATTGGGCAGCCCCCAATTTTATGGACAATGTGTCTTTGTCTCCTAGCGGCAAATATGTATCTTTCCGAAAAGCGACAAGCCAAAATGGCGATCACATTATTGAGGTTTATGACGCAAAAGACCTTTCTGCTAAACCACATCGTATCGGTTCAAAGTCCATGCGTATTCAGGGCTTTGATTGGGTTGGTGATGAAGAGCTTGTCGTCTCTTTCACGAAGCAGGTCAGTAAACGGATCAAGGGCTTCAACCAAGGCGCATTTAAAAGCAAATTGGCACTTTATTCGATGAAGACGAAGAAGTTTGATGAGTTGAATGCTGATGATTATAGCTTGTCTCTCGCTAATGTTTTGGTTGATAAGCCAAATAAGCTCTTGGTACGCTACGCTTTCTTTGACCGTTCACAAAGTCGTCGTGCGCCCAATTTCTACGAATACAATCTGAAAACAGGTTCAAAGAAACTTGTCCTGAAAGGGAACTCGGATCTGTATGGATATCGGTTTGATCCGCAGGGTAATCCGCGATTCGCTTTGGAATTCGACAATGGAACGCAGGAAACTGTCTTCTTATATCGTGACGTGGGCGGCAGTGGCTGGAATGAATATTACCGTCAAAGCGAAGATAGTTTCGAAACCTTCCAATATGCCGGACTTGTTGAAGATGATCCGAACAGCATTTATGTCATTGCTCATAACGGCAATGATAAAGAAGGTCTTTGGAAATATAATCTCAAAACAAAAAGTTTTGGTGAGCTCGTTTACCGTCGCAACGACGTCGACCTTCTCAATACGACGCGTCATTCAAATCCGTGGGTGAAGCCCGGTGTTGTGACAGGTGTACGTTATGCCAAGGACAAGCCACATACGAAGTATTTCGACAAAGAAGAAGAAGCGATTATGAAGCAGTTTGAGGCTGTAATTCCAAACGTTCATAGTCTCTCTATTTTGGATCGTTCACGTGATGGCAATGTCTTGATTATGCGTAATTCTGGGCCGAAAGATCCCGGCACATTCTACCTCTTTAATAATGGTAAATTGTCTGTTGTAGGCGGCGTGAATAGTTTGCTCAATGCTAAGGATTTGGCGGATGTTGAGTATATTACCTATACCGCGAGAGACGGACGGAAAATCCCGGCTTATGTAACACGTCCACAAGGCAAAGGGCCGTTCCCGCTAATTGTCATGCCTCATGGTGGTCCCTTCGTTACCGAAGTTGTCGGCTGGGATGATTGGGGGCAAATGTTGGCCAATAATGGCTATATGGTTTTGCAGCCTCAATATCGGGGTTCCAAAAATTATGGACTTGAGCATTACAAAGCGGGCTTCATCAATGGCGGTGAAGGCGGCAAGAAAATGCAAGACGATAAGGATGATGGTGTTAAATACCTGATTTCCAAAGGTGAGGTTGATGCTGACCGAGTGGCTATGTTTGGTTGGTCTTATGGTGGTTATGCTTCACTAATTGCAGCGGCTCGCGAACCCAATATCTATCAATGTGTTATTGCCGGTGCGGCCGTAGCCGATAATAATCAACAAGTGAATTATTACCGTGATCGGATTGATGGCGCTCAGGCTGTTGAACAATTAAACTTCTGGGATGACTCAATCAGCCCGATTGAAGAGGCGAGCAAGGTAAATGTTCCGATGTTGGTCATCCATGGGTCTGTCGACCAGCGTGTGCCGATTAAACACAGTGATAAATATGTCAAAGAGCTTGAGAAAAACGGCAAGAGTTTCGAATATATCGAGCTAGAAAATGCTGATCACTTCTCAAACACATTGTTCTATGATCACAAAATGAAGGCTTATCCAAGAATGATGAGCTTCTTGAAAAATGATTGTGGTCCGGGCGGATTGTAATCATCAATCATAACGTGAATTAAAGCCTCCCTCGGGAGGCTTTTTTATGTCTTATAGCTTCTTACTCATTCCGACTTCGCCCATAATTTAGATGTACGGATGCAGGAAAGGTCGACATGAGGTGTAAGGAGGCAGGTCTTCGAAGGCGGTCTTGAAAGCGTATTAGAAGGCCAGCGTCATAATTTTCGTAGGCGACAATAAAAAAGGAGCCCAAGGGCTCCTTTTGAAGTTTTCATTACTCTTGCCGTTCACATGCCTCTATTCAACAAATGGCAGATGCGCTTTTAGCGCTTCTTGTTTTCTTGTGGCTTGGTGAGCGCGGATGGCGGCTTGAACTTCCGGTAGTGCGACGACTTCATTCAGCAAGGCGATATTGGCTTGAGTTTGCTCTGCCCCGCTGAGTAATTGCTGTAATTGCTCGCCCGGAGTTGGGATGGGCGGGAAGCGTTTGAGGCGGACTTTTGTATCTGAGTCTATGTCAGCCATGTCCTTGGCGACTTCGACAGCTTTCAAAAACCCACCAAGCTCATCCACTAATCCGCGTTCTTTGGCTTGTTCGCCGGTCCAAACGCGACCCTTAGCAATCTCTTTAACGTCATCTTCGGACATCTCACGACCCTTGGCGACACGGGCGATAAAGTCATCATAAATCTCGGCGAGCTGTCCACGAAACCCTTCTCTTTGGCTTTCTGTGAAAGGCGTATCCGGTGAAAAAGCACCGGCATATTCGCCGCCAACCGTCACTGCTTCGATATTATAGCCCACCTTGGCAAAACTGTCCTCCAGCGCAACTTTACCACCGAACACTCCGATAGATCCGGTGATGGTCGAGGGGAGGGCGACGATTTTATCGGCTGTCGCTGAAACATAATATCCGCCTGAAGCCGCATATTGACCCATAGAGATAATGACGGGCTTTCCGGCATCCTGCGCGCGTTCTGCGGCGGCCAAAATTTGGTCCGACGCCGAGGGCGATCCGCCAGGCGAACTCACCCGGAAGACAATGGCTTTGACATTTTTGTCCTTAGTCGCGTTATCAAAAGCCTTGGCCAAAGTATCGCCGCCCATTGTAACCGCACCGCCAAATGGACCGCCTGTCGACGAAGATCCGTTCACGACAGCGCCTTCACCGCCAATATAGGCAATCGTCGGGGCTCCAAAGTTGGACGGGATGATATAATCCGAGATATTTAAGAGAACAGTCTTATCACTCCCTGCTTTTTTCTTCACATAGCGTTTGGCGTCTTCCAGAAAGCCCATCTTATCGACTAATCCAGCTTCCATTGCGGCTTCCGCGCTATGGGGTGACGCATTTAAAAATTGTGTCACAGCGGCGACGCTCATCTCCCGGTCTTCGGCGATACGGGCAATGGCCGTATCATAAAGACTGGTGAGGAAGCTGGTCATGGCTTCTTTATGTGGTTCGGTGAAGCCCGTTTCCGTATAAGTGTTCACGGCGTTTTTATATTCGTAAAACTGTTCGAATTGCGGCTGCGCATCAATCTTTTCCATGACGCCGCCGAAAAATTCCGTTTCGGAATGAATGCCGGCGACGGCAAAGCCTGTGGTGTCCTGCATCCATAACTCATCTGCACCTGCAACGGTCATATAAGGAAAGAGACTGGGAGTTTCGAATCCTTGGGCATGGGCGACAACAAACTTGCCGCTCGATTTAAAATTCAAAATGGCTTCGCGTAATTCTTCTGCACTGGCCGGGGTAAGCCCGAATCTGTCTGCACGGATGAAGAGCCCTTTAATCCTATCATCGGTTTTTGCGGCATCCAATGCGCGGGCAATATCCACAACACCTGTGCTGCTGGCGAATAAAGTGTCTCCCATTCCCTGATCGGGCAGGGCCATTCGCATGTCAAAACTGAGGACCTGCGCTGGTTTCGGTTTCATAGAATCAGAAAGCGCTCCTACTAGGCCGATGCCGAACAGGAAGAGAAGGATAAGAAAGAAAAAGGCAATAATGCCGACAACAACGCCGAAAACCGTAATGAAAAACTGACGCATAAAAAACGGACCTTTGATGAGAAGTTTTTAGATAGTCTCTATATAAGGGCTTTAGGTTTAAATTGATATAATATTTGTTGTTTTTCGATAAAATATCTCAGCCATAACTGACAATTGGTAAAAGACATCAATTTGGATGAAGAAAGCGGCAAAATCCCGTTGCAAAATGATTTAGAGCCTCTTAGAAGGCGCATCTCAAATTGGTCTCGACAATGGGGCGTAGCCAAGCGGTAAGGCATCGGGTTTTGATCCCGTGATCGTTGGTTCGAATCCAGCCGCCCCAACCAATTTCCGATTTAACTCCTTTTTTCGGAACCTATACCCTTCAGATTTGTATTAACTGCGTGATGGTCTTGTCACAGACGGCGAGGTCTGTATTGTGTAATAACATCACATAATTATCAGGGTTAATATACACAGGTTCAAGAAGAAAAAATCTCAGAAAAAATCGATTTTCTTCTACATGTAATCATTGATTAAGGATTAACGCCCGTGTAAGCGAACACCTAAGGTTATTCATGCCCCGTTAAGAAGGGCAGAATTTGAAAATTGGAGGACGTTCCTAGTGACGATTAAAGCCGCTCGTAATTTTATACGTGTCAGTGCGATTGCCGGATTAATGGCCGGGTCTTTCGCCATGAGTGCATCAGCACAAGACTCTAATAACGAAGAGACATATGCGCGGCTTCTGCAACAGATTGCCGACGTTCAAGCGGCAACAGATCAGAAGCGTTTATTCCTCGTCAAACAAGAAGAGCAAATCGCCTCACTCAGAGAGCAGATTGATTCCGCAGATGAATTAAAAGACTCCATTCGTCCTTTGGTTGTTGAAATGACGGCCGAGATTGAAAAGGAAATGGTCAAAGATATTCCTTTTAATTATGTGGAGCGTTTTGCCCGCCTTGATAAATTGAAAGAGGACTTGGATTCGCCTGAAGCGCCTATCTCCTCTATCTTCCGTCAATCCATGAATTTGTTCGATACGGAAGTTATCGCGGGAGCTTCTGTTGTTTCATATAACGGTCAAAACCCCAAAACTCCCGGGACGCGTTTGGCGGCCTGTGATGCGGATTTAAATAGTACAGCCTGCTCCTTGCCAAAAGCGGTAAAGGAGCAGCTTCCGAGAGACGCGACTAAAATTCAAAACCAACTTTTGCGTGACAGTGTATATGATGGTTACTACCTTCACTTCGGTCGTATGTCGTTGATTTACCTTCAATATGATAGTTCTGAAGCGTGGAAGTGGGATAAAGATGCCGGTGAAAACGGCAAAGGGGATTGGGTCGCAATGAAACGGGCTGACGTCTTAGATGCCCGTCGCGCTGTGCGGATTGCACGCGGCGAAAGTGCGCCTGATGTTGTGTTGGCACCTGTCGAAGTCGGCGGTTAAATCACAATTAATTCAACAGAATTCGTTCGTCCTCATCATAAAATCGGGCGATGGAATAAAAATTTAAAGCAGACTTGGAAGGACACCATGTTAAAATCAAAAATAGCCAAGCCTTTGATGCTTGCCGGTGCGGCGGGGCTCTTATTTGCCGCTCCTGCGCATGCGCAACTCGACAGCGCTCTTAACGTTGCGAAGTCTTCGACCCAGGCGAGTGCTGCGGCACAGCGTCAGGTGGAGAACGCAGATGACGCTGCGGATAACGCCATTCGCGAATTCCGTGCGGTTTTGCAGCAAAAGGACAATATTGCTTTGTTCGTAGCGCAGCAGGACATTTATTTGCAGTCTCAAAAATCAGAGATTCAGTCTTTGAACCGTCAATTGGGTACGGTTGAGCAAATCAAGCAGGGCATGAGCCCGATGATGTTGCGTATGGCTGTCGCTTTGGAAGACTCCATAAATAGTGACTTGCCGTTTAATATGGCTGAGCGCCAAGCGCGTATTCAAAATGTAAAAGATGTTTTGTCCGATCCGGATGTGTCCCCGGCCGAACAATATCGCCGCGTTTTGAATGCCTATAAGATCGAAGTGTCATACGGACAGGGTATCGACAGTTACGAAGGTGTGCATCCGACGCGCACGGGCAATGTTGTGAACTTCATTCGTTTTGGCCGTACATCTCTGGTTTATGTCACGAAAGACGAAACCGAAGTTGCTAAATATAATCTGGAAACAAAGAGTTGGGACGTTCTTGATGGTGCGGATGCACTTGCGATGCGTCAGGCCATCCGTATCGCCAAAGGCGAAGCGGCGCCGGCGATCGTTTATGCGCCCGTAATTCTGAACAAATAAGCCGAGGACCTTAGAGAACCATGAGAATGACAATGAAATTATTTACGAAAGCCACGGCGGCCGCTATCGGTTCCGCTGTCTTGCTCTCAGCCGTTCCGGCGTCAGGGCAAATCAACTCTGTCAATGAGTTACTGAATAAAGTTCGCCAAGATGCGGCGAAAGTTGAACAGGAAAATCGCGAACGTGTTCGTGAGTTCCAAGCCCGTGCTGGTGAGCAACAGGCAAAATTGTCTGAAGCCCGTCGCGAATTGGCTGCGCTTGAGCGTCAAGCTGCCAATGTTGAGCGTACTTTTGCTGCCAACCGTCGGACCATCGACGGATTGAAGGGCGAACTACGTGTTGCTCAAGGTGATTTTGGTGAAGTTTTCGGTTTGGCTCGGAGTAAAGCCGGTGAGTTTAAGGCGCTTCTCGATAGCTCTTTGATCACAGCAGAATATCCGAACCGGACAGAAGTTTTGGGTCGTGTGGCTCAATCTGAAGCTCTTCCAAGCAGCGAAGACTTGAACGCGATTTATGAGCGTATGTTGCAGGAAATTCGTGAGCAGCGTCTCGTGAAAGAATTCCAAGCGCCTGTTGCCAATGTGGATGATGGCGCCGTGCAATCTGTGACGCGCGTCGGTCCTTTCTCTGTCTTTACGTCGGATAAAGCGAATTTCTTGGGCTATAAAGCGCCTTCTGGTGAGGACACTGGCCCGCTCTTGAGTAAGCTTCCAAAGCAACCTGGCGGCGCAATTTCCGCTGCCGCTAGTAAGGTGACGAAGACGGATGCCGGTAGTTTGGTTTATGCTCCGATCGATCCAACACGCGGTGCGTTATTGGCGTCATTCGAGCGCGTTCCAGATGTCCGTGAGCGTATCTCTTATGGTGGTACAATCGGCTATATCATTCTTGCCTTACTTGCGATTGGTGGTTTGTTTGGTCTCTTGAACATTGTCCGTCTGTTCCTCGTTAAAATGGCTGTGTCCGCTCAGAAGCGTAAAGCGCAAGGGTCTAACTCAAATCCTTTGGGCCGCGTTATGTTGGCTTATGAAGGTGCGAAGTCCAAAGATGCTGATACAGTTGAGCTGAAGCTTGACGAAGCTATCTTGAAGGAATCCCCGAAGCTTGAAGTTGGTCTAAACCTTCTGAAACTTTTTGCCGGTATTGCGCCGCTCTTGGGTCTCTTGGGTACGGTTACAGGTATGATCAAGACCTTCCAAGCCATGATGATTTACGGAACAGGTGATCCCCAGTTGATGGCCGGTGGTATTTCCGAAGCGCTTGTGACAACCATGTTGGGTCTGATTGCAGCTATTCCGCTTCTCATCCTCCACAGCTTCTGCTCCACATTGGCGCGCTCTGTTCAGGGTACGTTGGAAGAGCAAAGTGCCGGTATCGTGGCACGCCACGTCGAATCCCGTACGGGCGGCGTCTAAGCTGACAGGTTTATGGTGCGCTTTTGGGCGCACCATCCTTTCCAATAACTACAACAATACACGCAGAGGACGTCAAAGATGGAATGGTTAAACCCCGTCAATATCGCGAACGGCTTGGTGAACTTTCTGAACACCGGCGGTAGCGTTCTGCTCGTCATTGGTCTTGTGACCCTTGTCTTGTGGACCTTCATATTAGAGCGTTTTGCTTATTATCTCTTCGCTCATAAGCCGACAAAAACGCGTTTGAAAAATGAATGG
This sequence comes from uncultured Algimonas sp., assembly GCA_964511495.1. Lineage (GTDB taxonomy): Bacteria > Pseudomonadota > Alphaproteobacteria > Caulobacterales > Maricaulaceae > Litorimonas. The sequence continues at coordinate 81,785 of CAZEFT010000012.1, read as the reverse complement.
GATGCCCGTTCTGACAAGCGGTCCTGGAAAGCTTTGGCTATTCGTGACGAAATGGTTAGCCAAATTAAAGAGCGCACAGACTCGAATGTTGGTTTGATCAAGACTTTCGTGGCTTTGCTTCCGCTCTTGGGGCTTTTGGGAACCGTAACCGGCATGATTCAGGTGTTTGATACTATGGCTCTGTCTGGTTCTTCCAATGCTCGCCTTATGGCTGGTGGTGTCTTTAAGGCGACCATCCCGACCATGGCTGGTATGACAGCGGCTCTTTCAGGCTTGTATTTCTCAACGGTCCTACCGCGCTGGAGTGCTCGGGAAACGGCTCGTTTCGCTGACGACCTCCAAATCGTTTAAGCCCACATTATAAGAGGATCTTATGAGACGCGGACGTAAAAATAATCAGGCGGATGAAGCTGATGTCGATATGACACCTATGCTCGACATTGTGTTTATCATGTTGATCTTCTTCATCGTGACCGCCACATTCTTGGACGAAACGGCTATTGACTTAACGCAGCCACCACCTCCGCCGGATGTTCCAAACCCACCGGATGCTCCGCGTGCCATCACTGTGTTCGTGGATGCTCGTAACCAATGTTCGGTCGATGAGCGTCGCACAAATTGTGACCGTGTCACACTGGCTGTAGAACGTCTTTTGGCTGATAAGCCGGGTGCTTCTGTTATCCTACGTATGGATGAACGTGCCCAGCACAAAATCCTTGTTGAACTGAAAGACGGGCTAGATGCCGGTGGACGTGCAACGAAGATTGAAATCATTAAAGCCGGAGAAGCTTAATCACTCTGACCCGGAATGATTTTTCGGGTCTGTCAGAGTTATGTGTAATAAAGTTACACCATAACTTGCATTTATCGCATTAATGTAATAAGGTAACACTATGGCACGCCGCAGCAGAGTTAATCTTCCGGAAGAAGATACAGAACTGAACATGACGCCCATGTTGGACGTTGTTTTCATTTTGCTCATCTTCTTCATCGTGACATCGGTTTTCGTCAAGACACCGGGTATCGACCCAGAACAACCCGTCGCGACAACGGATGATGATTGGAAGCCGACAATTTTGGTCGCCATCAACGCAACCAATGAAATTTGGATCGACAAGCGTCCATATGATTTGGAAGAAATTCGCCCGATTATCACAAGTATCCGGGATGAAAGTCCTAAGGCGCAGGCCATTATCAAGGCCGACCGTGACGCAGAAGTTGGCACAGTCATGGCTGTGCAAGAGCTCATGCAAGAGCTTAGTATCGAAACGCAAGTAGGTACGGAATAAGGAAAGAGGTATTTATCATGGGAAGTGCAGTACGCTGGTTATTAGGCATCCCCGTCGCGGCTTTTGTGACGATTGCTTTATTCTTCTTAATGACGGTTTTGATCTCATCAGAGTTTGAGCCGCAAGAAAAGCTCGCTTCAGAAAGCTTTGAAATCAACCCCAAGGTTGAAGATATCAAAGTTATCGAGCGTGAGACGAAAGTTGACAAAGTTCAAAAAGTTGTGACCCCGCCACCGCCGCCCATGATTGAGCGCGCGAAAGCGGATAAGCCAACAGAAGCGATCGCCTCGCTAGAGGGTGCGATTCCAGAATTTGAAGCGCCAAAAATTGACCGCCAAAACTTTAAAATCGCGGTTTCTGATCGTGATGCACAGCCTTTGGTGCGTATTCCGGCTCAAATGCCGACGCGTGCCGAGAAATCCGGTCACTGTTTGGTGCGCTTCGACGTGAGTCCTGAAGGTGCGCCGTTTAACGTGGAAGCAACTTATTGCACACAGAGACTTTTCGAGCGCCCAACAATCAAGTCTGTCCAAAAGTGGAAGTATAATCCGAAAATCGTAGACGGTCGTTCGGTCGCGCGTTCTGGCGTGGAATCAAAGATTACGTTCCAATTGAAAGATGAGCGCGGTCGCCTCATCCCTGAATAAGACCCATTAAATAAGGCAGTGTGGCGTTTCGTCCCTGCCTTTTATCGGAAGACTTCTCAGCCTTCGTGATAAATAAAATTTGAGGTTATCCATGAGCGATAACATCAGTGTTGATAAGGAGTTCATCATGACGACACCAAAACGCATGACGGTCATGAAAATGATTAAAACTGGCTTGGGCTGTAGTGCCTTTGCACTCGCCAGTTTGACTATGGTCGGTGTGGCCTCCGTTCCGACGACGGCAGTTGCCCAAGACAAGAAGCCTGAAGAAGGGCGTCAATTTGGTGCCAAGGCCGGTGAAAAGGTGAATGAAGCTCTTCAATTTATTAATGCTGAGCAATTTCAGCCTGCTCTTTCTAAATTGAACGAAGCCTTGGCTATTGGAGAGTTGAATCCTTATGAGCGTTCAACAATTTATCAGATGCAGGGATCTGCTTATTATTCACTTGATAATTATGGCGGTGCCATCACGGCTTTTGAAAATGCAATTAGTGCGGGCGGTCTTCTCCCAAATGAGGCAGATGCTCTACGCGTAAATATTGCGCAGTTATTGATTGGTAACGAGCAATATGAAGAAGGCGCGCGCCGTCTTGAGGAATATTTGCGTAATGGCGGTCAAGAAAAACCTCAATATGTTGAGATGTTGACCCAAGCTTGGGTGCAGTCTGAAAACTTCTCTCGTGCTTTGCCTTGGGCTGAAAAGTGGTTCCGGAATGCATCGCCTAAAGAGCGTAAGCATTTTGACCTCTTGAATTATCTCTACAATAATTTGGGCATGCCCGGGAAGCAGGCTGATATCGTCAAACAGATGATTAACCGTTGGCCCGAAGATAAAACTTTGTGGGATGCTTGGGCCTCTATGTTGGCCAATGGCGGTCGTGAGCAAGAAGCCTTCGAAGTCACAAAAATGCTTTATATTGGTGGCGCGCTAAATAGCGAGCAGGATCTTATGAAGGTTGTTCAATATTACAGCTTCTATGATATGCCATTCCAAGCGGCTGAAATTCTTGAGCGTGAAATGAACTCCGGTCGTGTCCAGCGCGACTCTGATAAATTGGTTCAACTCTCCAATTTATTCCGTCAAGCGCGTGAATATAAGCGTGCAATCCCGATTCTGGAGCAAGCTGCCGCAGGGTCTAACCAAGCTAAGCTTTATGCGGATTTGGGTGAAGCCCTCTATAATGAAGGTGAATGTCAGCGCGCTGAGACAGCTTTTAAATCTGCTATTGATCGCGGATATGATGCCGGTAAATCCTGGATGTTGATTGCTACATGTCGTTATGAAAGCACGCAAAATCAGCAGGCTCTCGAATGCGGGATGTCATCCGAGCAAATGGCGAATGCGCCGATCACAAAATCACGCACTGCCGCGATTGAGGCTTTCTCTCAAGTACCGACACAGTCTCGTGAGAACAGAAACGCTAAAAAGTGGGTTTCTTTCATTCGTGCGGAACGTGAAGCTTTTGATCGTCGTTGCGAGTTCGAGAAAAATATCGAACGCGAACTTTGCTATCAAATGATTAAAGGTGCATATGACAACGAAATTTTTGAGGGCGAATTTATTCTCGAAGACAAAAATTGTCAGAAATTCAAAGAAGATTATGACGCCGCTTACATCGTGAAAACGACAGGGTAAGTTAGCCTCAGATTGATTAAACAACCCGGCCTTTGGTCGGGTTTTTTTGTGCGCTCAATTATTGTAATCGACTCAGATATTTGAATTGAAAGGGCGCGTTTCCTTTGAATTTTTTCATTCCAGTGATTTGGTCATGGCATAATTGTAAATGGAAATGTTTTGAATAACAAAGTCCTGCCGCCCTTGGTCAACATACTCTTTCTTCAGGAAAAAGCGCCGCGCAGCTTCGCTGGCTTCAGTGTAAAGGGTCTGAATACCCAATTCTTTGGCATTAACCTCTAAACGATCATAAAGAGCGGAAACAATATCGCGAGCGGCGGCATCTGGTCTTGCATAAAGGTGCTCAATATGGCCGTCAGGCTCCAACTCTCCATAGGCGAGAACTTCCTGTTTAATGTCAGTAGCGACGAAAGTGATGCGTCCGTCTTTATTGCGGTCCAGGATTTGTGACACATTTGGTCCGTGTGCCGCCCAAGCCTTCACTTGTGCCTCGCTGTAAAATCTTGGGCCCAATTGCGTGACCGAGGCTTGAAAGACTTGTTCAATTTGTGCGGCATCTTCGGGACGGAACAGGCGTGTTTCGTGAAGTTCTGACATGGCCGCGCTCTGCCATATTCTTGGAAAGAGAGCCATCTCAAATCAAGCTGTGCTCTGAGGGGTGAAATCAAACCAAATCCCAATTGAAAAAATTTAGGCAAAATTATCTTTACATTCAAACAACGTTATAACATAACTATTATGTATTAACGTTGTCTAACAGAAATAGAGGAGGGGGTATTGATTGGTTTCACTTCTTTCCAAAACATTTCAGGTGAAAGTCATAGGTCTCAACTAGTTCGTTCCTGCACAGGAAAAATATTTGTGCCGTCGTCGTATGCAAAGCTGCTCCGCGAGCCTCAGCCGGAGTCCAAGCTCCTTGCATACGACAGAGATACGGCATGAAACGCAGATTATGCTTAGCGAGAGATCAAAATGAACATGTGAGGGAAATGAAGACGTATCGACTGGAGAAGCATTGAGGGAATCACTTTTAAGCGGCTTCAAGCAAGTCGAGATGAATCGTCAAAGCATAAAGCGACCCAACGATAGGGCGAGGTAGAAATCGAGAAACAACATCAAAGAGAAAACGCCAAAGAGCAAGATGAATAATTGAGGGCGAAACCTCACGAAGATAACGGCGAAACATTTGGCCAAAATTTCACACAGGGAGGAAAAAATGACATCATCTATATTAGGTGCGGAGGCGTTCAGGAGGCCGGCGACGTCTACGACAAAGCTTAAGCTTATTCGGTATGGGGTCAGCGCGACATGTGCGGGCCTTGTCACACTCGCTTTGACCGGCTCGATGATTGCGATGATTTCGCAAGAGTTTCAGGCGCAAACTGTTTTGAAAAGCGCGAAGTTTACAATCAACCCGATAGCAGATGACTTACCACCGCCGGATGAGCGAATAGAATTGGACAGCTATAAGGTTGTGGAAATACCGCCTCCACCCCCGCGAAGAGAAGTTGCGAGCGCGCCTTTTCCAGATACGCCAATCTATACTTTACCCGGCGATAAAGATGTTTTTGATCCGGATGACATCACATTCGATACCCCAAAGACGACCCATATTACTGATAGTAATCCAGCCCCTATTTTGCGCCCGCCTGCGACGATGCCAATGCGGGCACAACGCTCCGGTCATTGCGATGTGCGGTTTCAGGTTGGGCCAGATGGTCAGCCTTTCGGAATTGAGACCACGTATTGCACAGAGCGGTTATTTGAAAGGCCAACAGTGAAATCAGTCGCAAAATGGAAATATAAACCCCGCGTCAGGGACGGGCGGGCCGTCACGATGGAAGGCGTCACGGCGCGGGTCAGTTTCCACTTAAAAGATGAAAGAGGTCAAATCATTCCGCCAAATTAATGGAGTGACGCGTCTTATAATGCTATTCTGTCAGGCCAACTACGGCGAGGGCAAAGGCATATTCCAAAGCCGTTTCCTTCAAAGAATCATAACGGCCCGACTCACCTTGATGACCGGCCTCCATATTCGTCTTTAACAATATGGGGGCCTCAGCCTGTTGATGATCGCGTAATTTGGCTGCCCATTTTGCAGGCTCCCAATATGTCACACGCGGATCCGTCAAACCTGCCGTAATGAGCGCGGCAGGGTAAGCCTGTGGCTTGACCTGATCATAAGGCGAATATCCTTCAATCAAATCATAGGCGGTTTCGTCTTCGAGCGGATTACCCCATTCAGGCCATTCAGGCGGAGTGAGCGGCAATGACGTGTCGGACATGGTATTTAAAACGTCGACAAAAGGCACAGCCGCAATCGCACCGGCGAATAGGGCGGGTGCCTGATTGATGGCGGCCCCGACCAATAATCCGCCGGCCGAGCCGCCATGACAGACGAGGTGACCTTCTCTGCTATAGCCTGCTTCACATAACCCACGCCCGACATCGACAAAGTCATTGAATGTATTGGGTTTCTTTTCCAACTTTCCGTCCAAATACCATTGGTAGCCCTTTGCCATGCCACCACGAATATGGGCGACAGCAAATATAAACCCGCGATCAATCAATGAGAGAATATTGGTACGGAAGGCGGCCGGAATGGTGATGCCGTAAGATCCATAACCATAGAGCAATATTGGGGCGGTTCCATCTTTTGGCGTATCCGATTTGCGCAATAATGTGACCGGAACACTCTCACCGTCCCGCGCCGTGATTGATAAACGTTCGGCGGTGTAATCCGTATTGATATGACCGCTTGGCACGGTTTGTTCCTTGACGAGAACGCGCTCGCGCTTGTCCATATCATAGGCATAGACCTGCGACGGCGTGGTCGGTGACGCGTAGGAGAAATAAAGCTGCGACGTGTCATATTCATAGCCCGAGACGAGGCCCAATGAATAAGCTGCCTCTGCCATTTCAATCACATGTTCGGTCTCATCCCGCATATCGCGAATAACCAATCGGGGCAGAGCATCTTGGCGTTCCAGACGCACCAGAAAATGCGAAAAACTTTCCACGCCGATGACCAACGTCCCCGGGCGGTGCGGGATATAAGGGGTCCATTCTGCCGCTTCGCTGGGGCCATCAGCCACCATAATTTGGAAATCTACCGCGCCCTGCGCATTGGTCAGGATATAGGTTCGTCCTCCTTGGCCTTGCAGGCTATATTCCAATCCCGGAACCCGTTTGGCGAAACATATCGCCTCTTCTGTTGGCGTCTCCGCCGGGATGCGCCAAATTTCCGATGTCGTATGGTTGTGTGCACTAATTTCGATATATTTCATATCATCTGACGTACCGACGCTCACGAAAAAGCCCGGATCGGTTTCTTTATAGACGCAGACAGGATGTGCCTCTGTATCGAAAATATCTTTGCGCATTACGGCATGGGGGCGTTGGTTTTCGTCCCGTTCAACCCAAAATAATGTGCGGGAATCCAAAGCCCAAACCAAAGCGCCTGCACAGCGCTCAATCCCCGTCTCTATGGTGCGGCCATTTGATAAGTCTCGCAGGGTGACAACATAATTTTCCGAACCCTTTCCATCGACGCCATAGGCAACCCAGTTCTGATCAGGACTGTGAGACACTGAACCAAGGTCGAAATAGGCGGAAAACGCTTTCGAGAGCACTTCGGCGTCTAATACGGTTTCGCTTTGTGCCAAGACCTCCGGGCTTAATCGAACAGCTTTGCCTGACGGATCCCGCTTCACGCGGGCATATTCCCCATGTTGGTCGCCTTTGCGGTAGTGATGGAAGTAAGCCCAATCCCCATCGGGTAGAGGTGTGCTCGCGGCTTCCGGTTCCAGCCGCGCTTTCATTTCTTCAAAAAGTGTGTCTTTCAATGTATCTAAAGGCGATAAGACCGCTTTGGTATAAGCGTTTTCGGCCTCTAAATGGCGGCGTATATCCTCATCCAAGAGTGCGGGGTTGTGCATGACGTCTTGCCAATTTTCATCCTTCATCCAAGCATAATCATCGACGCGAACGCGACCTAATTGTTCGGTCTTTAAGGGGCGCTTCTCTGCTTTAGGCGCTTTGTGGTCATGGGTTTGAAAAACAGACGGGGAAGCAGGCATAGAAAACTCTGAATGATGGTTTACGGCACTATGTGTGGCCCTTGGCCCTAGCCAATCACGCTGTGACTATCAACTCTCATGGTTTGAAGGCGAGGCCGAAATATCGGGTGCGGTGAAAATTAGACACCAAATAGGCCTCAATAGTCACGCTTGGTTAACGGTCTTTGTTTACGTTCCGAGGGAAATCCGCCTCTCTGCGGATAAAGGAGCATGCCTGAATGGTTTCAATGCCGGCACAATCGAAGAAAATGCGCGAAGACGGGCAGACGGCTCTGGCGGAGCTTGGCTCGGATGATGACGGCTTAAGTACGCGCCGACAATTGGTCAAACGTTTGGCCGATGTGATTTGTATTCCGGCCTCGCAACTAACGCCGCAGGAACGCCATATGGCGGGTGATGTTCTGGTTGAATTGCTTCGCGATGCTGATTTGGACATGCGCGAAGGCGTGGCCAAACGTATTGTCATGTTGAATGAGGCACCTCGGACAATCTCGGTCATTCTGGCCAAAGACGATATTCAGGTGGCGCGTCATATTCTTGAGAACTCTAAGTCGCTTACAGACTCAGACTTGATTCAAGTAGCCAAAAAGGTTTCTGCCGAACACCGTAAGGTGATTGCGCAAAGGCGAAAAGTCTCTGATGCTGTTGTTGATGCGTTGGTCCAGTTTTTGGAAGATGATGTTGTCAAAACGCTCTTAAAAAACCCGGGTGCGAATTTCAGCGAAACGGCTCTGCAACGTATCTTGACAATCTCACGGAATGAAACGCACTTTATTCCTCTGTTAAACCGTCGCGAAGAATTGCGCCCTAGCCATGGCTTGACCATGTTTTGGTGGGCGGATGGCCCGACACGAAAGAAAATCCTACACCGCTTCGCCGTCTCACGCGCGGTTCTACAGGAAAGTTGTGCTGATCTCTTTCCCCGTGCCGCCGCCGATGGGTGGCAAGATGCGGGTGTGAGAAAAGCCCTACAATTTGTCGAACGCCGTCAGCGCAATCGTGCGGCGATTGCCAGAAATGAACATGGCAGTTTGGAAGCCGCGATTGAAGACGCTGCCGAAAATGGTTTGGACCCACATTTAACAGAAGAAATCTCTTATATGTCCGGAGTCAAACCTGCGACGGGGGCGCAAATCCTGACTGACGAAGGCGGCGAGGGCATTGCGGTATTGTGCAAGTCGACAGGACTGAAACGCGAAATGGTGGAAAATATCTGGAAAGCGCTGCGGCGCCCTGTGACGGATGAGAATGGTGAAACCCATCCGCATTTACAGCGAGTTATTGAAGCCTTTGATACAATTTCGACCGATAAGGCCCAAACAGTCTTGCGGTATTGGAACTGGTCATTGACATCCTCGCTTAACAAAGATGTTCTGCGTTATATTCGTGACGGTGTAATTCCGCGTGAGGAAGAGCATGGCGCGGCGGCGATTACAGCGGCGCTTGTTTTCGGTCATCGAAAACAATAATTCCTCATTTGGCGGAGCAGGGGCGAAAAATTATCACCTTCCGCCGTTTCATCCACAAAACAAATACGCGCCTTTTTCTGGTTTAGACTTTTAATGCGGGTTTAAGCCCGTTATGACCATCTCAACTAACGACTCTCTGCACAGATAGAGAGCCAGACTTGGGTGAGGAGCGCCGGACGCGTGTTACGATTTAGTCTCGTATTAGCTTTGGCTTTGACAGCAACGTGGTTGACCCTGTCGGGTTATTTCAAACCCATGCTCTTAATTCTCGGTGTTATTTCCATTGTTTTTGTTTTGGCCATGACGGCCCGTATGAAAATCACCGATGAAGAGACCGTGCCTTATATGACTGTGCCCCAAACACTGTCTTATTTCGTCTGGCTGTTCATCGAAATCGTCAAAGCCAATGTGCAAGTGGTGCGTGCTGTTCTAAAGCCCGACATGGAAGTTTCTCCAACGCTCACCAAGGTGCCGTTGCCGCAAAAACAAGATATCAGCAAAGTTATGTTTGCCAATTCAATTACGCTGACGCCTGGAACGGTGAGTGTGATGATCGAAGACGATCATATTCTTGTTCATGCCCTCTTAAATGAGATGAGCGCACCCGAAGACTTTAGTGAGATGGCTGAGCGTTCAGCTTGGGCTGTGGGTGAGAAACTCACCAAGCCGCACAAAGGGGATGCGTCATGAGTGTCGCTCTCGGTTATATTTTCCTCGGTACGGCGTTTTTAATAATTGTCTCTATGGCCTTTATGCTAGCGCGCCTCATTGGCGGGCCGACGCTTTATGATCGCCTTTTGGCCGTGAATTCCTTCGGTACGAAGACGGTTCTTTTTCTCTGTGTCTTTTGCTTTATCATTGGGCGCCCTGATGGGGTTGATATTGCGCTGCTTTACGCCTTGATGAATTTCATTGCGACAATCGCCGTACTCAAATTCTTTAATTACAAAGCCTTAAATGTTGGTCTTTTGGGCGTTCAAGTAGAGCAGGAGGAGGAATAATGGATATTCTTATCACACTCCTCGCTGCCGCACCTGCCGCCTCAGAGGCTTATGGCAGTGCGGGTCCGTCAATAGACTGGCTCGGTTTGATACGCTTTGTCGGAACGGTGTTATCATTGGCCGCCGGTTTGTTTTTCCTCATGGCGGGAACGATTGGTGTCTTGCGTCTGCCGGATTTTTATACCCGCCTTCATGCCGCGGGTATGACTGACACATTGGGGGCTGAATTAATTCTGCTTGGACTTATTTTCCAGAGCGGTTTTTCGCAAATGACCTTGAAGCTTCTGCTCGTGGCCTTCTTCCTTTTGGTCACAAGCCCGACGGCGACACATGCTGTTGCTCATGCGGCCTATAAAAGCGGTTTAAAACCTGTTTTAGGCAAATTCAAAGCCACTAATTTGGAAGAGGAGGTTTAAATGTTTGCTGCGACCTCAACTTTCCTGCCGCCGACAATCCTGCTCGATATCGCCCTCATGGCGATTTTGGTGATTGTCGCTTTTGCAATTGTGCGTATGCGCAGCCTGTTCGGCATTGTTATGTTGCAGGGTGTTTACAGCCTTGTTTGTGCCGCTTGGTTTGTAAATCTTGATGCTGTGGATGTCGCCTTTACCGAAGCAGCTGTCGGGGCGGGTGTTTCGACCGTTTTGATGCTGTCAGCCATGTTGTTGGCTGATAGAAAATCTGCGCCTGTGCCCCGCTCCCGCCAATGGGCACCCCTCTTAATTTGTATTTTTGCCGGCGCAGCCATGTTCTATGCCATTGGTGATATGCCGGGCTATGGCGACGCCTATTCTCCCGCAAATAGTTATGTCGGTATCGACTATATGGCGAAAACGGCAGAAGAAATTAAAATTCCCAATGTGGTCACGGCGGTTCTCGCAAGCTATCGCGGTTATGATACTTTTGGTGAAGCGGTCGTGATTTTCTCCGCCGGGCTGGGGGTTCTTCTTCTCTTGGGACTGAACGGTAATGCGGGCCGATGGGTTGCGCGCGTGCAAGGACAGCGCGTTGCTGATGGCTCTGCGCCTGCCGCCCAAATCAAGCGCGAAGAGAGCGCTAATCCGGCTTTAACGCAGGCCAATCCAGTCATCCATAAGGCAACACTTGCACCTGCTGTGGCTAAAAAGCCCAATGCTAAAAAACAGGTGGCTAAAAAACAGGCGCTTAAGAAACCTGCGGCGAAAGCAACAACAGCGAAAAAGACTTCCGCAAAAACGGCGACTAAAAAATCACTAGCAAAAACAGTAACCAAAAGGGCGACAACCACCAAAAAAGCAATGGCGACAAAGAAGCCGACAGCAGCAAAATCATCTACAACGAAATCCACCGCAGCGACTAAAAAGCCAGCGGCTAAAAAGACGACAACAAAGAAAGCGGCCCCAAAGAAGACAGCGACGAAAAAAACAACGGCGAAGAAAGCTGCCCCAAAGAAGACAACAGCTAAAACAGCTGCGGCAAAGGCTCCTGCAAAGCGTCGTGGCCGTCCGCCTAAGTCGGCTGCAACAAAAACGCCCACTGCAAAAACAACGACCTCAAAGACCGCTGCGTCTAAATCCAAAACATCTAGTCGTAAAACCAAACCCAAATCAGGAGGGAAGAGCTAATGTCTGATAAGCGTCCTGATGGTCAGTTTCCGGATGGTGTAAGCCGCGAAGGTGATCCGCATGTTCTTTTGCGGGTTATTTCCAAATTCCTTATTCCGCTCATCGCGCTTTTTGCGCTTTATGTACAGTTTCACGGCGATTACGGGCCCGGTGGCGGGTTCCAAGCGGGTGTCATTTTGGCAGCGTCAGTTATCCTCTATGCACTGATTTTCGGATTGGATGCGGCGAAAAAAGCCTTCCCACCCTCCTGGATTCGTATCGGCATGACTGTGGGTGTATTACTCTATGGCGGGACGGGCGTTTTGGCGTGGCTTTTGGGCGGCGAATTTCTTAATTATAGCGTTTTGGCGTCCAAGCCGAGTGATGGTCAACATTACGGCATTCTTGCCATTGAATTGGGCGTGCTGATTACAGTGACAACTGTGATGATTGCGATCTTTTATGCCTTTGGCTCACGACAGCCTGAAACATCGGAGGATGATTGGTAATGATTGCCGATATTTTCCAACAATATAATTATGCCGTTGTCATCATCCTTATGATGACGGGGCTTTATACTGTGTTCTCATCCCGGAACCTCATCAAGAAACTTGTCGGGCTTTCCATTTTCCAGACCTCGGTCTTTTTGCTTTATATTACCATCGGTAAAGTCGCTGATGCGCAACCGCCGATTTTGCAAAAAGTCTATGATGGCGAAGAAGATGATTATACCCACCAAGCGATAGAGACCGTACAAGTCGCGGCTTCTGAAGGGGGCTATAGCTATGCAACGGATATTCTTTACTCCAATCCTTTACCGCATGTTTTGATCTTGACTGCGATTGTGGTCGGCGTGGCCACTTTGGCGATTGGCCTATCTCTGGTCGTCCGCATTCGCGAAGTTTACCAAACTATCGAAGAAGATGAGATTGATGCGCTTGATTACGCCTTTAATCTTGAGGGCACAGACAACCCCGTGAATGCCGGAGCGGCAGAGTAATGGACCTGACACAGTATATGCCGACTTGGCTGTTTGAACACGGCCCTGCTTTTCTGATTGCCGTACCACTTTTATTGGCGGCCATTACAGCTATTCTGCCAAGCCGTCGTCTCGCATGGTGGTCGACCACAACAATGACCGTTATTTTGGTCATCGCCGCTTTGGCTTTGGCGCAATATGAAAATGCCAATGGCATGGATGTTTACCGTATGGGGGGGTGGAACCCGCCCTATGGCATTTCTCTTGTCGTGGATGCACTCTCCGCTCCAATCCTTGTCCTGATTGCGGCGATGGCCGTTATGACCATGCTTTACGCCATGCCTGCGACATTGGCAGAGGTTGAACCCAAGAAACGCGCACCATTCTATGCGGCTTTCCTGCTCTGTATGGCGGGCCTTATGGGAATGGTGATTACGGGCGATGCCTTTAATGTTTTCGTTTTTCTCGAAGTCAGCTCGATTTCAACTTATGTTCTGGTGGCAATGGGAGCAAGCCGCGATCGCCGGGCTTTGGTTTCTGCCTACAATTACCTCATTCTTGGCTCCATCGGTGCAACCTTTTTCGTGATCGGCATTGGTTTCCTTTATATGGAAACGGGGACGCTCAATATGGCGGATATGGGGCGTATTCTCAGCGAAATGGACGGCGGTTCACGTGTTTCCATGGTGGCATTCGGCTTCATCATCGTTGGCTTAGGTTTGAAATTGGCGATGTTCCCGCTCCATAATTGGTTGCCGGGAGCCTATGCTTATTCTCCGACGGCGGTGACGACATTCTTGGCGTCCACGGCAACGAAAGCGGCGCTTTATTTGCTTATCCGTTTTACCTTCTTTGTGTTCAACCCCGAATTTGATTATGTCGCGGCGATATTGACCTACCTAATTGTAGGGCTCGGTGTCGTGGGCATGTTATTTGCCTCCGCGCAGGCGATTTTCCAAACCGATATCAGGCGGGCTCTGGCATTCTCTTCTGTAGCGCAAGTAGGGTATATGCTGCTCGGTATTGGTATTGCGACAACGGCGAGTGTGGCAGCAGGTTACCTACATCTAATCAATCACGCTGTTATTAAGGGCGGTCTGTTTCTGGCCGTCGGCGCGATGTGGTATCGGTTCGGTATCACGCGTTCCGCAGATTTCAGAGGTTTAGCCAAAACCATGCCTTGGACGATGGGGGCTTTTACACTTTGCGGTTTCTCACTCATTGGTGTCCCGTTCACAGCAGGCTTTGTGTCAAAGGTTGCACTAGCCGAAGCGGCGGCGGAGCAGGGATATTGGTGGTCTGTCGGCGTGATTATGCTCAGCTCTATCTTGGCTATTTTCTATGTCGGCCGTGTTCTAATGACAGCCTATTTTCAAGACCCGCCGGAAGTTGACGGTCAAGTTGTTGCGAAGAATGAAGCCCCATTGATGATGCTGATTCCCATGTGGATTTTGGCGCTGACATCGATTGCCATCGGCATGAATATCTTCGGGGCCTCTGACCTAATTGTGGGTGTGTCCGAACGTGCGGCAGATGCGCTTTTATCGGCGGGAGGTTAGACCATGTCATTGACACCTGAACTCGCCTTGGCGTTGTTACTGATTATTCCCATGGCGGCCGCCGTGCTCATCCCTTTTGCGCGGAATATCCCGAATATCCGCGAAGCCATTACATTTATTGCCGGTTTTGCTCTCTTAGCTGTGGTTATTTACCTGTGCAAAATTGTTGCGGCAGGCGGAAGGCCGGAACTTTTACTCGGAACATTTGCTGGTAATTTCGAAGTCAAATTCAAGCTTGAACCACTCGGGGCGACATTCGCCGCGATTGCCAGCTCCCTTTGGATTGTCAATTCGGTTTTTACTCTGGGCTATATGCGCGGTAATAACGAGAAAAACCAAACTCGCTTCTATACCTTTGTCGCTATTGCCATTGCTTCGGCTATGGGTATTGCCGCATCGGCTAATTTGATCACCTTATTCATCTTCTATGAAGCCCTGACGATTTCGACATTCCCGCTCGTGTCTCATAAGGGGGATGCCAAAGCGCGTCGAGGTTTAACGATTTATGCATTGATATTGATGGGAACATCCTTGGCGCTTCTCTTGCCCGCGATTATCGGAACCCATGTGATCGCCGGGACAACGGAATTTCAAGTTGGCGGTGTCTTCCCGGAAGGGACATCACTTTTCGCGACATCTATTCTGCTCTTCCTTTTTGCATTCGGTATTGCCAAAGCCGCGCTCATGCCGACCCATCCGTGGTTGCCTAATGCTATGGTCGCTCCGACACCGGTCTCGGCTTTGCTGCATGCTGTGGCAGTTGTGAAAGCAGGTGTGTTCACAATGTTGAAAGTCGTTGTTTTTACCTTCGGCCCTGCTTTGACGGCGGAAAGCCCAGCCTCGACGACATTGTCGTGGATTGCGGCGATTTCGATTGTCTTGGCCTCCGTTATTGCTTTGCGACAGGATAATTTGAAGGCACGACTGGCTTATTCAACGGTCTCTCAATTGTCCTATGTGACTTTAGGGGCGATGCTCGCCGCGCCTATGGCTATTATCGGTGGGGCGTTACAAATCGTCATGCATGCGTGGGGCAAGATTACGCTCTTTATGTGTGCCGGTGCGATTTATACCATCGCCCATCGCAGTAATATCAGCAAGATGGACGGCCTGGGGCGGACTATGCCTTGGGTTTTCGGGGCGTTTTTAATTGGTGCAGTTTCCATTATCGGTATTCCCCCATTTGGCGGCTCTTGGCCCAAATTCTTCCTCATGGCCGGGGCATTGGATAGCGGTAAGGGCATTTTGATTGCGGCGCTGATTGCCTCCTCCATTTTGAATATTATCTATCTTATTCCGGTCGCCATTCGTGGCTTTATGAAGCCTCCGGCTGATCCGGCGGCGGATGCACAAATCGCCTTGGAGCGTAAAAAACATATTTGGGTCATTATCCCGCCTGTCTTTACGGCTTTCGGGACGCTGGTTCTGTTCTTCTATTGGGGTGGTATTTTTGACTTCCTGATACCCATCCTTCCGGGAGGGCTCTCATGAGTCATAATGTCATGAATGAAGAGATGATTGCGGCAGACATAGAGAAACACAAAGCCGAAGGTATTCATCCCGCGGCAAAGCCTTTTCTGTTTTTGGGTAATGAAAGTGTAAAGCGCGGCTTTATTTGGTTGCCGCTCATTGGAATGATTATCACGGTCATTATCGGCATTTTTCATCCGCTGAAACATCCCGCGCCTTGGGAGGTCTTTCCCGGTTCATGGGCGGTGTTTGGCTTTATCGCCTATTCTTTAATCGTCTTTGCCGCTAAACCTTTATTTAAGCTATTGGCCCGAGATGAGAGTTTTTACGGGGAAGGTGGTTTGCCCGACCCGCATTATTCCACTGAGCATACAGATGAGGGAGAGCATTAATGTTTGATCTCATGAATATAAATCCGGGTTTTTGGGTTATCGCCGCCGGTCTGGTCTGTGCCTTGATACCGAAAACACCGGCCACACATTATTTGCGGAAGCTGATTTTGATTTCCGCGCCTGTCTTTGCTGCTTGGTTGATCTTCATAATCAAAACTGATGTTGAGGTGCTCGGTGGCATTTTGAATTTTGGCCCGATTGAGCTGACGACGTTGCGGATTGATAATCTCTCCGTTGTTTGGGGGTATCTCTTCTGTCTGGCGGGATTGATTAATGGGATTTATGGCCTGCATGAAAAATGCCGTATCACGGATAGTTCAGCGCTGATCTATACAGGCGCAGCCATTGCGGGTGTGTTGGCCGGCGATATGATCACTCTGTTCATCATGTGGGAAATTACCGCGATTTCCTCTGTTTTCCTCGTCTGGAAAGGTGGAGAGCGGGCCTATGCCGCGGGTATGCGCTATTTGGCGATACAGGTTCTGTCGGGTGTCATGCTATTAGGCGGAGCGGTGATGGTCGCCGAAAGCCGTGGCGGGGACTTCATGTTTACCTATATCGGTCTGGATACGCCGGGCGGTTGGCTGATGCTAATCGCTATGGGGATTAAATGCGGTTTCCCGTTGCTTCATAACTGGATGCAGGACGCCTATCCCAAAGCCTCAATTACCGGAACGGTTATCTTGGCGTCTTTTACCACGAAATTTGCAATCTATGCACTCGCCCGTGGTTTCCCCGGCACGGATATCCTGATCTGGATCGGGGCAATTATGACCTGTTTCCCTGTCTTCTTCGCGGTGGTTGAAAATGACCTCCGTCGAGTTCTGGCTTATTCTCTGAACAACCAATTAGGTTTTATGGTCGCGGGTATCGGCATTGGTTCAGCTCTTGCTATGAACGGTGTTGTTGGACAGGTTTTCGTCCATGTGATTTTTAAAGGCTTGTTGTTTATGTCCATCGGCGCAGTGATGTACCGCACAGGGACAGCGAAAGCTTCTGAATTGGGGGGATTATTCCGCTCCATGCCCTTTACGGCGGTCTTGTGTCTGATTGGAGCAGGGTCGATCGCGGCCTTCCCACTCTTGGCCGCCTTTGTGACGAAAGCTATGATTTTGGCAGCAGCCATTGAAGAACATCTCTGGGTGCCTTTCGCTATGATGCTGTTTGCTTCTGCCGGTGTGATGGAACATTCGGGTATTAAGGTTCCGCATTTCACATTCTTCGCTCATGATAGCGGACGCCGCGTGAAAGAAGCTCCTTGGAATATGCTGCTCGCAATGGGCTTGGCGGGTTTTCTTTGTATCTATCTGGCTTTGCCAATTCCCGGCGGGGGTTATCACTTGCTCTATGATTTGATGCCTTTTGAGATGGATTATCCCTATAAGCCTTATACTTGGGATCATGTGGTCTTCCAGCTACAACTCCTCTTTGCCGCGATTTTTGCCTTCACTTTGCTGAAGCGCTATAAGCTCTATCCCGCAGAAAGACGGGCCGAAATTGTGGATTCCGATTGGCTCTACCGCAAAGCGGGTTTCGGGGCCGTTACATGGATTTCTGCCATGTGGGACCGCGCCAGTGTTCATATTGGGCGTTTCCGTTCGCGGGCTTTTGATAAGGTTGGGCGAAAACTCTACCAAGCCTTCAGCCCGGCTGGGACATTGAGTGAGGCAGCCCCCTCAGGTCTGGCGGCTGTGTTGACGGCAGGCATGCTTTTGGTCACGCTCTTGGTCATTTACGTTCTCGGAGCTTAAAGCTTATATATATGGGCGCGAATAAAGCCATATCGCCCTCTGCTGATACAATTGAAGGTCTCACGACTGAGACAGTATTGGCTCAAACGACCCAGATTGCGGCCGCCTATTTGGGCCGCAATAAAGTCGCTCCTGAGGCCATTCCTGAGTTATTGAGCACGATTTATGATGGCCTGATAATGGCGGCGTCAGATCGCTCCGGCGAGACCGCTCATAGTCGCCCGGAGCCCGCCGTTCCGATTGGCGAATCTTTGCAGGATGATGTGCTTATTTGCCTTGAAGATGGGCAAGCCTTTCAATCACTCAAGAGACATTTGCGGGTCAAATACGGCTTGTCACCAGATGATTATCGCAAGAAATGGGGACTGCCCGCGGATTACCCCATGGTTGCCCCTAATTATGCGAAACGCCGATCTGAACTGGCTAAACGCACTGGATTGGGCCGGCATCGTCAGAATTGAATTTGCAGAGCGATTCGAATCAGAACGCTGAACAGGCGTAAAATTTACTTGATATATCTATGATATGGCAAAATTTGCACACCAAATAGGTGTTTTTTCTAAAACAAACTAGATAGTTCCATTAGATTGAATCGGAAGCGATTCAAAAAAGGCGCGCTTTTCCTTATGAAACCCTAATTTATGGTTAACAATTCGTTGCGATAATAGAGTGGATTGCCGATGAATAAGGCACACTGTTCGGGCCAGTGTTACGGGAGGAAATATGTTAGAAGGGAATGCACTACGCCATCAAATGGTGTTACCGCAGCAACAACGAATCTATGACTATTGGCGGTCAAAATGTACCGCTGAGAGTTTTCCATCCCGCAAAGAAATCTTTCCTGAGGATATAGGCAAACAACTCCCAACCACCACATTGACCGAAGTCGAGGCTGATACCGGACGCTATCGTTTTCGTTTGGCAGGGACCGGTTATTGGAATTTGTTCAATTGTGAAATTCAAGGACGGCATCTAGATGAGTTGCCAATGGGGTGTCGCAATGCGTACTGGAAAAAAGTTCTCGATAATGTCGTGGAGAACCGCCGACCTTATGCCGGTGTGACGCGTCCCGGAACACCCAGCGGTGGCCATCTAGCGCAGTTTTGGATTCGCTTGCCGTTGGCCGAAAAAGGCAAGGATGTCACAATGATCCTCGGTTACGACCATTTTGTGAAGATGGATGCTGGCCAAGCCCTCGAAACAGACCTCGAAAAAATTTACGCCTAATTACAACACTCTAGCTGTTTTCCACCAAAAGAGTGACAGCTTAGATGTTGACTTTTTGTTCTTTTTAATAGGAATATAATCCTCACATCGCTGTATGGGGCTAAACTGGCTTCAAACAGTTATCGGAGGACATATGCCCTGTAAAAAACGTCGTCATAAAAAACACACGCCCGCCCACCAATTTCATCAAGTGGATTTGGTGGTTGCGACGGTCTGTCTGGAATTCGGTTTGACCGAGACAGACATGAAAAACCCAAAACAGCAGGACAGGCATCTACGTTTTGCACGACAAGTCGCCATGTATCTGGCCAATGTGCTTTATGAAATGAACCACAGCCTGTTAGGGGAACGGTTTGACAAAGATCGCTCCACGGTCAGTCACGCTTGTAAAGTGGTGGAGGAGAGCCGCGAAGATCCGGTCTTTGATTTGAAAATCATTAAATTGGAGAACTTTCTCCGCCAAGCTCCACAACCACCTCTTCCCTCTGTGAAGCCGCGCCGTAAGATGAGTGGCATCAGTGAGGTCGCAGCTTAGATGTTAAATTTCGACCAAGAACAAATTTTGCGCCGTCTGCTTCACCACAAAGCCGTCATTTCGATAGCCAATGGGTGTGATGCCTTTCCCGCCCACCCGCTTGGTGATCGGCGCAAACGACCGGCTTTCTGGGTGAGGTCCGAAGACCTCCATTTGCTGAAAGCCGCAGGCGCCCTCGAACTTGATCACGCAGGATATCGTGTGGCTGAAACGGTTGAGCGTCGATTGAAACATGGCAAGGACGGTCAGGCTCGTAATCAGCATTATGATTTAGAAGAGCGCGATGTTTATGTGCAGGGCGGTGTGAAACGCAAAGCCTCTGTCAACCGACGTTTATCTGTCCTTGATCGCCTCTCGCATCAAACCGATTTGAACGGTGCGCCCTTATTGGAGGCAGCTCTGATCGAGGCGGGAAAACGGATTGCCCGGGATTATCACGCCAGTGGTCATGGTTTGGCCGCGACCCAAAGCTATGACGGAGCAGGCGTTCAAACCGATAAGGGCGCACGGGCTCAGGCCGTTGAGGACAGTTATATCCGTGCCGCTGATGCCAAGGCGCGCCTACGCACCGCCCGAGAAGCCATGGGTGACGGGCTGGATTCTGCCGTAATTGCCGTGTGTTGTCTGGATCAATCACTTGATATTTTAGAGCGGGCGGAACACTGGGCAAAAGGCAGCGGATTAACAGTCTTGCGATTAGGTCTGACCCGGCTATCCGTTCATTACGGAACGGTCGCTGGGGTGAAGTCAAAACGAGCCTATACTAATCCCAGAGTACAACGCCGCACCGGGACAGGGCGTTAAGCTCTGCTTGTTTATTCAGGATTCACTTGGTTATTGGCTTATGACGGAGTCCGATATGACGGCCTCACCAGCTTCGCACTCTCCTTGCTCAACCCAATTTGATACCGACAGCGTGCGTTCGCTCCTCCATGAATTAATTGACTATGTCGGCCAAAACGGGAGTCTCTTATCACCGTCATTTGGCGAGGGAGTGATGTCTGAACAGGCAAAGGCCTATGCCGCTCATATAAAAGGGCTCGATCAATTCCTGAAAACCGGTGCGGGCCTTTTGAAATTTATTGATGCCTTAGACGCTCATAACAAGTCCAAACAATCGGAAGAGTCGGAAAAGGCTCACACACGCTATGAAGACCTCCCACCCCTTAACGATGAAGACCGAGCCGCCATGCACAAACGTCTCAACACTCTCGCGAGGGAGGTCTCACTTCAAAACGGTTTGGGAGAGTTTTGTTTCACAGTTGAGAGCGAATGATCTCGCCTCTATCGCAACGGAATTTGAATATACGGCGCGCCCCAATCAAATGGCTCCATCTGAAGACTGGCTGATTTGGTTGCTATTAGGTGGACGGGGATCGGGTAAGACGCGTACAGGGGCTGAATGGTTATCTGAACAAGCTCGAAAAACAGGCCGACTGGCTTTGGTCGCCCCGACATTAAATGACGCCAGAGAGGTCATGTTGGAAGGTGAAAGCGGTGTTTTAAATATTGGTTTCCCCTCCACTCGACCCGTCTATACGGCCTCTCGTCGACGTTTGGACTGGCCCAATGGGGCTGTGGGATATCTGTTCTCGGCCGAAGACCCCGACAGTTTACGCGGTCCGCAATTTGGTGCGGCTTGGGCTGATGAGTTTTGTGCATGGCGCTATCCGGAAGAAACACTCGCCAATCTGCGCTTAGGACTAAGGTTGGGGGTTGATCCAAAAATGGTGATAACCACAACACCACGACCCATATCGGCTTTGTTCAAATTGATAGAGATGAACGGTGTTGTCACCTATCAGGCAAAGACGGCCGAAAATGTCAGCCATCTTGCACCCGCATTTTTGAGTATGATGGATGACGGCTATGGCGGAACGCGGCTGGGTCGTCAGGAGCTTGACGGGGAGATTATTCAAGACCGTCAAGACGCACTCTGGACGCATGATATGATTGAAAATTGCCGGTTCACATCCGGCGTTCCAAAGGCTGACGCGCTGATTATTGCGGTGGACCCTCCCGTCACAAGTGGAGCACGGTCCGACAAATGCGGCTTGATTGTCGCTGCGCGTGTGGGTGAGGGCCGCATGGCGAAAGTCTATATCCTACAAGATGCCACAGTGCAGGGGCTGTCTCCGGAAGGATGGGCCAAAGCTGCGGTAAAGCTTTATGATTATTGGGACGCCGATCATTTGGTTGTGGAAGTCAATCAAGGCGGTGATTTGGTAAAAACGGTTATTCGCTCTGTTGCTCCTGAAATTCCCATTCGTTCTGTCTTCGCGACCAAGAGCAAGCGTAGTCGGGCAGAGCCGGTTGCCGCGCTTTATGAGCAGGGACGCGTCTTACATGCGACGCGGTGCGATGACTTGGAAAGTGAGTTAATGAATTTAGGTGCGCCCGGCCAAACACACAGTCCTGACAGGGTGGATGCTTTGGTATGGGCCGTTAGCCACCTTTTGATCAACACCCACAACCGCCCGCAAATTCGTAGCCTTTAACGCCCTATTAACCCTAACCTTTAAAGGCGGATTAACATTAATCAGATACTAACCCCCGTTGTAAAGACCTTAGGATGAGGTTGTGTGGGAGTGTAAGTATGCGAAAGTTTGTCGACAAAAATTTCAAAGTTGATCTAACGCGAAAACTGGCTGAAACTGATGCGCAACTCGCCGAGTTGAATAAAGAACTCGCAGACAAAATGATTTTACTCGCCGAACAAACCGATGACCCATCTGTTTTAATCCAAGCCGTACAAGCGCTCAAATCAGCAAAAAAATATTATAATATTGATACAGCTCCAAGGGAGACTTTGGACGTGCATGCAGCCTTGGCGGATACATTACTGTCATTGGGTCGCAAAACTCATGATTTAGAAGCGCTTGAAAACTCAGTAGCCGCTTATCGCAGTGCAATCACATTGGCCTCGCTCATCGGGGATGAAGATCGCCGTCGTGACATTAAAGCGCAATATAGAATGGCCATAACCTATCTGGGACAGGACGAAGAAAAACAATCCCTGTTTAAGGTTGCATAAACCGTCGCTTAATCAGTCACATAGAAGAAAATAAAGAGAATGATCCGCACATAGCCAAAGCGGGGCTATAAACAGCTTATCACCGGAATTGGGCAAAACGCTCTTTGCCGATAAAAGGATAAGCCAAATTTATGTTAGATTTTTTCAAGCCGTCTGCGTCTCGCAGGACGGCTTTTTCTATGGCGGAAAAGAACCCACCCGAAACGAAATCGGGTCAGCCTTTAATTGCCTTACAATTAGGGCAGGGAGCACATTGGACGCCGCAAACCTTTTCGGCCTTATGTCGGGAAGGTTATGCGCGTAACCCGATTGTCTACCGTTGTGTACGTTTGATTTCAGAAGCCGCCACGAGCGTGCCGATAAACTTTATCATGGATGGAGCTGATAATAAGGACTTCGAAGCGACACTGACCAAAGAATTGGAAGCTTTTTATGGCTTTCTCCAACTCTCAGGCGAAGCTTATTTCGAACTTTCAAACACCGAATATAGGCCGCGCGTTCACGCCCTATGCCCGAACCATGTGGCACCCCGTCAAAATAAAGCCGGGGCCGTCATCGCTTGGGATATAGAAAACGGGAATGGCGAAAAGCGACGTTTGCAACGTGATCTGCGCCTTGGCCGTAGTCCGGTCTTTCACATGCGCCTGTTCAGCCCGGATATGACCGTTTCACCCCTACAGGCCTGTGCCCAAGCAGTTGATTTGCACAATGAAGGCGGACGCTGGGCCAAGGCATTATTGGAAAACTCCGCCCGTCCAAGCGGTGCGTTAATTTATAAAGGCGCAGGCGGTGCAGATCACTTGAGTGATGAACAATTTGAGCGCTTGAAACGAGAATTGGAAAATGGTCATGCGGGCACGGCTCGGGCCGGACGGCCTTTGGTCCTAGAAGGCGGGTTGGATTGGAAATCCATGAGCCTATCCCCGACGGATATGGATTTCATTCAGGCGCGACGCGAGGCGGCGCGTGAGATTGCTTTGGCGTTTGGCGTGCCGCCTATGCTCCTAGGCCTGCCGGGCGATAATACCTATGCCAATTACCGTGAAGCCAATCAGGCTTTTTGGCGTCAAACGATTTTACCACTCGTCGAGAAAACAGCGTGTGGTTTGGAAACATGGCTGCGGCCTTGGTTCGATGAAACGCTGATGCTCTCGCTCAATATCGAAAAAGTACCGGCTCTGGCCGAAGACCGTCACGCTCAATGGCAACGGATTAATCAAGCTGACTTTCTGTCTAACACGGAAAAGCGCGCCCTGCTTGGGTTGAATGATGCGTCGCACAAACCAAAAGGAGACAGCCGATGAGAGATATGAAAGAGGACACACCCAATAATTATTTTGTGCTGAGCAAAAACTTAACCTTCGGCGTCTTGTTGACCCTGTGTGTTCAAACGGCCAGCGCTCTTATTTGGGCGGGCGCAGTGGATGCGCGTTTACGCACGGTTGAGATCCAACTTGCTCAACGCGCGCCAGCGCTCGAACGTTTGGCTGTTTTGGAAGGTCAGATGTCCATGATCCGGCTTAGCCTGAACCGAATTGAACGGCAGGTCACGGCCAATGCCATCGAAGCCGAGCGTCAACAATGAGCGAGCAGAACGGCCACACACTCTTAAGGCTCTCCGGCTATGCGAGCCTGTTCGGACAGACGGATTTATCAGGAGACCGTGTCGAAAAGGGTGCTTTTGCAGCGTCTATTCTCAGCTTACCCGAAGGGCGATTGCCGCTCTTATTTGGGCATAACACCGAAGAACCGATTGGGGTCTGGGACAGGGTTATTGAAGATCAAAAAGGGCTCTTTGTTTCGGGGTGTCTCTTCGCGGGTGCGGCGCTCAACCACCGTGTGGCGCGACTGATTAAAGAGGGCGCGATTTCAGGTCTGTCCATCGGGTATCGCGCGCGGCGTCACAGCAAAACAGCGCAGGGCCGTCTGCTCACTGAATTAGAATTATGGGAGGTCTCGGTCGTGGCTTTCCCGATGTTACGCGATGCTCGCGTGACACATATTG
This sequence comes from uncultured Algimonas sp., assembly GCA_964511495.1. Lineage (GTDB taxonomy): Bacteria > Pseudomonadota > Alphaproteobacteria > Caulobacterales > Maricaulaceae > Litorimonas. The sequence continues at coordinate 57,129 of CAZEFT010000012.1, read as the reverse complement.
ACGACCTCTCATTTTCAAACAGTTCTCAAACGATAAAAGGAAATCAAGCCTATGGCTGATCTTGAAACCAAACACCTGAATATGAAAGAGGCGCAAGCCGATTTCGCCAAAACTTTCGCTGCTTTTAAATCTGCCAATGATGAAAGACTGAGCGCATTGGAAGCTAAAACGTCCGACGGTATTCTGAATGATAAAGTCAGCCGTATAAACGCGGCCGTGGATGCACAATCCAAACATATTGATAATCTCGCCCAAAGTCTGGGTCATACCGTCATGGGCGGTTCGGCGGCGTCCGATACGAAATCGGCGTGGTCAACATTCATCCGAACCGGTGACGCAAAAGCTCTCGAAGGGTTGGAAGGAAAATCGATATCTTCTACCGATGGAGAGGGGGGCTATATTGCTCCGATTGAAACTGAGAGCCGCATTGATAAGGCTTTGCGAGAAAGCTCACCTTTTCGGGCGATTTCCACCGTGCGACGTATCGGGACAGGTCTCTATAAAAAGCCCGTCAGCGCAGCGGGAGCCGCAGCCGGGTGGGCCGGAGAAACGGATGCTAGAATTGAAACCCAAGCCCCACAATTGGAATTACTCGATTTTCCGGCGGGCGAGCTTTACGCCATGCCTGCTGCGACTCAGGCCTTACTTGACGATGGTGTCGCCGATGTTGACCAATGGTTGGCCGAAGAAGTGCGGGATATTTTTGCGGCGCAGGAAACGGCGGCTTTCGTCAATGGTGATGGGGTCAATAAACCTCGTGGCATTTTGAATTACTCTCAAGCCGATAACGGAACACAGAGCTTCGGTGAGATTGGTACCGTTTCCACTGGCACGGCCGGGGCTTTTGATGTCAATGCGCCGACAGATGCCATTCTGGATTTGATTTATGCAGGAAAGAGCCGCTACCGCGCAGGGTCTAGATTTGTGATGAACCGTCGCACGGTCGGAGAAATTCGCAAATTCAAAGATGCGGATGGCAATTATATTTGGCAACCCTCAAACGAAGCCGGTCAGCCGAGCACCTTGATGGGCTACCCGCTCTATGAGGCGGAAGACATGCCCGATGTTAACTCTGCTCAGGGTTGTATCGTTTTTGGTGATTTCCGACGCGGCTATCTTATTGTGGATCGTCAAGGTGTTCGGGTCTTGCGTGACCCTTTTTCTGCCAAACCTTATGTCTTGTTCTACACCACAAAACGTGTGGGCGGCGGAGTGCAAGATTTCGATGCGATAAAAGTCCTGAAAGCTGCCGCTTAGACTTCGTTCCCTCAACTTCTTTTACCCCAAAAGGTCGCGATCTTCGCGGCCTTTTTCTTTGCCTGAACCCCTTTTCATTCAATCCCTACCAAGGAGGCCTCTGTGATTACAGATATAAATCCGCCTGACAGAGAGCCTGTCACATTAGAGGCGGTGAAATTATTCCTGCGACTTGATCATGATGATGAAGATAGTTTTCTGCTTGACCTTATTCGATCTGCCAGAGAACAGCTCGAAACTTTATGCGGTACCAGCTTGATTGAGCGTTCACGACGCTTGACGCTGACACCGCCCTTATCGCGTTGCCTGACACTGAATGTGTCACCGGTTTCTGCGCTCACCGGTCTGACATTGCATTTGCAAAACGGTGAAGAAGAAAGTCTGAGCCTAGATCAGTTATCTATAAATTTGCGGGCTAACCCGGCGACTGTATCGCTCAAAACCTTAGGGCTATGGGGGTGGCATAAACGCCAAGATATTGCAGCTATCACTGTGGATGTAATTTCGGGCTATGGCCCGGATATTGACGATATTCCTATGCCCTTACGACAGGCATTATTGCTGTTGATTGGCCAAGGGTACGAACATCGGAGCGGGCGGGACATGCCGTCCATTACGCTCATGGTTGATGCGCTTATCATGCCTTATCGGAGCCTGAAATTATGATCGGGGATTTGCGCACCCGATTGGGATTATATCGTTTGCAAACCGCAGCGGACGAATTTGGCGGACAGACAACGCAATGGGTTTTGGACAAAGCTATTTGGGGCGCAATCCAACCAAAGTCTGTGACAGAAACCCGCGAAAACGGGCGTTTGGTCGTCAGCCAATCCTATCGTGTGACCATTCATCATGAGCGAAATTTTCCGGAGCGCGCTCGTCTGATGTGGGGGGATAGGATTTTGCGCGTTATCGCGGCGTCGGACCCCGATAATCGCCGCGAACGCTTGCATCTCATATGTGAGGAGGAACGGCAATGAATACGGATATGACGGAAGATGTTGCTCGGGCCGTGCATCAGGTTTTGGCCAAAAACTTGATGGTACAACAATTCCTCGGAGAGCCACCCCGATTGTATGACTATGCTCCTGAAGATCCGATTTATCCTTATCTGAGTTATGGTCGCCTACGCAGTGAAGACAAAAGCGGCGATGCCGTGTCTTTGCACAGCCATCAACTGACCCTGCATATTTGGTCTCGCTATCACGGGCGGGGGGAAATCGTTCGGTTGATGGATGTTTTGAAAACTGCCTTGTCGGAAGGTGATTTAATTGCGGCTGAGTTGACGGAGAATAATCTAGTCAGTGCCGCCATCATCTTTTCGGATATTTTGCGCGCCACGGATGGTCGGACGCATCACGGTCTGCTGCGCCTATCCCTTCTGACAGACCACCCATCATCATAAAATTAGTATGAGAGAGTTATAAATGAGTGTTCAAAATGGACGAGATATGCTCGTCAAATTCAGGCAGAGTGACGGGAGTTATCGGACCTTGGCCGGGCTGAGGAGTAAGACGTTTCGTCTCAATTCTCGGCCTGTTGATATTACCCATTCAGAGTCGGCGGAAGGTTGGAAAGAACTTTTACCCAATGCCGGTGTAAAGTCCGCAGAGATTTCCGGAGCAGGCGTGTTCAAAACTGATGAGAGTGCGTCTTTGGCTCGTCAGGCCTTTTTCGATCAATCTCTTTTGGACTTGCGATTTATTCTGCCAGGTTTCGGTCAAATTGACGGGAAATTCCTGATTACGAGTTTGAGTTATAGCGGAGCTTATCAAGGCGAGGCCCGGTTTGATGTAACATTGGTGAGTGCGGATGCACCGCAATTCACCGCCTTATGAAAAATGCCAGTCTTTTAAACTCCCATGCTTGTGACCGTTTCATTGAATTAGAGGGGCGTCGCATAACTTTACGTTTATCGGTTTTGGCTCTGGCGAAAATTTGCCGCGACCTAGAGGCACCAAATCCGCAAATATTGGCGGCAGTGTTACGGCACAAAGACCCGCAAAAACGGCAGGCTGTCTTCCGGATTATGTTTCGACATCTATGTGTTGAGACGCCACCCGATATTTCTAAGGCCGGTCTTGTGAGTGTTATTCCTGTACTGACCGAAATGATAGAGGAGGCGTTTCATGCCTCAAACTGACAACCCTTCATCGGATTGGCCGTTTCAAACGTGGTTTCGGTTAGCTGTTTTACAAATGAATATCGCCCCGCAAGACTTCTGGAATATGGCTTTGCGCGATTGGTTCTGGCTTTGTCGAGCGGGGCAATCCAATGCGCTGACGCGAGAGTCGTTCGATAGTTTATTTGAACAATTTCCTGATGATCAAACCCCCTCAGACAAGGAGGATGTTGTATGACTGCTGAGACAGCCGCTGATAAAATCTCAGAATTTGATGTCGATGAAGCCAAGCAATCGGCCGAAGACATGGCGCGCGCTTTCGAATTGGCAGGCGACCGGATTGCGTCTGCCTTGCAATCAGCCGCCTCTCGGGGAGAATTATCCTTCTCTCAAATGGCGGAGCAAATCTCCCGTGATTTGGCGCGGCTTGCGGTTCAGGAACTCGTCACGCAACCTTTGGAAGGGGTGTTCACACAGCTCATTTCTTCGGTCACGACACAGTCAGGCGCAGCAAAAGCTTCGCCTCTGAATGTCAATTTAAAGCTTTCAGGGAGCGGCGTTTCCGCAGACACTGTGAGTAAATCCGAAGGGCAAATTGCGGCGGGTTTGGCGCGCGCACTTCATCAAGGGCGCAAGCTCACCTAATTCATCCCCTCATTTATAGAGAGTATTATGTCGGATTTTCACGATGTCCGCTTTCCGTTGGCGCTTGGTTTTGGCGCTAGTGGAGGGCCGGAATTTACTACGGAGACTACCCTTTTGGCCAATGGAGCCGAGCATCGCAATACGCCTCGAGCTTTACCGCGTCGGCGCTTCGATGCCTCGCCCGCTATTCGGTCTCAGCAAGACCTTATCGCTTTGCAAAGTTTTTTCATGGCCCGAAAAGGACGCTTACATAGTTTTCGTTTTCGGGATCCCTTTGATCATCTTTCTTGTGCTCACGCAGAAGAAATATCGCCATCAGATCAAAGCCTGGGTTTGGGTGATGGGCAGACAGTGAGTTTTCAACTCCTAAAAACATATGAAGGCAATAATGTGCCGCGCCCGATTACCAAGCCCGACGCGCCGAGCGTTGTGATGGCGGTGAATGGTGTAGAGGTGTCGTCTTCGGACTTCACAGTTGACGACGGTACAGGTCTTGTAACGTTCAATACAGCCCCTTTGAGTGGAGCTACCATCACGGCTGGCTTCGCATTTGATTGTGTCGTTAGATTTGACACAGATGCTCTGGACATATCCCTCGAAGATTTTGGCGCAGGGGTAATCTCTGCCATACCGCTTGTGGAATTGCTCTATGTCTGAGCCATTTTCTTTGGAGTTATCGGACGAGTTAAGGGCGCATCTCTCTCAAACCGTCACAACGCTTTGTATCGCTTGGAAACTGGCTTTGACAGATGGACGGGTCTTTGGATTTTCAGAACACGACCGTCCCTTGGAGATGGAGGGCGTCACTTACGCCGCACAAACAAGCTTGACGGAGTCAGAGCGAGAAAACCGATTAGGATATTCTGCGGATAATGGGGCCGTTCAAGGTGTTTTAGAGGCGCTTGAATTAACAGATGAGACGATTGAGTCCGGAGTTTTAAAAGGCGCAATATTGAGCCGCTTGATTGTGAATTGGTCTGACCCCACGCAATACTTTCTTCAGGATGTGGGGGAGATGGGGCAGGTCACACGAAGAGGCGAATATTTTGAGGTGGAATGGTTAGGGATGTCGGCCAAGTTAAACCGTTCCACCGGACGGGTTTATTCCAAAAAATGTGATGCTGAATTTGGGGATGGGCGATGTGGTCTGAACTTAAATAATTTTGCGGGGGGCACGATTTGCCCCAAAACATTTTCTGCCTGTCGAGATCAATTCCAAAATACTACAAACTTTCGCGGCTTTCCTTACCTGCTGGGTGACGACGCGTTATTTGGCGCTGTTCAGAAAGGTGAGGTCAAAGACGGGCGGTCACGTTACCGATGAACGAACTGAGAGCGCGCGTTTTAAACGATGCGAAAAACTGGCTCGACACACCTTATCAACATCAGGCCAGTCAATGCGGGGCAGGGACAGATTGTCTGGGTTTTGTGCGCGGTATTTATCGCGAGCTTTACGGAAAAGAGCCTCAAACTATCCCTCCCTATACACCCGATTGGGCGGAACAATGCGGTGAGGAAACTTTGCTCAATGCTGCGCGAACTTGGCTTTGCCCGATTTCTAATCCGTTGGTTCAGCCGGGAGATGTCTTGCTGTTTCGTATGACGCCCCAATCGCCTTGCAAGCACATCGCCATATTAACGGCGCCGGATATCATCACACATGCCTATTGGGGACGGGCCGTCGTGGAGAGTCACTTCGTGCCTTATTGGAAGCGGCGTTGGGCCTATAGTTTCGCTTTTCCTCAAGCCCCCTTGCCAAAATTTCCATTGATTGACCGAAAGAGAGTTCATGACCACACTTGCCATTCATGCGGCGAATTTTGCGGCGAGCGCAGCCACGCAAGCGGCAACGACGTTAGCACTGTCAGCCGCTAATTCAGCGATTTCCAATATATTCGATAATCGTCACTTTGAAGGCCCACAATTACAGAACTTCTATCTCCAAACGTCTCAGGACGGAGCGCCTATGGCGCGTGTTTTCGGGCGTGTTCGTCTGGCGGGGCAGGTGATTTGGGCGTCTCGCCTTAAAGAAACCCGGACAGAGGAAGACGTGCAATCGGGTAAAGGGGGAGGGCCGACACAAACAAATTATCGCTATTCTATCAGCTTTGCGATTGGCCTGTGTGAAGGTGAAATTTTGGGTGTGGACAGGCTCTGGGCCAATGGCGCGCCCTTACAACAAACAAGCCTGACAATGCGGGTCTATAAAGGATCAGAGACACAATTACCTGACCCGATTATCAGCGCCATCGAAGGCGGTGATGCGCCCGCTTTTCGCGGCACGGCTTATATCGTTTTCGAAGATTTCCCTCTGGAAGGCTTTGGGACGCGTTTGCCGCAAATTAATGCAGAAGTTATCCGCGTGCCCCGCTCTGATGGGTCGATACCCAAATTGGAAAGCCAAATCAAATCGGTCAATCTTCTGCCGGCCACTGGGGAATTTGCCTATTCAACACATATTGTCGAGGAAACACCTGAACCTGGTCTATCCCGCCCTATAAACATGAATAATTTGGGCGGGCAGGCAGATATTCTACAAGCCTTGGATCAGTTGGAAGACCAATTACCGAATTGCCGACATGTCTCCATCATTACGGCGTGGTTTGGTGATAGCTTGTCTTGCGGCGATTGCACCATTCGCCCCGCAGTGGAGCGTCGCGAGCGTATCCTTCCTGATGATAGTTGGTCTGTAGCGGGTGAGAGCCGAAACAGTGCCAAGCTGATTTCATCCGATAATGAGGGGCGTCCGAATTTTGGCGGAACACCGTCGGATGACACAATCATAGAGACGATTAGGGAGTTAAATCGGCGCGGGTTAAGCGTCACACTTTATCCATTTTTGCTGATGGATATTTCGTCAGGTCCAAACCCTTTTCCATGGCGTGGGCGGATTAGTGGCGATGAAGGCGCGCTTGCTCCGTCGCAGATCGCAAGTTTCTTCAATGAGCCGCACGGTTTCAGGTCTTATATTTTGCATTATGCCCAACTTGCGCAACAGGCTGGCGGTGTAGACGGCTTTGTGATCGGCACGGAAATGCGTGGCCTGACGACACTGCGCGGCCCACGGGTCAATGGGGCGTCACCTTATCCGGCTGTTGACCATTTTGTTGATCTCGCGCGCGATGTGAAGGCGATATTGGGCGAGACTTGTGCCGTGACCTATGCTGCGGATTGGAGCGAGTATTTCGGACATCACCCGCAAGACGGCTCCGGCGATATTAGTTTTCATCTCGACGCTCTTTGGGCCTCGCCCGACATCGATACAATCGGTATCGACGCGTATTTCCCGCTTTCTGACTGGCGCGAAGGGCCCCATTTGGATGAGAACCAAGCCGCCGATCTATATGATCTGAATTATTTGTCTTCACAGGTCGAAGGCGGCGAAGGCTATGATTATTTCTATGCCTCACAAGCAGATCGAGACGCCCAAAACCGGACATCAATAACGGATGGGGATACCGATAAACCTTGGGTCTTTCGGTATAAAGATTTACGGAATTGGTGGTCCCAACCACATTATGACCGCATAAATGGCGTAGAACGTTCTCAGCCTACAGCATGGCTGCCACAGTCAAAACCATTCACGTTTTTGGAAATCGGCTGCCCTGCTGTCAATTTCGGCGCCAATCAACCCAATGTTTTCTATGATGCGAAAAGCAGTGAAAGCGCTTTACCTTATTATTCCGACGGCACTCGTGATGATTTGATGCAAAGACGTTATCTCGAAGCTTTTATCGGATATTGGGATAAGGCGGAAAATAATCCTGTTTCACCGCATTATAACGGCACAATGGTGGCGACCGACAGGATGGGCGTATGGGCGTGGGATGCTAGACCCTTTCCTGACTTTCCGGCGCGATTGGATGTTTGGGCCGATGGACAAAATTGGCAAACGGGACATTGGATTTCAGGACGTTTGGGTCTTGTGCCTTTGGCTGACATCGTCAGCGAACTGGCTGCGGAGGCAGGTCTGGTCAAGATTGATACGACGCAATTAAACGGCCTCATTCAGGGCTTTCAAATTGAACGTCCGATGAGCGCTCGCGCCGCGCTGTCATTATTGGGAGACTTATATGGTTTCACAGTCGCAGAACGGGCCGGGACAGTTGCTTTCTTCTCGCTGGGACAAGGAGAAGTTACGGCATTAGGTTTGTCTGACTTAGTAGAAAAACCCAAAGGGCCGATCGAACGTTTTTACGCTGATCCTTATGATGCTCTGCGGGATGTTCGCCTCCATTTCATAGATGCTGGCGCGGATTATCAACGCGGGCTCGCATCGGCTAAGGGTCGCTCCAACGAAACTGAAGCGGTTCTTGATATTCAAGCTCCAGTTGTGATGGATCGAAGCTATGCCGATAATCTTTGCGCGTCTCTCATGGATCGATTGGAGGCGCAAAGTGAACGGGTCGTTTTCTCTCTTTCGTCTCAAAATTTGGGTGTTCGTGCCGGAGATCGACTGAGTTTGCCGGGTTTGAACGGCGTATGGCAGGTGACGGCTATGGAGGGTAATTCCGTCACAAGTGTGACAGCGACGCGCGATATCCAACAGAGTGTCACGGCGCTTAATGGCGCGACACCCGAAACTGCAAATGAGATCATCTGGCCCGGTCGTCCTGTGGTGGTGCCTTTGGACTTACCTGCCCCTTATGACGGTTTGGCACTCGGTGCGGTGATGACGCCTTTTGCCCCCATTCGCGTTTCCGTCGGGGCGGCAGAGGTAACGGTTTTGAACCCCTCGCATATCGGCGCTTTATTGACAGAAATTCCGGCAGGCCCCGTCGCCGTGGTCGACCGGGGGGCCGAGTTTGATATTTATTTGGACCAATTAGCTCTCAGCAGTTGGTCTGAGAGCGATATGCTGAATGGTGCCAATCGCTTTGCTGTAGAGACAGAAGAGGGGTGGGACATCATCCAAATGGCTGACATCACGCTCATTGGTGTGGGGCAATATCGTTGTCGCACACTTTTAAGAGGTGTCGGCAGTGAAGGCTATTCTCGTCATGGCGTCAGTGCAGGCGCAAGACTGGTCTGGTTGAAGACGGGCGTCCAAACATTGGACTTATCGCCCGAACTCATTGGAGAAAATGTAACCCTACAATCCGAGGCAGAGGGTCGCGAAGGGCGTGACGTGGATTTCGTTTATCAAGGGCAGTCTTTTAAACCCCTCAGCCCCGTCCACTTGCGCGCTGAAGACAATGGCACGACCCTTAAACTGACTTGGATACGGCGTGGCCGCGTGGAGGCGGAGAGTTGGATTGGTGAAATTCCGCTGGGCGAAGCGGTTGAGCGCTACCGCGTCAGGCTGTGGAACGGGAATACAGTCTTTGAAGAACACACTGTGCCGAGCCCATTCTTTGAGACAGCCTTGAGCAATGTGACAAAAGTCGATGTTGCCCAAGGTTCAGACGCTTTCGGATGGGGCGAGGTGGCGGAGTACAATCTGTCATAGAACAGGCTTTATCGTTTGGACGGAAATCTTGCCTTAACCCATTGAAAGGGGGCTTTTTCCTCTTACATTCTTACCATGGCGAAAAACCCTTATACATTATTGGGCGTGAAGAAAGAGGCGACGAAGGCCGAGATTAAGAAGGCTTATCGGACGCTTGCGAAAAAACTTCACCCTGATGTCAATAAGAATGACCCGAAAGTGGCCGAGCGCTTCAAAGAAGTAACGGCCGCCTATAACCTCCTGTCTAATGATAGTTTGCGGGCGCAATATGATAGCGGGCAAGTGGATGCCTCGGGTCAGCAGCAAAACCCCTTTGCAGGAGGGAGCCCTTTTGGGGGTCGCGGGCCACAATCCGGTTTTGGTGGCTTTGGTGGTTTCGGCCGTACATCAGCCGGTGGGCAGGATGATATGGCCGACCTATTTTCGTCCCTCTTCGGTATGAATATGGGAGGCATGAATGCGGGCGGGATGAACCGGCCGCCCATGAACGCGCAAAAAGGCGCGGATATACGGTATAAAATGCAATTGCCTTTGCTGATGGCGCTGAAAGGCGGCACGAAGACCTTGCAAGGTGGTCTGAAAGTCAAATTGCCTGCAGGCGTTAAAGATGGTCAGGTCTTAAGGTTGCGCGGGAAAGGTCGCCCGGGCGTGAATGGTGGCCCTGCAGGGGACGCGAAAATCGAGATTACAATCAAACCCCATAAAGCCCTGCGCCGTGAAGAGGATGATTTACATCTGGATTTGCCGATTTCTCTCTCCGAGGCGGCGAAAGGGGCGAAAGTGAATATTCCTATGCCATCGGGAACGGTGAAACTCGCAATACCATCTGGTACAAACTCGGGAAAACGTTTCCGCCTATCGGGCAAGGGCGTGAATGGCGGTGACCTTTACGTCACGCTTCAAATCAAATTATCCGATGCGGAACTGTCCGCCCTTCCGACAATGGCAAAAAGCTGGCCTGATATGGGCGAGCACAATATTAGGAAGGGTTTATTGTAACCGATATAAACTGAACTCGCTATTCACAGAGTGTTCAGGGTTGATTTGTTACAGCGGTGAATGATGAGAATATTCTCTAACATATCCAGGCTGATTTCAGGCACCCTCATAGGGCTAAGCGCGCTGTTTTTCAGTGCCGGCAGCGCTATGGCCGCGACGGATTATAAGGGTGCGATGGCTGTTTCTACCTCTGTTGAGCGTGTGCAGATTGAAGAGGTTTCTACCAACTCGATCGGTGAAGTGACCTATTTTGCACAGAATCACATTTCTGCGGCAAAAGCCAAATCCATTGCTCTGTCGCGTGTGCGCGGTGGAACCTATGTCAATCTCAGCAAAAAGGGTAATACCTATACCGTTCGTGTACGGGATCAAAATGGCCGTTTGATTGATATTAAGATTGACGCCATAACAGGACGCGTGAAGTAAGGTTGCGAACCGTTTTGAAAGCTGTCCGTTACTAAGCTTTTCCGAACTTAATGCCCAATAATAGACCAAGGTAATTCATGCGTATTTTAATTGTAGAAGATGATCCTGATTTAGCCCGCCAATTACGGTCGGCGCTTAAAGACATCGGCTATGCCGTGGATGTCGCCAATGACGGTGAAGAAGGACATTTTTTAGGCGATACCGAGCCTTATGATGCGGTTATTCTGGATTTGGGCCTGCCACTCATTGACGGTGTCTCTGTTCTGCAAAAATGGCGTTCTGATGGTAAAAAATTCCCGGTTATGATTTTGACGGCTCGCGATCAGTGGAGCGAGAAAGTGGCTGGGTTTGACGCCGGTGCTGATGATTACCTGACTAAGCCTTTTCATACCGAAGAATTACTGGCCCGTTTGCGGGCTCTCATGCGTCGGGCATCCGGTCATACGACCGATACAATTGATTTGGGTGATTTATCCGTCGATAATCGGGCGGCTCGTGCCTATGTGGACGGCATGGCCGTCAAACTGACTAGCCATGAATTTCGTCTTTTATCTTATATGGCGGCACATCAGGGGCGCGTGATTTCTCGCACCGAACTGGTCGAGCATATTTATGAGCAGGATTATGATCGTGACTCCAATACAATTGAAGTCTTCGTCGGACGTCTGCGTCGCAAAATCGGAACAAATCGTATCGAAACTGTTCGCGGTCTCGGTTATCGCCTGATTGACCCTGATGCAGATGAGGCGGAAGAAGAGTAGTCCTCTTTACAGCTATTCAACAGGCCGTGAATGAACATGGCTTGTTGTCACTGCTGAGCCCCTCTAAAAGTAGTTTGTGAAAAAGAAAACACAGCCACAATCCCTCGTCATTTCGCTAGTGCGCGGCGCGGCGCTTTGGGCCCTGCCTCTGCTGATCTTATCGGCCATGGTGCTGACTTGGCTCTATCGTGAGACGACTTATCGTATTTTCGATGACCCTTTGGACAGTGCCGTCACATCTCTTATTGCTTTTGTGAATGTTGATGAGAACGGCGATCTTCTCTTATCGCGTGAGCCTCTGGACCCTCGTTATCAGCGGGCTTTATCGGGGCGCTATTGGTTGATTGGTCAAGAATTAGAGGATGAGGGCTATCCGCTCAAAGTTCTGGCAGCCTCCCGGTCTCTTTATGGAGATTCTCTGACCTTAAGCCCCGGAACATTGGCGGCGTTAGAAACGAATAGAGGCGCAACCGTCAGAGGCTCTGCCCCCGGGCCGGATGAGTATGAGACATTGCGTATAGTGGCGCAGAAAGTGATTTTGCCGGGGACGGAAAAGAGCGTTATCGTCTTGGCCGGAGCCGACAGACGGGCCGCAACACGGGATATTCAACGTTTCGCCCTGTCTGCCATCGCCTTATTGGCCTTGCTGTGTTTGGGCTTGGTAATTGCTGTTTTTATGCAAGTGAGACTGGGCTTACGGCCTCTCTTCACCCTCAGAGATCGCGTCGTGGATGTCCGCGAGGGTAGAGTGCCACAGGTGGAAGGCAATTTTCCGCAGGAAATCGCGCCTTTGGCCAACGAACTCAACAGTCTAATTGTTCATAATAAGGATATTGTTGAGCGTGCTCGTACCCATGTCGGTAATTTGGCCCATGCGCTGAAAACACCTTTGGCCGTTTTGAAAAATGAAGCGCAAATGGCGTCGGAAACATCTTCCGAATTGGTCGCCAAACAAACCGAAATTATGACACAACAGGTCGATCACCACCTTCGCCGCGCAAGGGCTGCCGCTCGGGGTCAGGCGATCGGTGTGTCAACGGATGTGGCCGAAGTTGTGGAACCTCTGGCCCGTACTTTACCGCGCATTTATCGCGATAAAGATGTTCTGTTCAATATTCATTTGGAGCCAAATTTAGTCTTTCGCGGCGCAAAGCGCGATTTGGAAGATATGGTCGGCAATCTGATGGATAACGCCGCCAAATGGACGAGCAGTGAGGTGTCCCTCACAGCATTGACCGAAGGTACTCGGCCTGAATTTATGCGTATCACAATTTCAGATGATGGTCCGGGCTTGTCTCCGGAAGACTATCAAGAAGCGGTTAAACGCGGAGCGCGTTTGGATGAAGCCACTCCCGGGAGCGGATTGGGGCTGGCAATTGTAGATGATTTGGCGCGAGCCTATAAAGGGTCGCTGACTTTATCACGGGCAAATTTGGGAGGGCTGCAAGCTGACTTGCTCTTACCCAAACGTGGCACGTCTTCGGATTGAGAGGCATAATGACGTCTGAACAGGAAAATAAGAATGTTCTTGCCCTCGAAGATAGAGAGGCTTTGGGCCGACGCCTGACATCACCATCGGCTGGCCGCAATAAAGAGGTGATTGCGGAGACTTTAAAGCCTTTGCTCACTCAGGATGGTCATATTTTGGAAATTGCCTCTGGGACGGGGGAGCATGGCATGGCCATTTGCGAGCAACGCCCCGATATTGCGTGGCAATATTCCGATCCTGATGCCCGCTCACGCGCCAGTCAGGATAATTGGCGCTTGGACAATCCGATGCAATTACGTCCCGCCTTGCCTCTGGATATGACAGCGCCTGATTGGTGGGGCGGTCTACCGAATTATACGGATATATTTTCTGCCAATATGGTGCATATTGCTCCCATTGAAGCCTGTTACGGTTTGGCGTTGGGCGCGGCTCATCTCATCAAAGAAGATGGGCGCATTTTTCTTTATGGTCCTTTTTTGGATGGAGAAAACTCTGCACCGTCCAATTTAGACTTTGATAAAAGCCTGAAATCAAGAAATCCGGCTTGGGGGGTCAGAGAGCAAGGCTTTGTTAAGCATATATTTGCAAAGGCAGGGTTTAATCACTCTGACCTGATTGCAATGCCGAAAAACAACCACATTTTCGTCTTTTCGCGCGGTTAGGCCGGACAAAAGGCACCAAAAGGCCTTAGATGACAATCTTGTCATCTTTTGGACAGGTTCCTGATAGTCAAGTGCCGTCATTGTGACAGCCAAGTTGAGGAGTCGCCGCGTGCCATTGCACCCAAAGAATACATCATCCAAAAGCCTGACAGGCTTGCCCGCTATTATCACAGCCGGCTTGTTAAGTGTGGGGCTGAGTGTGTCTTCGGCCCAAGCCCAATCCTATTCCTCACACTATCATTCGGGAAATGTAATTCCGACGATTGATCAAACCAAAACACCTACGCCTTTGAGGGATAAGGCCGGACGTCTCGTCGGTAATGCGGTCAATGCTTTAACGCCTCGCAATATGATGGATATGCCGGTGTCGGCTTTACCCTCCATTGCGGATCTGGTGGATGAAGTCAGCCCCTCCGTGGTCAATATCATCGTGACAACGGCGACCGGCGAAACCACATCCGAAGGTCAGGGTTCAGGCTTTGTCATTTCTGACAGGAATGAAGTTGTCACCAATTATCATGTGATTGACGGCGGCACCAATATTGACATCGAATTCAATGATGGTCGGCGTTACCCCGCTCGCGTTTTGGGGACAGACGAAGAAACTGACTTAGCCCTTTTACAGATTAAAACACGCGAACGTATTCCTCATGTGGCATTTCAAAAAAATGATGAATTGCGCATTGGCGACTGGGTCATCGCAATCGGAAACCCCTTTGGTATCGGTCAATCGACAAGTTTGGGCGTGATTTCTGCCATTGGCCGTGAACGCGTTGAAAGCGGATCTTATGTCGATTACATTCAGACCGATGCCACAATTAACCGCGGTAATTCAGGTGGGCCCTTATTCAATCTCGAAGGAGAAGTGGTCGGTGTGAACTCTGCGATTTACTCCCCGACAGGGGCCAGTGTGGGGATTGCTTTCGTGATTCCGCATCACACAGCCGAAGATGTTGTTGCCTCTTTGCGTCAATATGGACGCGTCAGACGCGGCTTTTTAGGTGCGGGTCTACGTGACGCAGAGTTTTCCCGAGAAGGCCAGCCCACGGCGTTCAAAGTTGGCGCATTAGTCAACAGTATTGTGCCGAACTCTCCGGCACAACGTTATGGCTTACAGATAGATGACATCATCCTTCAGGTTAATGGTGTGGAGGTTGCCAATTCCGTTGAGGCAACGCGCCAAATCGGAAAATTACGTCCCGGTGATGTCGCAAAAATTATTTTTGAGCGCGAAGAAGAGCCTTATTTGGTCAATGTCTCAATTGCGGAACGCCCGGATAAACACGGGATTGATACTGTGCGTGCCAGAAGTCAGGGTTTACCGCCACCGGAACCCAAGCGGACAGGCCCACCAATCAATATTGATACAGGCCTCCAAGTTTTGGATATTTCATCTGAATTCCGGAGCGCGATAAAAATGCGTTCGGATCAGGTCGGTATTTACGTTGAATCTGTTACGCCGGGCAGTGGTGCAGAATTGGGTGGATTTAAATCCGGCATGGTTTTGTTGGAAGCTGACGGCACGCCTTTAGCAGAAACGGATGTTCTACGTTCCGTGGTGTTACAGGCCAAATTGGCAGAGAAAAGAAAAATTCGGGTCAGAGTTCGATTAGAAAATGGGCGTGAGACCCAGATGAACCTGCCCCTTTAATGACACAATTAGGTTTAAGTTAAATTGGGTGAGTCTGAATAGACGATTGGAGACAAAATGAGATTATTAGTTGTTGAAGACGATGAAGTCGCTGCGGAATATGTCCGCAAAGGCTTGATGGAGGCTGGTCATGTTGTTGACCTTGCTCCCGATGGTGATTTGGGCCTGGAGATGGCACGGGCAGCTGATTATGACGCCTTGATCCTTGACCGTATGTTACCCAAGCGCGACGGGTTGGAGCTTTTGGCAGACCTTCGTGAAGACGGTGATGCCACTCCGGTTCTCATTTTATCGGCCTTGGGCGAAGTAGATCACAAGGTTGAAGGCTTACGCGCTGGCGGTGATGACTATCTGGCGAAACCTTATTCTTTTACGGAATTATTGGCTCGCGTCGAAGCTATTGGACGACGCTCTGACCCAAATGCCGCCGTCACGAAATTGAAAGTCGGTGATCTTGAGATGGATTTATTGGCGCGTACTGTGCGTCGTGCTGGACAGAAAATCCTGCTGCAACCGCGTGAATTTAGATTGCTGGAATGTTTAATGCGGAATGCCGGACGCGTTGTGACACGCACCATGTTGCTCGAAAAAGTCTGGGATTATCACTTCGACCCCCAAACAAACGTAATCGATGTTCACATCTCTCGCTTACGCGGGAAAATCGATAAAGAATTTGATGAACCCCTACTTCACACTGTGCGAGGTGCGGGATACCGCTTGCAGGTATAGCGTCGTTTCATTACAGCCTCATGGGGCGGTTTCGGCCGCCCGTCTTAGGACAATGATGACACGTGATTGAGGCCATTAAAAAACTCTTGCGGAACACTTTGTTTCGCCTGTCCCTCTTGGGCGCAATGCTGACTATGGTCAGCGTAGCCGCTGCCTTGGGTCTCGTTTACTATTCCATGATTGAGACTGAGCTTGGTCGTGTGGAACAAGCCAATATTGACGAAATTGCGGAGCTTCAAAAGCTCTATGATGATGCTGGATTAGCGCGGGTCACAGCGGCGAAAGAGGCCGGTATCGTACCACCTGATCTCCCTACTGAGGCGGCGCAATATAAACAGCTTTACGATGCCGGCGGTATCACAGCGGTTGAACGAGCGGTTACGGTACGCGGGGCGAGCTATGAAGCGCTTTATTTTCTTCAAACCCGCCGCGTTGTGCGCGGGAACATTTTGGGGCAGGGCGACCTCCTCAATAGTGAAAACATTGTAGGCGATGACGGCCCGAAAGGTTTTTCCAAGATTAGGTTTCTTTACTCTGATCCGAACTCTGACTCAGAAGATTTTATTGATCGACGGGCCAGAGGTATCGTTGGGAATTTGAAACTTGGCGAGGACCGTGTCGCCGCAATTATTGTGGGGCGTGATGTTGAAGCGATTTCGCGGACGGGAGATCGTATTCGTGCAACTCTTCCACCCGCTTTAGCGCTTGCTGCCTTTTTGGGTTTGTTGTCGTCTTGGTTTGTATCACGCAGTTTTGCCGCCCGTGTAGAGGCGTTTAACCGCCTTGCGACGGATGTGAGGGCCGGAAATTTAGATAGGCGTGCCCCTCGAAATTATTCAGAAGACGAGATGGATTTGCTCGCCGAACATTTGAATTCCATGCTCGACCATATTGACCGATTAATGCAGGCGATGCGTTATGCGGGCGATTCTATCGCGCATGATTTGCGCTCGCCGCTGACACGTCTGCGCACACGATTGGAAAGTGCCGCGGTGGAATTAGGGGATACAAAGGAGGCAGACGTTCTCTTTTCTGCTGCTGAGGATGCAAGCGAGCTCCTGACTACATTTGATGGCGTGCTGCGTATCGCCCGATTGGAAGCGGGTGAACGCCGCGAACTCCTTCAGCCCACGGATCCTAAGCCTTTACTGGATGATTTGGCCGAACTTTATGAGCCTGCCTGCGAAGATGCCGGTCTGGCCTTTTCTGCTGATATCGCCAAAGGCACAGATATTCTGGCCGATAGGGGCTTGCTTTCACAAGCCGTATCGAACCTAGTTGAAAATGCGATTAAGTATACACCCAAGGGTGGGCGTATTCATCTTGAACTGCGCAAAACACGAAATGGGCGCGTGGTGATTTCTGTCACGGATGATGGGCCGGGAATCCCGCCCGAAGACCGAGATCGTGTGAAAGAGCGTTTCGTCCGCTTAGATAAAAGTCGCACATTGCCGGGGAGCGGATTGGGCTTGGCTCTGGTTGATGCTGTCGCGGATTTACACCGGGCTGAATTTGTCATGGAAGACGGGTTTAAGGAGAGAGAGACGCGTGGCCTGAAAGCCAATTTGATCTTTGCGCGCCGTAGACCCGGTGTGAAAACCGACGAAAAACCGAAAGATAAATCTAAATAATTTGTCGTCGTTTATGCCGTGAGGCAGGGATAACTTTTCCCGTATAGTCTAAGCAGCAGAGTTTTTATAAGGCTGAG
The DNA here is from genome assembly GCA_964511495.1 of uncultured Algimonas sp. Taxonomy (GTDB): domain Bacteria; phylum Pseudomonadota; class Alphaproteobacteria; order Caulobacterales; family Maricaulaceae; genus Litorimonas. The sequence continues at coordinate 39,231 of CAZEFT010000012.1, read as the reverse complement.
GCATGTTTGGATTAGACTGTTGTGGAGCGACCTGCGGAGGGGCAGCATGGGGCATATATTCCGTCGGAGCAGACGGGGCTTGTACCGGAGGAGGGCCTGCTTGCGGTTGACCGGCTTGAGGCTGAGTCATTTGAGGCGGTTGAGCTTGATTCGAACGGTTATGGTCGACACGGGCTTCACCCTCGACAAGCACATCAGCAATATCTTTGGCCAGACGTGAGATTTCGCTGCCGACTTCTGTGTCGGGTTTTTCTTCGACAACTTTCGGCGGTGAGGACGGTAGTGTGAAGATAACAGTCGTTCCTTGGCCGACTTCACTTTCCATGGTGAAGTTCCCGCCATGTAATTCAACAAGAGATTTGGAAAGCGCCAAGCCGAGGCCCGTACCTTCATGTTTACGGGAGTGTTGGCTATCAATCTGTTCAAAGGGTTGAGCCAAACGATCAATATCTTCTTTGGAAATACCAATTCCTGTATCAGTGACGCGAATGATCAGGCCAGCAGATTTTGGTTCGACCCGTACTGTGACGGAGCCACCTTCAGGCGTAAACTTAATCGCATTTGTCATCAAATTAAGCAGGACTTGTTTCACGGCGCGTGGGTCGGCTTCAATCTCAGGCGTTTCGATTTCGTCGAAGATGAGTTTCAAACGATTATCATCGGCGCGTCCTCGAACGATACGAATAACCTGCGCAATCATATCATTAATTTGAAGCATCTCCGTATTCAGCGTCATCTTACCGGCCTCAATTTTGGACATATCCAAAATATCATTAATGAGGCTTAGCAAATGCTGACCGGAGAAGAGGATATCACTGACATATTCCTTATAGCGTGGATCTCCGAGAGGACCGAACAGTTCTTTTTTCATAATGTCCGAGAAGCCGTTAATGGCGTTCAGGGGCGTACGGAGCTCATGGCTCATATTCGCTAAGAACTCAGATTTAGATTGACTGGCTTCCTCGGCGCGAATTTTTTCCTGTTCATAATTTTCGGCCAGTTCCACGATACGGACTTGGGACTCACGCAGAACACTGATGGTTTTTTCCAGTGCGTCTTGGTTGACTTGTAATTCATTTTCGCGTGAGCGAATGGCCGTCACTTCTGTCCCGATACTGACGCAGCCCCCATCCGCTGTGCGGGTTTCTGAATACCGTATCCACCGACCATCATTCAGGGCAATTTCATTGCCTTCGGCTCGTTCTGTTATGCTCGCAATGCTTTGTTTGGCATGGTAATCGACGGTTGCGCGATCTAAACCGACCTGTAACTGTTCAGGTTGAAAGCCGAAAAAGCTCTCAAACCGGCTGTTCCACAAAACAAGTCTGTCCATTTGATCCCAAATCACAAAACTATCCGTCATGGATTTTAATGCATCAAACAGGCGTGCTTCGGCGGCTTGTAAACGGGCTTGTGCGCCACGCATCTCGGTGATGTTGATCGCCATGCCAATAATGACTTTAGCGTTATCGCTTCCCCGTACGGAGGGGCGTCCGCGACAGGCCATATAGATCGGTAAATGGGCGACGCCTAATTCGACATCAAATTCTCCGCTAATGTGACTGCGTCTGATGGCGGCAAATAGTTTTTCCCTGTCATTTTCAGCAAAAAGTCCCAGAAACTGAGACATTGGCAAATGTGTGTGTTCTTCACTGAGATTGAAAGTTTTAGCTAATGAGGGGCTCAGATAAGCTCTGTTTTTTGCGAGGTCGATTTCCCAAATACCGCCATGGGAACCATCGACAGCGGCTTCGTAACGCTGACGTGAGATTTCATCATGGTGTTGACGATGTTTGAGGCTTTTAACCTGTTTCATCATTTCGCTGAACAACATCCAAATGAGCCAAGTCATGCCTAAAAGGAGAAGGCCAAACAAAATGAGGTTCTCCTTGAGTGACGGAGCAATCTGTCGGTCCGTGATATTGATGACGGACAAAAAGGATTTCGGAACGCGAGCGGCACCAAGCCATAGTTTATTTTCTGCCTGCTCAAACGGTTCAATCGATGCGGCGCTTGCCCCTTCATTTTTTGTCAATCTGACTAAGTCTTGCGGAGTTAAGCCATAGACAGTTAAGGCGTCGGGTGATTGAATGTTGGCGCCACTGTCAATGATCCGGCCCCCATCCATGATTAGAGCCGCATTGGCTGAATTGCCCGACAGGAGAGAGTTTGGCCCTAACGCCGCAATCAGATAAGCTTGATTGCGACGTCTGATAATGAGTGGATAGGCGCGCCCTTCATCAGAGATCAATGAATTAATCTGTACGTCGCCTTTGGGCAGGTTCGATGTATCCAATTTTGCGATGATGTCGCCAAGAGGCCCAGAACGCGCCAAAATTGTCTTTTGGGCATTAAGAAGGATTGCGCCTTGGACGGCTTCACTACGCACGACAGTGTCCGTCATTTGTTGCGGTGATTGAGCGCTGAATAGAGCTCCATCAATATTGGCAATCTCCGCGTCTATTTTTTGAGAGGCATAATTCGCCATATCATTCAAAGAGGATGAAAACACGGCCTGTGTTTCATGTGAATGCGTTTTGTTGTCATTGAAGAATTTGGTGGCAGCCAAAGTCGTAAACAGCATGAAAAAGGCCGCCGCAGCAAAGACTAGACGCCTGATATTGACAGTTTTGACGGCATTTTGTGCAGGCGTTTTTTTCGTTGTGGAAGGCGTTGCCGCGATGGTGTCTGTTGATGAGGTTTTCCGAAGACGTTGACGCAAGGAGGTTTGACCCTGTGGAGGAGCGGCTCGAAGAGGGGCATCCGTCTGTGGCTGAAGTGTAGCAGATCGACCCTGAACGCCGCCTTGTTGTGGCGGCCTGTTCTGGCGAGCTTGTCCGGCATGCTGTGGCGCGCCGTAACCCGGTTGACCCTGTGGCCTATATTGCGGGGCTTGTTGCTGCGATACGGGCTGTTGTGATATTTGTTGTGGCTGTGATTGCTGTTGAGTTGGGGGCTGCTGAGGGTTTTGTCCGGGATACGACCGTCTTTGTCTGAAATTTTGAACGGGTGATGGCCCATTATGTGTGCGGCGCGGTTCAGGTTGATATGCCACAGGCGATGAGCCGGGGGCGGAACTTGATTGGTGATGTCTATCCTGATGTGATTGCACGCCAATCCCCCGAATCGTCTCTAAAACGTTAGAGTCTCGATTGATTCAAGTCGAACAAATCGTAGTTAATATTTGATTTATTTTGCTTAAAATCACCCTAAAATAGGGCATTCTTGACTGCTAAATTCGCGTTTCTATCTCAGGTCGTCCTATTGCGTAGCCTTGAGCCGCATCGAAGCCGAGTTTTAACACGAAATCCTTGATCTCATCCGTTTCGACGCCTTCAGCGATAAACCTTACATCCAAGGCGTTTCTCAAGGATAAAAGAGCTTCCAAAATAGCGCGGTCGCGCATGGAATTGAGGCTGGCAGCAACGAAACCACCGTCAATTTTCAACCAATTGGCTGGAAGGGCGCGCAGATAGCGAATAGACGCCGCACCGGCGCCGACATCATCCAGACAAACAGGGTGGCCTCTCGTTTTTAATTCGGTCAACAGGCTTTCGGCAAAAGCGAGATTATCCATATCCCAACTTTCCGTCAGCTCCATGACGAGTTTGGTCGGAGAAGCCTCTAAGGCCGTCAAACAGGCCATCACAGAGCTTTTGAAGTTTTCCTTGTCAACGGAGGCCCCTGAGAGATTTATGGCAATGCCCGTATCTTGGGGATTGTCGTTCAACACCAAAATGGCTTGCGCCAGCATGGATAAATCCAAATCGCGAATAGCGCCGCTTAATTCTGATGAACGGATAACGCTTTCCAATTGTTTGTCATGGTCAAAACGGACCAACCATTCATGGTGATGGACATGCCCCGAATTCAAATCAATGATTGGCTGGCGCATGACTTTGTAACGCTGCTCGGACACATGTTCGCGAAAGCCTTGCTTTGTGCGAAGTTCTGATAATTTTTCGGACGCTTCCATGGGAGGCTCCGTATCATAAAGCCCCTAAGACAGTCTTACCAATAGGATGGTTACCCAAATCGGGTTTATCCGTCGCCTAAAGTCTTCGTCGCAATCTCCAGAACATTTTTGGATGGCTTGGATTTGATGACTGCTTTCAGCTGTTCTTTGATCAAATCCTGTCGATGGATGTCTAACTTACGCCAGACTTCATAAGCTCCCAAAAGACGTGCGGCGACTTGCGGGTTGCGGCTGTCCATATCCAGAACTTGCTCTGTGAAAAAGTCAAAACCACTGCCATCAGGCGCGTAGAACATATAAGGATTAGCCATAGCGAAACTGCCAATGAGAGACCGCACACGGTTTGGATTGCGCGGGTCATAAGCGTCATGTTTGACTAAACCCTGCAAAGCGGAAATCCCGCTATCATGCTTTCGCATACCTTGAATGGCGAACCATTTATCAATAACCAAAGGGTTGTCTTTCCACTTCGTGTAAAAATCGCTCATTGAAGCTTCGACACGTTTTCCGCCGAGTTTAGTTAAGGTGATCAGCGCGGCCAATTCATCCGTCATATTCGTGGCTGTGCCCAACTGCTCAATGGCCAGACCCGCGACAACGCCGTCCTTGCGAGCGGCGAGTAATGACAAGCAGCGATTACGTAGTGCCCGACGCCCGGCAGATCGCGCATCGGGGCTAAAGGGGCCATCATCGCTTAAGGCATGATAACGATCTAAAAGATCATCTCGCAAATGATCTCCAATTGCACGAGAGAGCCAGTCTCCTGCTAATGAAACAGCAATCGGATCAGAGTGAGTAGAAGCCTGAATGATCTCAGTCGCGGCGGGTGGTGTAAGCGCCAAAGCTTTGAAACTACTGTCAAAATTCTTGTCATCTAATGTCGCGGATAAGGCTGTGCAATAGCCGCGCAAGGCTGTATTGACCTTAGGTATATCCCCGCTCTCAATCGCCTTGGCCTGTTTTCCAATCAACTCTCTTGCAAGAGTTTGCCCCGCTTCCCAACGATTAAACGCATTGGGGTCTTGTGCCATGAGACGGAGATGATCATCAGCGCGTTGATCGCTTTTCAAAATCACCGGTGCACTGAAATCTTGTAAAACAGATAGCGATATATCTTCGCCCATATCGGGCAGAGATACGGAATTTTCCTCAGACTTTAGCAGGGTGAGTTCGGGTTCCATCAATGGGCCATTATCGCCAATAGCTTGCCATTTGATCGGAATGACGACTGGCTTTTTGTCCGGCTGACCGGGGGTAGGCTTCGTCTTTTGGGAGAAGGTGATTGTTGTCATAGAGACAGGCATATTATGAGGGCCTTCCACCTCGACGGTTAATTCCGGCGTCCCCGCTTGTTCATACCATCGCATAAATTGAGATAGGTCTTCGCTTGTTGCCTCTTCGAAACATTGAATGAATTGTTCCACCGTGGCCGCCGTGCCGTCTAAGATGTCAAAATACAGGTCACATCCTTTTCGGAAGTTTTCTTCGCCCAACCATGTTTTCAACATACGAATAAGTTCCGCTCCTTTTTCGTAAATTGTGGCGGTATAAAAGTTATCAATTTTGAGATATTCGCTTGGGCGTACCGGATGGGCCAATGGGCCTGCATCTTCTGCGAATTGCCTGGCGCGCAGGGCTTTGACGTCTTTGATACGCTGAACGGCGCGGTCACGTTGGTCAGCAGAAAATTCTTGGTCACGGAAGACGGTAAAGCCTTCTTTTAAACAGAGTTGGAACCAGTCGCGGCATGTAATGCGGTTGCCCGTCCAGTTATGGAAATATTCATGGGCGACAACGGACTCAATTCTTTCAAAATTCATATCCGTTGCGGTTTGCGCATCCGCTAATAGAAGAGATGAATTGAAAATATTCAGTCCCTTATTTTCCATAGCGCCAAAATTAAAATCCCGAACAGCAACAATCATGAAACGGTCCAGATCATATTCTCGACCAAAGACATCCTCATCCCATTTCATGGAGCGTTTCAGGCTATCCATGGCGTATTCGGCGCGCGTCGCGTCACCCGGATCAACGTAAATCGCCAGAGGAATATCCCGTCCTCTCATTGTGGTGAAATTATCTTCTAAAACGTCAAACTCCCCCGCGACGAGTGCAAAAAGATAGGCGGGCTTCGGAAATGGGTCTTCCCAAACGGCAAAATGGCTTTCGCCGCCCTCCAAGGCACCGGAATCCGTCATATTTCCATTGGCGAGCAGGTAGGGATAATCTTTCAGCTTGGCCTGCATACGGACTGTGAAAACGGATAAGACGTCTGGGCGGTCGAGATAATAAGTGATGCGGCGAAAGCCTTCGGCTTCACATTGGGTGCAAAAGCGTCCTCCGGAGACATAAAGTCCCATCAAAGTTGAGTTTTTCGACGGATTGCAGACTGTTTCAATTTCGACGACGCAGCTCTGTGGTAAGTCTTTTAATGTTAGATGTGATTGAGTAAGTGAATAATCACTACGCTTTAAATTTTTACCGTCTACAGCAACAGACTTAAGGTCAATGTCTTCACCGTTCAGTTCCAAGTCTCCCGGGGCTGTACGTTCTAGCATAAGACGGCTTTTGACACGTGTGGCTTCGGGCTTGAGGTCAAAATCCAGTGCAACCGATTTCACTTGAAAATTGGGAGGGATGTAATCTGCCAAACGCGTGGGTGTCGGAGCCGTATCAGTGCGCATAAAAATCTCTTTTCAAATCTTGAGACAGATGTGGCGAACCCTCTACAAAATTGCAACATTGCCGAGCAAATAAATGACCAGAGAAAATAAGCAGTGGGAATAAGTCAAATGCCGGAAGCTGTTACAGGCTGATTATTCAGATGGATATGATAAGCAAACCACTTCGCCTTGTTGGGCAATATGAAAGCCCATGGCCTTAATCGTTTTCGCTTGTTCGGACTTAGGAAAACGCGCTGCATTGGTATGGTTCATGTGAAAGAACCGAATTTTGGCTTTTTCGTCTGCGGGCAGAGTTGCGAAACGTTTGGCGGAGTCCAACATGCGCGGATGCGGAATACGGCTCATATCCCGTCCGGGGAGTTCATTGTCATCATAAAAAGTCGCGTCCAGATAGGCATAATCTATGGAACGAATCATCTCTTCAATTTTAATCCCATAATCTGCGGCCCACTCATCCCAATCATCAATATCCGGGAGGAAGAGCAGGCTTTTCGTTGGTGTCTCAATGACGAAGCCAACTGTTTCGGAAAATTCATCGCGGTGAGGGACACGGTAAGGTGTAACGCTTATCTCAGAGCTGAGTGATGTCTTTTGGCTCATTTCTAGAGATTTCAACTCGATATTGCTAAAATCGACAAGCTGACTCCACGGGCCGTTAGTCTCCAAATATTCACGCATGCGGGGCATGGCGTAAACCGGTAAGTTCTTTGTCCCTGCCGCTTCATGGCCAAACATCATCAAGCCTGCATAATGACCGATATGAGCATGGGTAAGAAACACGCCCGAGAGCCCAAGCGGTGCGTCAATATTGACGGTCGTTTTGCTTTGGTCTGAAGTTTGATTATGGATTTGGTCAAGCCGATATAATTGTTCCCGAATATCCGGTGTCGCTTCGAAAAGATAACGCGCGCCGCTACTATGGTCTATCAGAGCGCCCGAAGCGGCCAGTAATTTTGCAACAGGTGCCGTCCAACCCGGATCACTATGATTGCCGATCTGAGGTGCCCCGCCATCCTGACCGGTCCCCAAAATCGTGAAACTTATGTCGCAGGTCGAGGTGTTGGAGCTTGTAACGTTTGAGGCAGGTTGACACGACAATAAACCCATAAAAAGGAGTGATAAACTGACAGAACCGAACGTGATAAACCGCATGGCAAAAGCGTAGAGTGAAATAGCGGATAATGGAAGTTCAAAACAGAGCGCTTGCGAAAGTGAGAGGCCTTAGAATACGCACTTTTATTATGTATTCATGATGACACGAAGCGTTACGCTCGGATGTTTTACCCCCTAGACTTTAACCCTTAATCGCGTATGGAGCGCGCAACGAATAAATGCAGGTTTTCCTCTATGTCTGACTCCATTAAACATTTGCGCAATGTGGCGATTGTGGCTCACGTTGACCACGGTAAAACAACGCTTGTTGATAAGCTTTTGCGTCAATCCGGTACGCTCGAAGAGCGCGGTGAGCGTGAAGAACGTGTCATGGACTCCAATGACATCGAAAAAGAGCGCGGCATCACGATTCTGGCTAAAAATACCGCTATTCGCTGGACAGATAAATCGGGTCAGGAATGGCGCATCAATATCGTTGACACACCGGGTCACGCGGATTTTGGTGGTGAAGTTGAACGGGTTTTGTCTATGGTCGACTCTGTCGTCTTGCTGGTAGATGCCGCCGAAGGCCCCATGCCACAAACGACATTTGTAACAAAGAAGGCGTTGGGTCACGGCCTCAAACCTATTGTTGTGGTTAACAAGGTCGACCGGACGGGCGCACGTCCCGATTGGGCCGTAGACCAAACTTTTGATTTGTTTGACCGTTTAGGAGCCACCGATGAACAGCTTGATTTCCCGGTTGTTTATGCGTCCGCGCTCAATGGGTGGGCGTCTGAAACAGTGGATACAATCGGTGATGACATGACCCCGCTTTTTGAAGCGATTGTGAATAATGCGCCTGTGCCGGATGTTGATCCGGATGCGCCTTTACAGCTTCAAGTCTCCGCACTGGACTATAATTCCTATACGGGCGTCATCGGAATTGGCCGTGTTGTACGCGGTAAATTAAAGCGCAATTCTCAAGTCGTCGTGGCAACACCTGACGGTCAGACTAGAAAAGCCAAAGTTTTGCTCCTCTATGGATTTATGGGACTAGACCGCGTCGAAATGGACGAAGTCTCAGCTGGTGATATTTGCTGTTTTACCGGAATTGATAAGCTAGGCATTTCAGACATGATCTGTGATCCAGAACATGTCGAAGTCTTACCGGCGCTAACGGTGGATGAGCCGACAATCTCTATGACGTTTCAGGTCAATGACTCACCCTTTGCCGGGCGTGAGGGTAAATATGTGACCTCGCGCAATATCAATGATCGCCTGCAAAAAGAGCTTATTCACAATGTGGCCCTGCGTGTTGAGCAGTTGGAAGAGGCTGATAAATTCCGTGTTGCGGGTCGTGGTGAATTACACTTATCCATCCTCATCGAGAATATGCGCCGCGAAGGCTATGAGTTGGCGATTTCCCGCCCACAGGTCATCAATAAAGAAATTGACGGCGTACTCTGTGAGCCTTGGGAAACTTTGACTGTGGATGTCGAGGCAGATCACCAAGGCTCCATCATGGAAAAACTAGGCGAGCGTAAAGGTAATTTGCAGGATATGGTTCCGGACGGGCAGGGGCGCGTGCGTCTGGATTATGAAATTCCAACGCGTGGTTTGATTGGTTTTCGTTCGGAATTCCTCACTCTGACCTCAGGAACGGGTCTGCTTTATCATAATTTCGACGCGTATAAGCCTCGCACAAAAGCGGGTATTGGTCGTCGTTTAAAAGGCGTTCTGGTATCAAAAGAAACTGGCAAAGCGGCAGGGTTTGCGCTGTGGAATCTGCAAGAGCGTGGAAAGATGTTTATCGGTCACGCTGCCGAAGTTTATGAAGGTATGATTATCGGGATTAATTCCCGCGATAACGACTTGGTCGTTAATCCGCTCAAAGGGAAGCAATTGACCAATGTACGCGCTTCCGGAACTGACGAAGCCGTCGTCTTGGTGACCCCTATCCCGCTGACTTTGGAATATGCATTGGAATTCATCAATGATGACGAATTAGTCGAAGTGACACCGGAGAACATCCGTCTGCGTAAACGCTTCTTGTTGGAACATGAGCGGAAAAAAGAGAGCCGTCGCCGCGAAGCGATGGAAGCTGGATAGTTGCCCTTCATAAAGGCCTATGCTTCTCTATAGGCCTTAGTCGGGTTTATCGACCTTGATAGGGGGGCGCTGAAAGCCCCAAATTGAGGCCGCTGAACGGATTAATTCGCTTTCTTCAACATGGAACTCTTTGTCACTGACAGAGACTGCAACCATGGCATCAAACACGTTCTCAATCTCAACATCCTCTTTGAAACGAGTGAGAACGCGTAAGACGAAGGTGTTTTTGCGAGAGCCTGAGAGTTTTTGTTCAAACTCTGTTTCATGTTGATTGAACCAGCTCTTTAAATCCTCTTCCGTCAGGCTATCATAGCCGAATAATTCAGCGAGCCCGAGGCCCTGATCAACAAAGGCCATCATTTCAGGGTCGCGAACTTTTTCGTCAATAATGACGGTGATAGCAAGGGGGGTCAGAATGTCGTCAAGCGATATAGCTGTCATGTCAGCCTCTCTATGTCCGATGTATTCTGCCCAATACATACCCAAAGGCCCTGAATAACTTTCATGTTAGCGTCAGGAACAATCGGCTATCTAATAAGTACATCTTATGGGGAGTGCAAACCCAATTTGTGATAAATGCGCATTAAGTGTATTCTATTTGAAACCCCATAATCCATGCTCGGGAGCGTGATATGAAAAAATTACTGATAACCTCTTTATTGGCGCTATCACTGGCAGCCTGTGCAACAGGCCCATCGGCCTATGGTCCGGCGCAAAGCGAGGAAGGTCTCGGCTTCCAAACGACAAAAATCGAAAATGATAGATTCCGAGTCAGTTATACGGGACGCTCGGATATTGAAGCGCAGGATTATGCGCTGCTACGGGCAGCGGAAATTGCTCAAGCTGAAGGCTATTCTCATTTCCGTGTTCTAACTGCCGAGACTTATAAAGAGGGCGCAAGGCGCTCGGGCGTTTCGTCAAGCGTTGGCGTGAGTAGCGGGCGCGGTTATTACGGCGGCGGAACTTCGGTGGGTGTGGGTATCAGCCTGAATGATTTGGGGCGTGCCTTTAGTGGCGAGAAAGTCACCCACAATATGGAAATTCGTTTGCTGAACGCAGGATCAGATGCCCCCAATGTTTATAGCGCAGCGGGTATCGTGAAAAATATTCAGCCCGAGAGTTTTAAATAGCTGACTTTCGTCTGACCGCCTTAATTTAACAGAGCTAGTCTAAGTGCAAAGCGGGCCGTCAGATAAAGCGGACAGTAATACGCTCTAACCCTTCGGCACCGCCAGACAATTCATCTCCTATGATGACCGGCCCCACGCCTGAGGGTGTCCCTGTGTAGATCAGATCACCCGGTTTGAGATCCATATCCGCCTTCAAATGGGCAATGATCTCATCAACTGACCAAATCATATCTGACAGAGCGGCATGTTGCACAATGTCACCATTTTTGCGTAAAACTATGCGCGCCGAGGAAAGATCCACTTCATCGGCCATGGTGAGTGCGGAGCAGGGCGCGGAATGACTAAAGTTTTTGGCGCGATCCCAAGGCCCGCCTTTTGTCTTGGCATTGGCTTGTAGATCACGGCGGGTGAGATCAATGCCTACACCATAGGCGAAAATCTCTGTATCTTTTCCACCATCACTTGGCCCCATGGCAACAACCAATTCGACCTCGTGATGGAGGTCTTTTGTATTCGGCGGATAGGGAATATTCATACCGCTCTCCACGATGGTTTCGGCGGCTTTCGTAAAAAAAACGGGTTCAGAACGCCCTTCGCGGGCCGCTTTCGCGTCACCCCCCATTTCTGCAACATGGTCGACATAGTTTCGGCCAACGCAATAAATGCGCCTGACGGGGAAACGCTCTTTGCGTCCACAAATCGGCAAACTGGCAGGGTCAGCGGGTTTGAAAGCGAAGTCTGTCATAAAAATATTCTCAAATTTCTATTCACACCTGATTATGGCGTTATAAACTCACTATAAGATTGTTTTGGCCGCAAAGGGAACTCATTATGCGCATTGTCGATATTCCAATCGCCAAGATTTATGTGCCTGCAGCCAAGCAGAAAACACTCGACCCCGAAAAAGTGGAGCCTTTAGCGGAAGATATTCTGGAGAACGGCTTGCAAAAACCAATCTATGTCCGTCTTGGAAAAGACCGCTATGTTTTGCAGGAAGGTCTGCACCGTGTGGAGGCCATGAAACTTTTAGGGGAAACACTGATAGACGGTCATATTGTTCAAGCCCAACGCCGATGAATGAAAACGAATAAAGTGCTCTCTGTGCGGTCAGGTTTTTCTCTCCGACGTCAATTTCTAATGGAATGCCGATAATATGAAAATTCTTAGAACTGCTGATTCCCATTTCGAAAACCTCCCGGATTATGATTTCCAGCCCAATTATGTCGAAATTCAGGACGGTCTGAGATTACATTATGTTGACGAAGGGCCGAGAGATGGCCGTGTCGTGATTATGATGCATGGCGAACCAAGTTGGTCTTTTCTCTATCGACATATGATAAAAACCGTCAGTCAAGCCGGGTACCGTGTCTTGGCCCCCGATCTCATCGGCTTTGGCCGCTCCGACAAGCCGTCCGAACAAACGGATTACACTTATACGCGCCATGTGGGTTGGATGCAGTCTTGGTTCAATCAAATGAACGTTCAGGACGCTGTTTTATTCTGTCAGGATTGGGGTGGGCTGATTGGCTTACGATTGGTCGCTGAAAATGCTGACCGTTTTGCCGGGGTTATCGCAGGCAATACATTCTTACCGACCGGCGATATGAACCCGGGAGATGCCTTTTATAAATGGCGAGAATTTGCCAAGATTGTCCCTGAATTTCCTGTCGGTGGGATTATTCGCGGTGCAACTGTGAAAGATTTGGGGGAGGGCGTCGAGGCTGCCTATAATGCACCTTATCCCGATGAGAGCTACAAAGCTGGCGCGCGGATTTTTCCGGCACTCGTCCCAACATCACCTGATATGGATGGTGTGAAGGAAAATTTGGCGGCTTGGGACGTTTTCAAGAAATGGGAAAAGCCTTTTCTGACCAGTTTTTCCGACCAAGACCCTATCACTGCAGGGGTTGAGAAGGTTTTTCATAAACTTATTCCCGGTACAAAGGGGCAGCCTCACCAGATTTTGAAGGGAGGCGGGCACTTCCTTCAAGAAGATGTTCATGCCGAACTCAGCCAAATTATCATTGAGTTTTGTGAGTCTTTGCCTGCATGACCCTAAGAGGCTTTGTTTTGAACCACGCTGTCTTAGCATTAAAATTGCATTATATTCTGCGCTTATCGCTTGGTTAACTGTGAGCGTTTAAATAGAGGGCGTTATGGGCAGAGAATTTTTTAAAATCGGACTCTTCTTATCGGCTTTCCTGCTGGCGACGCCATTGGCGTCAGCTATGTCATCCGAAGCCATTGTCGAGGCCGCGCGTGAGCGAACAAAAGCGGATGTGCGCTATGATCCGGCTTATGTCCGTTTGAGCTATCCTCTGGGAGATGTTCCGGCTGATACGGGTGTCTGTACAGATGTGATTATTCGGACATATCGCAACGCTTTTGGCTTTGATTTTCAAAAAGCCGTTCATGAAGATATGCGGGCGAATTTTAAAGCCTATCCTAATCATTGGGGGCTGAAGCGGGCCGATAAAAATATCGATCATCGCCGCGTGCCGAATTTGGAACATTTCCTGAAACGCCAAGGGGCCGCCGTGCCGATCACGAAAAACCCCGAAGATTATCAGCCCGGAGATATTGTGAGTTGGCGCTTGGGCGGACGTTTGCCGCATATCGGCATTGTTTCAGACAAGAAATCGCCATGGGGCACGCCGCTCATCATCCACAATGTGGGGGCCGGGCCTGTTGAAGATGATTTGCTCTTCAATACCGATATAAACGGCCATTTCCGGTTCTTGCCGGATCCGAATATTACATCTTCTGCGACGCAATAAACCCCTCAAACTCAAGTATGTTTTGTATATCTAGGGAAGAGCGCTCTCATTAGGGGCTGGCTGACCCATGGCGATTGGCGTTTCTTTACGATCTGCCGGGACAAAACAGGGGAGTTCCCAGAAAAGGACGCGATAGCCGCCGATTTCTGCGCCATCAACCGTCCCGGCGCCATTCCAGATTGTTACATGACCGGTATAGGAGGCGGCGGGAAAGTCCATTAAAACGATACCGGCTTTATCAGGCAAATCGAAACTATTGGCAGTGCCATCATTGATAGCGAGTTCTGGTTCACCATAAGTTTTGATGAGATATTTTTCCAAATCAGCAACGCGGTAATAATATTGATCCTTATTCCCTCCGCTGACAGTTTTCTTGCGCTGACGGGGTATCTTATGTCCGGCCTTGTTCAACATATGGGATAGGCGAACCGAACACGCATTCGTCCAACGGCCTTGATCAAATGGGAGATTACCATTGATTTCGACATACCCACCAATTTCACCCCAAATACCTTCAGGGCGGTCATAGAGATAATTTTCCCACATGATTTGTGCATTTGGGCGTTCTGCCAGAGCGCCGTTGGCGGGTTGTTCATAACCACAAACCAGAGGCTTGGGCGCGCCATATACCAATGTCTCATATTTTGGTTTTTCGACCACAGGTGCGGTCTCGGCTATATTGGTTTTTTTTGTTTTCGTGGTTGCGCAAGCTGACAAGGCTAAAGCCGTGATGAGCGTAATAGCGGTCATTTTTTTCATGATAGGCCCTTGTGATGTCCCCTTAGCGCTCGCTACGAAGCTTCGAGCGCCGAGACTTTTGTAAGCGCGCTCGATAAATAATCAACCAAAGGCTGAAAAGAATCTCAGCTTATGAGAACTATTCCCGGTTTATAAAATGATCGCTCCCAATCTTTGTGGCCTCAAAAATCTACGCATTGAGTAGAGCTTTGTTAACGAATTATGTCGTTTTTTGGCTTGTTTTCAAAGATTTGCGCTGTTCAATGCACATTCATGTTGACAGCGCTAGACACTACCTAACATAGATAGAGCAAGGCGCTTTACATAGATGAGAGATTAGTCTCTTGAAAAGATAACACAGAGTTGGGGGACGATGTGCTTGGGTTATTTAAAACATTTGATGGCGGGGCCACGTCGAAAAAGTCGCCATCCTTTCCTTATGACTTCGCAACTAGCGGGTTTGAACGTATTGATCATGTTCGCTTCATGATCGAAGACCAGCCGGAATGGGATTATTGCTTTGAGAAAAAAGCTGCCATTGAATCGATTGGTCGAGCGGCTAAGCGTTTTGGTTTTGGTCCCAATTTTGGTGAAGAAGAGCGGGTACTCTGTCGGCTCTTATATCAATTAAATGCCGGACCTTCCATCTCAACTTATGCGTGGGGCTTGTATCATGATCTGATGACGTCAACCCGAGAAGGCGAAACAATCGCTGCATAAAAAAGCCCCGCATGAAAGCGGGGCCCTATTAATATTGGGTGGGAGCAATATTAATAATCTATTTGGGCTCAATAGAGCCCCTTTTTTGTTTGAGATTAGACGAATTCTTTTAAAATTGTCTCGATTTCATTGTCCGGATTTGAGACGGCATAGAAATTTTTGACGACATCTGTGAAGCCTTCGGGTTCTTGTTCGGGTTCAACAGTAATGGCTTGAGCCAAATCTGCTGAGTCAATCGGTTCGAAGAGTGACAAAATATTGTCAGAGCCTGTTCCGTAACCACCGGATGGATTTGTAGCAATAGCTCGCAACTCCGCGTCACTGAGCTCGATACCTTCAGTGCCTAATTCGGCAGGAAGGCTGAAGGCTAACTCACTCGCACTAGGTGTGTTACTTGTTTGAGAAAATTGCGTGACGGAGTCTGAAACCGGAACCGAGTTTGACCCGTTTTCGGTATTGCCACCCGTCTGGCCTGACGCGTCATTCGAAGACGTATTCGTCGATGTAGTTGAACTCTCCTGTGATTGGTTTGTGCTGTTATCTGTCGTAGTCTCTGACGATGACTGACTTTGATTAGTTTGATTTTGATTATTCGTGCCTTGCGTTTCTTCTTCCTGAGACGGAGGAGGAGGCGGAGGCGATTGTGGCGGCGCAGATGGCACGCCAAAAAGCGATCCAATGATACTCATTCTAGTGTCCTTTCCTAGGAACACCAAAATTAACATCCAACGGTTTCATAGACTCTAAAAGACAGGATGAAGAATATACAAAATTTTAAGATTTAGAAAAAGTTAACGGAGTGAAAGAGGATGCCGTTGTCGAATACAGCTCCCTCTTCTTGATATTTACAGACTATGTCTGACCTTTAATAACCGGAAAATTCGGGCGTGCGAGGTTTAATTGGCTGTATTTCTGCAGAGCGAACATCAGACTGAAATGCATCAGACCGAGGATAATCGCCACAAAACCAATTTTGACACTGAGGAATTCCAAGGCTTCAGTCCAGCTCTCCGGACCCGCTCCACTTATCTTCATCGTGTAAGCGATAAAGCCGATATTGATGAGATAAAACCCGACGAGCAGCATATGATTGATGGCATCAGCCAAGTTTGGCTTGTCGGCATAGTTCTCAAGAAGAAAGACGCGTCCATTCCGGAATAGCGTTTGTCCGACCCAGACTGTCAGAATGAGGCTGAGACCGATATAAAGAAGATAGGTGTAACCAAGCATGATATTCTCCCTTGCTTGTGGTCATAATTCCATTATTTAGCTTATTAGCTAACTGTCTTAAAGCAATGTTTAGTTATTTAGTCAATTAGTTAAATAGCATTTTTGGAGTTTTCTTTGGATAAAGTTTTTTCAGCCCTAGCGTCGACGCCCCGCAGGCGCATTCTAGCTTATCTATCCGCGACCAGTTTGACGGCGGGAGAGATCGCCGAACGCTTCGAAATGAGTAAGCCATCATTGTCGAAACATTTATCCGTTCTGGAAAATGCCGGGTTGATTTCGAAAGAAAAGAAAGGGCAGTTCGTTCATTACGCTTTGGTACCCGAAAACCTGACGAATACTCTGCATGGCTTTGCCCAACAAATCTGTCCGGTAGGCGGCCCGATTGTTAAAGAGAGTAAGAAAATTGCGGCTGAAAAAGCCAAAGGCGACTCGAGTGCAGCGAGTCATCATACTGCGGAAGTAAGCGTCGATGGTACAGGCTTTAGAGATAAAACTCTCAAACCCTGACGAGGTCAAAGAGTCGAGTCCAAGAAAAAACCCGCTTCGAAGAGCGGGTTTTTCTTATCTTAAAATGGAAAGCTTTAGCCTTCTTCAGCCTTTGGAGCTTCGTCAGCGGCAGGCTCTTCAGCGGCACCTTCGTCGGGAGCGACGAATTCTTCGGGTGCATCACCTTCGAACATGCTGACAGCTGTTGCGGCACGTTCAGCAGCACTTTCAGCGGCATCGGCTTTGGCTTCTTCCTGTTCCATCTCAATAACGTTTTCGCCTTTAGCTTGACGCTCGGCTTCGTCTTCGGAACGGGCCACGTTTACTGTAATGTTCACAGAGACTTCAGGGTGCAGACGTAGGGTGACATCATGAACACCCAAAGCTTTGATTGGGTTTTCAAGAACAACCATGTTGCGCTTCACGCCCTTGCCTTTGAGTTCTTCAGCAATATCACGTGCGGAAACTGAGCCATAAAGCTGACCTGTGTCACCGGCTTTACGGATAAGAACAACCGCTTCGCCATCGAGAGATTTACCTTCTTCGGCAGCTTTTTGCTTTGTTTCTTCATTGCGTTGCTCAAGATATTCGCGTTCGGCTTCGAAACGGGCCAAATTGGCTTTCGTCGCGCGCAGTGCTTTTTCCTGTGGCAAGAGATAGTTACGGCCATAGCCGGGCTTTACGGAAACAACGTCGCCCATACCGCCGAGGTTTTCGATGCGTTCAAGTAGAATGACTTCCATGAGTATTCTCCTTATTTCACTTCATAGGGCAAAAGGCCCAAGAAACGGGCACGCTTAATGGCGCGAGCCAATTCGCGTTGCTTTTTGCCGGAAACCGCAGTGATGCGTGACGGCGCGATTTTGCCTTTTTCAGACATATAACGCTGCAACATCTTTGGATCTTTGTAATCGATGGTCAGGCCGTTATCGCCAGAGAATGGGCATACCTTGCGGCGACGGCGGAAGCTCGTGCGGCTAGGCAGGTTTTCAATTTTGATTTGATCTTTCGCCATGGTCTAATCCTCCCGTGAGCGACGCTTGCGCTCTTCGCGTTTTTTCATGATCGGAGACGGCTCATCAGAGAATTCTTCGACACGGATTGACATATAACGCAGAACATCTTCGTTGATGCGGTGTTGACGTTCGATTTCGTGAACGACATCAGAGTGTGCGTTGACTTTAAGCAATGAATAATGTGCCTTACGGTTCTTATTCATGCGATACGCCAAATTGCGAAGACCCCAATATTCAGCACCTTCAACAGTGCCGCCGGCGTTTTCAATTTTTTTGGCGAGATTTTGGACGAACTCTTCAACTTGACCAGAAGAGATGTCCGGACGTGAAATTACCACGTGCTCGTACAGAGACATAACAGTCCTTCATTGTTAGGGAAGCGGCGCAAGGCTGACCGTGAAGGCGGTCACCTAACGGTGGCTCTGATTGCTTGCTCGACCCCATGCCGAACCAAACACAAACAGACCGCGTCCGGTGAAGCGCGCCTTATAGTCGGATCAAGCGGTTTTGCAAGGCCTTTTGCTGTGCAGCGGACATATCAAACAATCAGGATGCGTTAACACAATAAGAACCATAATTTCAGTTTTTGGGACAGTCTGGATAAGGGTTTAAACACGAATTAAACTCTCTGCCATATGCGTGTAAAAATATAAATACACCCAATAATAGGCTCTTTTTTAGATATGCTGAGGTTTCTCCACTATGTTTTTATCCTTGCGCTATGTTGCTTATGCGGAAGCCAAATGGGTCAGGCGCAGGTCAAAAATAGCGCTATGTCTGAGGTGGAGCTGACGCAAAATCCGGAATGGATCAATCAGAGCTTCGACCTCACTCGTTATATTGAAGACAATAAGCTGGTTTATACTGATGAGGTGAACGCGGCCTTTGAGCACCGGATTGAACGGGCGGAGGGCGAGGAAAAGCTCCGTTTACTTTATTACCAAGTCCATCAGGCTACATTCTATGTCTATAAAGATATCCTGGCGGTCGCGCGTCCCGCTTATATTTCGGAGATGGAGGCTCAAAACTCGGATGAGCACAGGCAAAATCTCAAGCTTTTCGACGCCTTTACCGAATTTTACATAGAGCGTAACTTTGAAGACCCGTTAGAAGTTTTTAAAAATATGCGGGATGATGAAGCTCTGCCTTATAAAGTCAGAGCGCGGGCCATTATGTTTTTGGGGTATGCTTACGGGGTCATGAGTGAAACCGAAAAAACGATTGAAGCCTTACAAACACTCAAATCATTTTTAAAAGACCAAGAGGTTGATGAGTACCTCTTAACAGAAACACTCGATTTCGAGGGTTTCACATATATGATCTATGACGATTACCCCAAAGCTGTTGAGACGATGTCGCGACAACTCAAACTCGTTCATACATTGGGGTTACCGTTATCCGGAGATTCTTATTCCTATCATCTTGCGCGTATGGTGATGGAAAGAGGGAAGACGTCCATCATCAATGAAATTGATGAAACTAATCAGAGGATTGCTTCGCTGACGGGGAATGACCGCAATATGTATAATGCGGCTTTTCTGTGTGGTCGTAATTTTTTGCGTTTTCTAAAAAATGATCGCGCTCTTGAGTGTTTGGAAACGGCGGAAAGCTATCTCCATATCGCAAAAGACCGTTCATTGACCCTCTATTATCATTTGGCCATTGCTCAGGCGCGCGCGGGAAATGCCGTGGCGGCGCGAGAATATTATGACATGGCAAAAAACCATCCCAAATTTTCGAGTGATGTTGTTGTGCAGAGAGACTGGCCATTGGCCGAAGCTGAAGTTTTCCATGTAGAGGGCGAATTTGAGAAGGCCTTTGAGACACAACGCAATTATTTCAACGCGGTTCAGGTACGCAAAACTAATGAATTGGGGGATGTTGCAAAGAAGCTGAGAGACTATTCGCAAGAACAATCCTCAATTTTGAAAGAGAAATCTTCATTGCTACAGGCGAATTCAGAACTGAAAGACCAAATGATTAACCGTCAACGCGTCATTGGAATCATCAGTATATTATTAGCGTTCGGAGCCTCTGTTTTCGGTTTGGTGCAGTTATTTTTGTCAGGTAAGCTTAAACAAGCGCGGGTTGAGGCTGAAAAAGCAAACCAAGCCAAATCAGAATTTCTGGCGAATATGTCTCACGAAATTCGAACGCCGATGAATGGCGTTTTGGGCATGACCGAGGTACTTCTCAATACAGATCTAAACCCGAAACAACGCAGCTATGCTCGGACGGTCTATAAATCAGGTACATCTTTGATGGGAATTTTGAACGATATTCTTGACTTCTCTAAAATTGAGGCGGGGAAAATGGAGTTGGATCCATTGCCGTTTAACTTGCATGTGGCTCTGGGTGACATCGCTGCATTATTTAGCCAATCTGCGAAAGAAAAATCACTGGAAATTATAGTGAATTATGCGCCCGAATTACCGCAAAATGTGATTGGCGATGAAGGCCGCATACGTCAAATTCTGACTAATCTCGTCTCTAACGCTATCAAATTTACTGAAGCAGGCCATGTCAAGATTTCTGCAACCGGAGAGGTTGTCGAAGATGTCGCTCACCTCAGGCTTTCCGTTAAAGATACGGGTATCGGTATCACCCCAGAACAAATGAAAAAGATATTTGAAGGATTTACGCAAGCCGAAGGGTCCACGACGCGTAAATATGGCGGGACAGGGCTGGGGCTAACAATCAGCCGTCAATTGGCACAAGCCATGGATGGGGAACTGAGCCTTGAGTCCGTAGCTGGAGAAGGCTCCGAATTTTTTGTTATGCTACCTCTATCCATTGCGAAGGAAGAAGAAGACAGCGCGGAGCTTTGTCATGCCGAGATCATTCTTCCGGTAAGCCGCTCAATTTTCGTCTCGGAGAGTGAAGAGGAGCAGGCAGTTTTCAAAGACTATCTCAAAAAACTGAATTCCAAAGTATTGACCCTGAGCGACCCCGAATTAATTATTCCTGTCCTAAAACAGGCTCTATCCGATGGAGTTGCTTTCGATTTGGTCGTCATGGATTACAAATTTGCAGCGACTAATGGGGCGGCTATTGCGAAAGCCATTCATGCCGATAAGGCGTTGTCCGGTGTCCGCGTGGTTCTCACATCATCGGCTGATATTTCTGCTTATAGAGAACGTTTGAAGTCCATAGGGGTTGATGACGTTTTGATAAAACCTGTCAGCCAAAGTCTCTTCTCTACACGTTTGAGCGCACTGTTGCGGGGAGATAATGAGGCTGTGGTCACAGTGCCAAAGATTGACAGTTGGGGTGCAGTCAGCGAACCGACTCGTGCGACAAAATCAGTTGCAGATCTGGAAGCGCGCCAAGAGCCAAAAACCGAACCTGCTGCTCTGTCTGCCAATATCAATGTTGCCACGGAAGAGAAAATTGTAAATTCCTTGAAACCCCGCATTTTAATCGCTGATGACAACCAAATTAATCAAACTGTACTTTGCAATTTTCTGGAGGCGTATGAGTTCGATATCCAAGTTGTATCTAATGGGGAAGAGGCCGTAAAAATAGCCGCCGAACAGGCGTTTGATTTGATATTTATGGACGTTTCTATGCCGATTATGGACGGGGAAGAGGCTACGAAAAATATCAGAAATTGCGAAAAAGGACTGAATCGGGAAACCCCGATACTGGCTTGTACAGCCCATGCCTTTAAAGGCGATCAAGATCGATTTTTAAGAGCGGGAATGAATGATTATTTGCCCAAACCCATGCGACAACAAGATTTGCAAGCCGCGCTGGAGCGGTGGGTGCCGCAATTGAAAAAGGCTGCCTAAGGCAGCCTTTGGGGAAGGTCTTATTGGCGCTCTATTTGAGCCCGGCTTCGATATCGCGCCAGTCGATAATTTTCAAATTCTGCTTCTTTCGTGGCTCCGATGGGGATGTGTCATCCATATCGTCCTGTACGGCCAAAAACCCTTTCGGGAATTGCGCCGATGGTGTAGAGACAACATCAAGGCCGTCTGTTGTGGAAGTCCCATCAACGACGCCGTCCTCGACCGAAAACCGTCCTGCAAATTTGTGGTCGGGCAAGCTGAAGACCGCATAACTATTATTGCCTTGGGATGAGACGAGGACATAACCGCCATCGGCTCCGTCTTCATAAACGCTCACGCCTTCCAAATCGGCTTGTGTGCCGTAATCTCCCGCACGGGCAATGATGATTTGCTCATCCTTGCCGGACGGAGAAGCGGGGTAACGGTATAGGCCACCTGCTTCTTCGGCGATGTAAAGCTTTCGCGTCCGATCATCAAAGGCGCAGCCTTCAGTTTTAGTACCTGTTGAGAATTCACGGACTTTGCGAGCCTCCATTTTTCCGGTGTCAGCCGAAATTATATGTTGCTCATAAATGCCGGCTTTTGTCGTGATGCCAACGTGGAATGTATCATTGACTGAACGACCGAGGCAAATTCCATAAGGCGACAAAGACCCCGTAAAGAGAGTAGAGTTGCCAGGCGTTATAAAACTATCAGTCTTGGGATCATAGAGGAGCGTCATAACGGCGTTAATCTCATCATTGCTCATGACCAAGAGGACATAGTCTTTCCCTTGATAGGAAAAGCCCTCTCGCAGATCGACATTGTTCACTGTACCGATGGGCTGATAATCACGCTTTGTACCGTCCAGATTATAAATATAGAGACCGGCTTGCTTATCCGTCGCTGCGATGAAACCGTTTCCGTTTTTTCCGATATAAATTGCGGGATCGTCCGCAGAGTCACCCTCGCTAGCCATGACAGGCGTTTCGAAAGCAGCCTTTACAGTAAAGGGGGCCAACTCTGTTGTCTTACCGATATAAGCGGGCGCTATCGCGCAAGCGCTTAATACGCTTGCACTCAAAGCTAAAAGAGCAATGTTTTTCATTTGAACCTCTAATATGTGAAGCGTGCGCCAACAATTACGGAGCGACCAAATTCATCATATTGTGACAAACGGGACTCATCACCGAAATAGTAATATTCAGGAGCATCAGTCAGGTTTTTGCCTTCGATATAAACTTGGAGAAAGTCGTTAACTTTGTATTTCGCAGACGCCTCAACAACAGTACGGCCTGCTGTAATCCGGTCCAGGTTTTCATCTTCCAAAGCATCAATGTAATCACCACGATAATTCGCTGAAACACGCAAGTCCCAAGGGCCGTTTTCATAGGCAATAGAGCCATTCCAAACAGTGTCTGATTGCTTGAGGAAGCCTACTTCACGTCCGTCGGGGAGCGTTGACTCGCTGTCCGTCAACGTCAAGTTTGTGGAGAACAAGAACCCGTCCAAAGCCGGTATGAGGTCGCCGACATTTTGGATGTAGTTAAATTCAACACCGAATAATTCGCTTTTGCCGACGTTGATGAATGTGTTGACTTCTTCCAAACTGGCCAATGTGGCGGCGGGAAGGAAACTCAAATCAACATTCGCGGGAACTTCATCAATATCAAAACTTGCCGGGAAAATGGCATTATCGATGTCTTTGTAGAAGGCACCGACAGAAATCAGAGACAAGCTCGTGGGATAATATTCTAAGCTTAAGTCAAAATTATCCGCATCATAGGCGTCCAGGTCCGGATTGCCTAAAACGATCTCATCTCTGTCATCATTGATGAAGGTTCGAGGAGCCATATCGCCAAATGAGGGGCGGACAACGGCAGCGTAATAAGCTGCTCGGCCAATAACATTTTCGGAGAAACTGTGCTTAATGTTCAAGCTGGGCAGAATATCCGTATAGTCGTTTTCGACATTTCGCGTGGTTATATCGGATGTATCTTCATCAAGTTGGAACCCTTGCAGATCAACATTGGTTTGCTCGATACGGACACCGGCAACGATTGTTGTGTCACCGAGATCAAATGTCCCCATACCGTAACCGGCAAGAATACGCTCATTAACTGTGAAGTCTGCAATGGTGGATTCCAAAAGACTTTCATCGTCATCGCGTTCATCAGCGGTGAAACCATCACGGAAGACCCGTGTCAGAGTAGGGTCCGGCCAAGAGAACATGCGGTTCGCCAAGCGCCAATTACCGATTTCTGCATTATCTGTGATAAAATCTGTTAGATTCACATCATCGCGTTCAAAAAAGTCAAAGTTCTGATCTCTGAATTTCTCACGGTCACGATATTTCACACCGGCTTTCCAAACAACAGGCGTATTGCCAATCAGACTGTCACGCGCCGCATTAAACTGAAAGGCATATTCCGTATCTTCGTTAAAAGTCTTCTCGATTTCAACGACGTCGAGTTCGTAATTGGAGGGAGTCTGTAGGAAATTCAAAGCCTGCCCAGAAATAACTGGTTGCTGCGGATCAGAATAATCCAAGGTGATAGAACCAACAACAGAGTCGCGTTGCTCGGGGGTAGAGCGGAAGCGCGCATCATGATTGTCAGAATCGTCCTCTTCGGCAAAAGCGTAAGAAGCTTGATAGTCAAATTCCCAAACGTCAAATTCAGTTTTACCGCCAACGGAATATGTCTGGATGTTGCGGATTTCTTTGCGCTCGCGCACTTCGGCATCGACTTCGCCGCGTCGAATAGTGGTGCTATTGGCATCAAGGGCAATGATTTCTTCGTCGAATTCACGTACTTCGAACTTATTTCTGACTTCGTCATCGGTATATTGATTGTAGAGAGTTCGCAGATAAAGCTCTGTATTATCCGTGATGCGCCAGTCAAAGTTCGCGACAAGACCAATTCGTTCGCGGGTCAAATCATAATAACGCTGCTCATAATCATCGGCGACAAAGAAGAGGTTTTCATCTTCGTCGAAATCCCATTCACCGATTTCGTTATTATGCGATTGAATGGCGAGGTTCTGATAGTTGACGGATACAGCCAAACCGAACGTGTCATCAAAAGTGTCGGAATAGGTAATCGTCCCTTTCGGAGAGATCTTATCCGTCAGCTCATTATATTGACCTTCAATTTTGGCGCGGACAAACGTTCCGGCACGGTCAAAGGCTGAGATGGTCTTAAGATTGATAACACCGCCAAGGCTGTCAGCGTCGACATCAGGGGTCAATGATTTCTGAATTTCAATTCCGTCTAATAGGTCAGACGGTACGCCGTCCAAAAGAACGCCGCGACGATCTTCAGGCGATGGTGTCCGCACGCCATTGATAGAGGATGAAATCAAATCTGTATTGATACCGCGAATTGAGACGTAACGACCTTCGCCTTGGTCCGTTTCAACGGAGAGGCCAACGGCACGAGAAAGAGAGTCGGCAACAGTTGTGTCAGGGAAGTCACCCAAACCATCTGAATCAATGATTGTCTTAATAGAGTCTGAGACGCGTTGTTGATTTAGGGCGCTGGCTTGTGCCGCACGCGTACCGACAACGATAACATTGTCCTGATAAGCGACATCATCACCCAATTGAATATCAAGCGTTGCTCCCGTTGCGGGCACGGTGATTGTGTTGCGAACTGTTTCCGTACCCAAATAGGAGGCAGAGACGGTATATTCGCCCTCAGGGACGTTGTTAATGCGGTAAACACCGAAACGGTCAGTCGAGGCTGTTCGGTTTAAGCCGTCAACGCGGACAACTGCACCAGCCAGTGCGGCCTCGCCGGACGCGTCCGTCACTTTACCGGAAATAAAATCAGCGGAAGCCGCAGGTGCCAAAGCCACCATCAAGGCGATACAAGAGGCCGAGGCTGAAATTCGAGATATGGTCGAACGAGAAAAGGTCATTATGGACTCCATCATTTAGTTGTCGCGGCCATGCGGGATGAATGTAACAACTGTGTGTCGTGTCCTTGAACCTTTTCTATCAAATCTGTGACAGAAATTTGACAGTCTTTAAGGGTGCCAGAGTGCATCAGGGGGCAAAAGAAAACCGACACCCTGATAGGGTGCCGGAGATTCGCCCTTGCCTTGGATTGGAGAGGAGGGGAAAGGGCGTTGGGGGTTCTGTTAAATTGTCCCAGAAATCGCGTCTTAGCGCTGTAAATCCTTTAAAAGTCGTTCCACATCATCGGCCAATTTACCGATATTATAGGTTACATCATCCGCTTTGGCCGCACCCAGAACTTCACCCGTATGGGCATTCATCAGCAAAGCTTTGGCTTTGGCCGAATCCCAGCTATTGCAGTCTTCTTTGACCACCAGACCGGTTTCGCTGAGGGCTTTGCCGCCAAAACTTGATAGGTAAGCGTCAGGGCCAAGGCCGTAAATCAACACGTGGGAATAGCCTTCATTGGCGGCGGTCAAGCGGATCTCATCAATCTTATTATCCGTATCTACGCCTTTGAACGGGATTTCGGGGATATATTTCAAATAATCTCCGGCACTGAGCAGAGAAATATTAGCCGTTGTACGGCGGCTGAGTAATTCCCAATCAAATTCTTCGCCAAACGGGGTTGGGATCAAACGCCCGCCATCAAGGCGTGCGATTGCGATTTTAGACGTTCGGGGGAGGAAGTTTCCGGTGATGGTTTTGGCTTCATATTCTAAAGCTTCAACGCTTGTGCCGGTGGCTTTCAAGGCCTCCGTCGTTGTCAGAGCGATTGCTGAATTTGCAAAGCCCGTAATAATGGCTGCGATTGTTGCTGTTTTAAGAAGTTTGGTCATATGGCCCTCCATGCCGTGTTTTGTGTGGTTTGCGATGAGACCGTTTTGAAACAAGGCTGTGGCAGGGATGAGCCGAAGTTGTGAAATGTTTAAGGCAATGTTTTGGTAATGTGGCGAAAAAGGGGCCCTAGTTTAAAAAGGGTCTGTCTCAAGGCCTGTATTCTGCCTTATTTGACATAATAATGGAGATATATGCGGTTCCTAAAGTTACATCTATTTTTATACGGTTCCTCGTTCATCATTGTGGTCAGTCTATTGGCCTTAAGCATTTCG
This sequence comes from uncultured Algimonas sp., assembly GCA_964511495.1. Classification (GTDB taxonomy): domain Bacteria; phylum Pseudomonadota; class Alphaproteobacteria; order Caulobacterales; family Maricaulaceae; genus Litorimonas. The sequence continues at coordinate 12,427 of CAZEFT010000012.1, read as the reverse complement.
ACTTTGGCGCAAACCTCACATACCACGAAGCGTAGTGACGCCGCGATTGAAACGTGGACACCGCATTTGACAGAGGCGTTGGAAGAAAAAGATTTGCGTCTCGGCAAACCCGTTTTCCTCCGACTTGTAAAAACAACGTCCGTAAATAACGCGCAAGGTTATCTAGAGGCCTTCGTGGAGGCGGATGACAGGACATTTAAATTTTTCAAACGCTGGGACATCTGCGCTTATTCAGGGACACTTGGTCCGAAATTAAAAGAGGGTGATGGACAATCGCCCGAAGGGTTTTATTTCGTTAAACCGCGTGCGATGAACCCGAACTCCTCTTATCACCTCAGCTTCAATCTCGGCTTTCCCAATGTTTATGACCGTGCTCATGGCCGCACGGGCAGCTTCCTCATGATACATGGTGATTGCGTGTCTATCGGATGTTACGCCATGACCGATGATGGTATCGAAGAAATTTATACGTTGATGGACGCAGCTTTTCGCGGCGGACAACCCTTTATCCGCGTCCATATTTTCCCGTTCCCTATGACAGACGCTAATTTATTGGAGCATAGTAACAACTCGAATGCGGCGTTTTGGAAAAATCTTAAAACGGGGTGGGAGGTTTTTGAGCAAAAAAAAAGACCGCCCAATGTGACGGTCTCGGATAAGCGTTATATTTTCGATTAAAGGCTTCTGTCTAAAAAATGAGATATTGCTAATGAGGTGGTTTTAATTCAGCGTCTTGAAGAGGCGTTCTCTTGTCAATATTCCCAAGGACAATCCCATGCGGCTGGATTATTTTTGCCAACTCACCGTGACAGACAGTAAGGGGGTTCCTTTAACCTTTAAGGCGCTGAAGCGCTTGGACGGGTTTGTTGATAAAACAGAGGCTGCGGATTTTACAATCCATATGGACGAGGATATGGCCGAGCAACTCATTGGTGAGCCTATCCGTTTCGTCTTGCGTGAGGAAACCTTATTTGCTCGCGTAAGTCTCCATGAAAAAACACCCCTTCCTGATGATGCTATAAAAGAGATTACAGAGTATGTTCTTGGACAATTTTTGGATGGATACGGCGAAGATAGGATAGACATTCGGAAACTGCGTAAAACCTACTACGTGGATTTTGCTGATAGTGTTGAAGGGCCCATAAAGGTTGCGGCCAAACGCCCCAAAAAAAAACCAAAAAGAAAATCCCCGACAAAGCTCTTCGCGATTTCCATAATGCCGTTATGGAAGGCAATATGACGGCCGTGAAAGCCTATGTCGAGGCAGGGCATGACATTAACGCCGTTCCGAAACAGATTGAAACCTTCATCACCGTCATGTCGGCCTTGGGCTGGGCGGCTAATCGAGAGCAGGTAGACATCGCGCAATATCTCCTCAATATGGGCGCAAATCCCAATGTGCGCGGGATGAACACACGAGGAGAGATAGACGGACCCGCTTTGTTTTATGCGAGCCCTGAAATCGCAGCGTTATTCTTAGCGGCAGGCGCTGACCCCAAAGCCACAAATGCGGACGGGTTGACGCGTTTGCAGGCCCTCACGCAAGAATTGGAATGGCACGAAGAACATTACGATCCAGAAGGCCTCATGGCCGATTACGAAGGCGAAGAGATTGATAACTTAAAGGATAAGTTGAAACAGCTCAGCAACTTGTTCGCCCAATATGAGTAGAGCCAGTCTCAACGTTCCGCCATTTTAATGTTGGTCTCTGCCGCTTTCAACTCCTGCATAACTTTGGAAACCTCACCCGTTAGCTCTTTCACGGCAACTTGTCGGGCTTTGTCGGAGAGCTTGCGTGTTTTGCTGTGCTTTCCAATTGCGGTGGAAATGGCGCGTTTATCGGCAAAGCTACTGGCCGTTCCGTAAGGGTACCCGTTCCGTACATCAATGAGCATAGCAGAAGCGGTGGCTTCGGCTTTCACGTCGCGGGTGGGTAACATAAATAAGCCCAAAACAGAGAGATCAGCCACGCGTAAAGCATTGCTGTGACTGTCGCTCATATCGGTGACTTCATAAATAAGAACATAGTCCAGATGTTGGCGGGCTGACCCACGCCGAATATGATCCACAAGCTGTTTGGTCGAGGGGGCTGTGTGGTTGGGATTCACCATAGAGGCAATCATAGGCGATACGGGGACAAACTGCCCGTAACCCGCACCCAAATTTTGCGCAATGTCAGCCCAGTTTTTTCCTTCATCGGCTGGAACGGTGATGAGGCGGCCTCGTTCAATACGTGCCAAACCTATCCGCGCGGGAAACTGCAAATCGGGTTCGATTGCCGCAATTTCACGAACATCCAAATCGGTGTTCGTCTGGGAAGCGGAGGTTGAAGGGATATACCGTGCCAGATAATCCTGCCCTGATGTCAGTTGTGTCGTGTGGGTACAGGCTGATAGAAATATAACGGACATCATAAAAGCGACGAATTTATGGGACATGGCACTCTCCTGATTAACTGCCCGCTATTTAGCTAATCCCAAATGTGGCAAAATTGAGGTGCATGTCTTTAACGTGTCCAAACCTGTTTGATTTTGAAGCGTCTCTTTGATTTTTACCCGCGCTTGCAATTTCGCTTTTACTTGGCTTGCTTCCGACAAGCGCCTATCAGAACGCCAATGGCAATACGACGTATCATAGGGTTAGACCCGTCCCTTGTGGCCTGTGGCTGGGGTGTGATTGACGTGGATGGGAATAAATTAAGCCATGTTGCCCATGGCGTTATCCGTCCGCCTAAGAAAGAGCCTCTGGCCAGTCGTTTAACATATCTCTTTAATGATATTGTTGATTTGGTCGTGACTTATGAGCCGATTGAGGCGGGCGTCGAAGAGGCTTTCATGAAAGATAACGCGATGAGCGCGCTCAAATTAGGGCAGGCGAGAGCAGCCTGTATATTGGCGGCATCGACCCATGGCTTGATTATCGGCGAATATGCGGCGCGATTGGTAAAGAAGTCCGTCGTGGGCACGGGCGCAGCGGATAAGGCGCAGGTCGCGCATATGATAAATATTCTTCTGCCCGGTGCCAAAGTCAAAGCGGGTGACGCAGCCGACGCATTGGCCATTGCCATCACCCATGCCAATACGCGACGGCAATCTTATTAGGAACAATTAAGGCTGCTGCGGAGTCTCATTTAATAATCGACAAAGGCTTTCAAGTGTAAGATTCACAATTTCACCATCTTTTCTTCAGACTGGTTTGCCTTTGACGGAGGAGGGTCTAAAGCTGTATTTATGCAATCTTTGGAAGAATCAAAATCTACAACTGACCCATCTTCGAGGGCATATCCATGATCGGAATGATATCAGGCGTGTGCCTTATGTCTGGCACAGGTGAAGCCATTGTTGATTGTGGCGGTGTAGGCTATTTACTGCAATGCGGCTCACGCACTTTGGGTCATATGAATGAAGGCGAAGCTGTTCGACTGCATGTCGAGACCCATGTACGGGAACAGTCCATCACCTTATTCGGTTTCCACTCCGAAGAAGAACGCGCTTGGTTTGTGCGGCTGCAATCTGTGCAAGGCGTTGGCCCAAAAGCGGCTTTGGCAATTTTGGACATTTTGACACCGGGTGAAATTTTATCGGCTGCATCATTAGAAGATAAAACGGCCTTCGCCCGCGCGAGCGGGGTCGGCCCGAAATTGGCCACCCGTATCGCGACCGAATTGTCAGGCAAAGCGGCTCCCACAGGGCGTGGTTTCCAGCCTGCCTTTACCGCGCCAAGCAGTAATGTGACCTCTGAGGCGGCCCGAAATGAGGGCCTCGCGGATATGCGCCTACGCAACGACGCAGTGAGTGCTTTAGTGAACCTTGGGATTGGTCAGAGTGAGGCGCTTCGCGCTGTAGCACAAGCCTATCAAACCTTTGCCGAAGATCCCGACTTGGATTTACTGATTAAGGTCGCCCTTAAGGAGTTAGGTAATTGAGCGAAGAGCGGATCATCGGTGCTGAAGGGCAGGTGGGTGATGGGCGTGACCGCGCTTTACGGCCGCTTTCATTTTCCGACTTTGTCGGTCAGAAGTCTGCTATTGCGAATTTACAGGTCTATGTTGAAGCGGCCCGTAGACGCGAAGAACCATTGGACCACCTCTTACTTTCCGGCCCGCCCGGCTTGGGCAAAACGACACTGTCCCAAATCGTTGCCCGAGAGCTCGGGGTGAATTTTCGCGCCACTTCAGGCCCCGTCATTTCCAAGGCCGGCGATTTAGCCGCCTTACTCACCAATCTCGAACCACGAGATGTTCTGTTTATTGATGAAATCCATCGCCTAAACCCTGTTGTCGAAGAAGTGCTTTATCCTGCCATGGAGGATTTCGAACTCGACCTTATAATTGGTGATGGTCCTGCGGCGCGAAGCATTAAAATTGATTTGGCTCCCTTTACATTGATTGGTGCAACGACGCGGGCCGGATTGCTTGCAACACCTTTGCGGGATCGTTTCGGCATTCCCGTCCGATTGGAATTTTACGACACAAATGACCTGACCTCTATCGTCTCGCGCGCCGCACGTAAGCTCGACTTGGAGATGACCGCTGAAGGGGCGAGGGAGATTGCCGGACGGGCGAGGGGAACGCCCCGTGTGGCCGGGCGTCTATTGAGGCGGGTCCGGGATTTGGCTGAGCATGAAGGTCATATCGTGATTGATGCACCGGCCGCCGATCAGGCCCTGCGTCGATTGGGTGTGGATGATATTGGTTTGGATAAGCAGGATATGCGGTATCTCCATGCGCTGACTGAAATGTTTGGCGGTGGCCCTGTGGGGGCGGATACGCTGGCGGCGGCTTTATCAGAGGCGAGGGACGCACTTGAAGATGTGATTGAGCCTTATCTAATTCAGCAGGGATTCTTGCAACGCACCCCACGTGGTCGGGTTGCAACGCCACGGGCCTTTGCACATTTAGGCCTGAATGCCCCCGTTCAGGCTATTGCGCCAGACTTATTCGAAGGTGGGTCAGATGAGTAATCAATCGCCTCCGCCTGAAGCCCCGACTATGGGATGGTTTGAAGGCCGTGAACACAAATATCCTCTTCGCGTTTTTTACGAGGACACAGATTTCACCGGCATTGTATATTATGCGAATTATTTGCGCTTTTTCGAACGCGCCCGGAGCAGTTATTTTCGCCTTGTCGGGTTTAATCATGCCGATCTTTGGGACGCCGAAGACCCTTTGGCTTTTGCGATCAGAAAGATTGAATTAGATTATAAAAAACCGGCCCGAATTGATGATCATCTGACGGTTGTAACAACTTATGACCGCTTTAAAGGGGCGCGTTTATGGGTGTCACAAGCCTGTTACCGCGGAGACGAATTACTCGTAACCGCAATATCTGAAGCCGCGAGTATCACGCCCGAAGGTCGCCCCAAACGGCCGCCAAAATTCATGCTGGAAACTTTGAAGCCTTATTTAGAGAGTTAGGCATTATGTCTGAAACATTTACAGAATGGCCGGCCCGTAAAACAGCCGACCCCCGTTCGGCGAGCCAGGTGCAATATATGCACGGCCTTACAGAAATTTTGCAATATGAAGCCCCGATGCAAGCGCTGGCTCTGTTCCAAACTTATGCAAAGGCCAGCGGTCTGATGAAAATTGCTGCACCTGTTCGTAAACGTTTCGAACGGGCCTTATTAGAGGGCGAGAAAGCCGGACAGGTCATCATTGAGCGTGAGGATGACAGCGAAGTCAAAGGCCCCGAAGATAGTGTTTGCTGGATTGTGCGCCTGCCTGATCAAGAGCCTATGAAATTGCGCACATTGGGCACGCGTGGCTTTGCGGAAATACCGATGAGGGAATTGGCGGCTCTCGTTCTGGAAATCCGGACTCGTGATGAATTTATGGGGCGTGAAGATATTTATCGCGCGGTATTAGAACATTATGGCTTACAAAAACTGACAGCTCTTGTGCACCGTCGCCTTGATAAAGTGTTGGAGGTTTATTTTTAAATGACAAAGCGCGATACACTTTTTCTTCTGCCGCCTGGGTTCTTTGAGAATGAGCGCCGCGAATTTTGTCCTGAATGCGCTGAAATATGGGGTCTTCTGCATTATTATCCGGCCATTAAAGAGAGCGTGGAAGTTGTTTACCAACCCATTGCCAAACCACGCCCGGACATTGTCAGCCTCCTCGGGGAAAAGAACCAAAACTGTCCTACTTTGATTTTACATGCCGACAGCCCGCGCTTTGAAAATAGTGGCATCATGCGAAAGAACGGTCAGACTTTCATTAACAATGCGCGCGATATTGCCAAATATTATGCGGCCCGTTTTGGCTCGGCTTATCCACGGGGAAGTTAAGTTTGGCTGACAACCCTAAGCGAAAATTTAGAGTTTATTAACCCCGCGACTTAGCAGAAAAATAAGTATCTCCCTCTATGTTTTCGGAGATATGAGTAAGTTTTTGACAATATGTGATTTGGGGCGGAGAAAACTGTCCTCACTTAAACAGGACGAGGCAGGTAATTTTGCCACGACCTTTGCTCTGTGTCTGGTGCCAATCTTATTTATGATTGGAGCCTCTTTCGATATTGGTCGTTTATCCCAAACACAATCTTCGCTGCAGGACGCCGCCGATAACGCCGCTTTGGCGGGAGCGATCGCCTATATGCAAGCTGATGAAAAAGAGATGCGTGAACAGGGCGAGAAAACGTTTACTATCAATACAATGTCAGCGGATGGATTAAACGTGAAATCCGTTAATGTGACGAAAAATGAAAAGGGTGAAGTCGAGGTCACAGTTGAAGCCAATCTTGAACCTCTTTTCGCCAAAGTTCTGGATTTCCCCAAAATGGATGTGAATGTGACTTCTAAAGCGTCCGTGGCCAACCGCATAGGAGCGGAAGTTGCTTTTGCAATGGACACAACAAATTCAATGGCATTTGGGTCATCTTGGAACGACTCAATGGGGACGATTGAGAAAATTCTTGAAGATATGAAGAGTTTCTCAGGCGATGATAATTTCTACCTGACATTCGTTCCGTTTCAGGATCGGGTGAATTTGGGAAAATCTTACAAGTCGTGGATGAATAAGACGGTAGATTGGGATGACTGGGACGGATGTGTCGAACCACGTCACGAAACCAAAGGTAAGTTCAAATGGATGTTATCCAATGACTTACCCAATACACAGAAATTTGACACGACGGATGAAGATGCTGAGATGGATGATGGTCGAGACATCGCCTGTCCGAAGACGGAACTTGTTGCACCGACGACAGATATTGATGACGTTATCAAAGAAACGAAGAAGCTGAAAACGAATGGTACAGGTCGTTTCGACATAGGACTGGCTTGGGCATGGCGCAGTCTTTCACCGGAGTGGAGAGGCCAATGGGGGAACAAAAAATATCCATCCTTAGCCCTTCCGACAGACGGAAATTACAAGAAGAATGAGACATATCGGAAAAAATATATCATCTTTATGACAGATGGTCGAAGCAACGCGTATAAGTACGAAGCCATGAAGCAGGAGGATTGGGGTTGGAATAACGGGAATAAACTGGCTTTTGAACATATCGAACAATTATGTACCGACATCAAAAATGACGGTATTGAAATCTATATGCTGCATATTCCCGGTAATCCGAATTCAACGCCCTATTTCAAATCCTGCGCGTCGTCTAAGGACCATTATTACGTCGTGGATAATGTGAAAGACATTCCGTTTGCCTTTGAAGATATCAAAGCGTCTCTTTATTCACAGGTCAGACTGCTTCATTAAAGTCTTCGACCTGTATTCATTCGGAACAAAAGCGCTGCTCAGCCATTAATATAGTAAGACGTCGCAGAGATGCGGCATCGCGCTAAAATAATAGATATATTCAATATATCCGCGGTTTCCAACTCTTAGTCTGGAGACTATTCATGACACAGTTAAATCAATCCAATGTTCTCATTATTGCAACCAATGGGTTCCAAGAAGACGAACTCTTTTCACCCCGCGAACGTTTGATGAGCGAGGGCGCAAATGTGCACTTGGCCTCATTAGACACCGAAGAAATTTCAGCGGGAGAAGGCGACACGAAATCAATTAAGCCCGATCTGAGAATTTCAGATGTTAATTCCAAGGATTATGACGCAGTCATTATTCCGGGCGGACTGGCGAACCCCGATACATTGCGTTCGAAAAGTGAGGTCACAAATCTGGTCAGAGAATTTGCCGATGACGGCAAAGTTATCGCCTCTATCTGCCATGGTCCGTGGGTACTGATTAATTCAGATATCGTCAAAGGTCGCGAAATGACCGCCTACCCAACGATCAAGCAAGACCTGATCAATGCAGGGGCGCAATATGTCGATAAAGCCGTTGCGGTCGATAACGGCATCATAACAAGTCGTTCACCCGAAGATCTTGAAGCCTTTAACGCGAAACTCATCGAAGAAATTCGTGAAGGTCGTCACGATCGAGACATCGGTCAAAAAGCTGCATAGAACGGCGTTTACTCAACTTTAGCCCGACTTTGGTCGGGCTTTTTTTTTGGCTGAAAGCGCTTAAAATCCTTCAAGTCAAGTTTCTGGGAACAAAACGGCAAATAAAACAGTTGCTTGTCTGAGTTATAAGGGAACAAAATCATCACAATTTCATCGTCTAATACTGAAACATCGTCCGCCAATAAGTCCAGCGCCCAGAAACCGGGAGTTTATAAAGGGCGGGTGATCGTGACTTATGGGCGAAGTCTTATGGCTGTCGTTATTGCGCGATCTTTGGCCGAAAAGGGCATAGAGGTCATTTCCTGCGACAGTGTCGGACTGACGGCGGCGTCTTTCTCTCAAGCGACGATTGACAATTTTATTCATGTGGACCCTGATAAAAACCCCGAGCAATATCTGAAAGATTTGAAAGACAATATTCGCAAATATGCTCCGGAGGATGACAGGCCCTATATGCTGATGCCCGGTTTTCGGGATGCTAAATTCTTGGCAGAGCATAAAGAGGCGTTTGAAGGTACGATCATTTTGGCGGCGCCACCCTTCGAGGCCATTAACTTGGTCGACCCGAAACATCATTTGATGGAGACTTTGGGATGCGCCGAGACGGAGCAATCCATTCCCATTCCGGCACCGAAGACGCTGCAAATCACAGACATTGATAAGCTTGATGAAGCCATGGCTGAGCTGAAAATGCCGGCCTTGATTAAGGCCGTTGATGATGTCGGCGGTCGCGGCATTGAATTTTTCGATGACCGGACGAAAATGCAAGAACAAGCGAGGTCGCGTATTCAGTCGGAAAATCCGCCACCGCTTCTGCAGGAGGCGGCTGCCGGAGAAGATTACTGCTTGGCTGTCATCTGCCGTAAAGGCGAAATTCTTGCGCATATGGCCTATCACAATTTACAAAACATGCCGAGCGAGGGTGGCGCGGGGGCCATGCGTGAAACGATAGACGACACCCCGTTCTTAGAGAGTGCTAGAAAATTACTAGCCCTCACAGAATGGACCGGCGTCGCCGAGATTGATTTCATGTGGGACGGTGACCCAAAGAACCCACCTTTGCTGATTGAGGTCAATCCTCGCTTTTGGGCAGGTTTGTTCCAAAGTGTCGAATCCGGCATAGATTTCCCTTGGTTGCTTTATCATCTCTTCGCTTATGGCGATGTTCCTTATGTTGATGAGGCAGAGATTGGAACGCGGACAAAACTCCCTGCAATTTGGGCGACGGGCGCGCTCTCTGACGCCTTATCTGACGGTATCGATTGGGACGGCGCTAGGTCAGCATGGTCAGACATGGTGGAGGAAGCCAAATCGGGCGACATGAAAGAGGCGTTTGACTCGCTTAAAACATCCTTTGCTCATGTCACCGATATTTCCAGTGCTTTGACTCTGTTCAGAAAACAATCCGCTCATGCAAAACAGGCGAAGTCAGAGCTTATGCTAGGCGATGATCCGTTATCTTCTTTGGGCGTTTTCTTTGTATTGAGTTCTTTAGTGCGTCACGGCGAACTCCCAGCAGAATTGAAGCGGTAAGTAATCGTGGCGAAATCGAAAACTCATAAACCTTGTATTGGCATCACCAAGCCTGAGCGCGGTGACAATTTTGCTTATTGGGCCATTAAATTGGCGGTGACCCTCTGTGGGGGCCATCCCATGAAAATTACAACGGGCATGTCTTGGCAGGATACGGACGTTCAAGGTCTCATTATTGGCGGCGGTGCGGATGTTTTTCCGGCGCATTATGATCAGGACGCCATTGAAGGCGCGCATTATGATCAGTCCCGCGATGAAATGGAAATGTATTGGGCGCGAAAAGCGCGAGACAGGAGCATTCCGACCCTCGCTATCTGCCGAGGGGCTCAAGTTATGAATGTTGCGAGCGGGGGCACGCTGCATCAGACGCTTCATAAAATTTATGAAAACGTCAATTACCCTGACACAGTTTGGGGGCAGGCGTTTTTTCGTAAAAAGGTGACACTTAGCGAAGGGTCGCTCATTCGTCGGCTCATAAAGACTCGGGAAACGTGGGTGAACTCCATTCATAAGCAAGCGATTGCCGAAGTTGGCGATGACCTGACGGTCACGGCACGAGAAAGCAATGGCGTTGTACAAGCTATCGAAGACCCAAGCAAACCCTTCTATATCGGGGTGCAATTCCATCCCGAATTTCTGACACATCGTCGCCGGTTCAGACGGTTGTTTGAACGGTTGGTGAAAGAAGCCAGTATCTATGGCACGGCATAAGATGGGTTTTGGTTCGCTCAGTCAGGGCCTCATATCCTTATAACACACTCGGCCTTGATGCCGGGTTTTTTACTTTAAAGCCTGCTGCAAAAGCGTGGATTAAAAGAGTCATAAAAAAACCGCCCGTTAAGGCGGTTCTTTTTTACTCATGTCAAAAGGCTTAGCCTTTTTTCATGCCGCGTCCTGTCGTGCGCTCTGAGATACGAGCAGATTTACCACGACGCTCACGCAGATAATATAATTTCGCGCGACGCACTTTACCGCGACGCTTAACTTCGATTTCTTCGACCAGTGGAGAGAAAAGCGGGAAAACACGTTCCACACCTTCGCCATAGCTGATTTTACGAACAGTGAAGCTTTCATTCACGCCAGCGCCGGAGCGGGCAATACAAACGCCTTCAAAGGCCTGCAAACGTGTGCGTGTGCCTTCCGTAATACGGACCTGAACAACCAATGTATCACCGGCAGAAAAATCAGGGATAGTTTTGCCGTCGGCCAAAAGGCGCTCTTGTTCGGCTTTATTCAGTTTTTCAATCACGTTCATGACCGTCTCCTTTATGGCCTGCCTGAGCTTGGTAAGCGTCCCAAATATCGGGGCGGCGGGCTTTTGTAATCTCTATTTGTTTTTGATGTCGCCATTCTGCGATCTTTCCGTGATCGCCGCTTAACAACACCTCCGGGATGCCCCGGTCTTTCCACTCTCTGGGTTTGGTATAGAGTGGATACTCCAACAAACCCGTTTCAAAACTTTCCTCTTCTGTGCTGTTCTGACTACCCAGCACGCCGGGCAACAGTCTCACACAGGCTTCGATTAAGGCTTGCGCCGCAACCTCACCGCCGGCTAAAATGAAGTCACCGATGGAAATCTCTTCCATTTGGCGGGCTTCAATTACCCTTTGGTCGAGCCCTTCAAACCGTCCGCAAAACACAATAAGACCCGGGCCGGTAGACAGCTCCCTTACGCGTTTTTGCGTCAAGGGCTTGCCCCGGGGGGTCATATAAATCAGCGGTCGGCGTTCTGAACCAAGGTCAGAAAGAGCCACACTCTCGATTGCTGCGTCCGCCACATCCGGTTTCAAAACCATGCCGGGGCCGCCACCCGCAGGGGTGTCATCGACAGTGCGGTGTTTATTAGTGGAAAATTCGCGAATGTCTACTGTCTCTAACTGCCAAATGTCGCTTTTTTCAGCACTCCCAATGACGGAAGCCCCCAAAACGCCGGGGAAAGCGTCAGGAAAGAGCGTTAAAGCCGTTGCCCGCCAAGGTTTTCGTTGTCTTTCAGTCATTGCGAGGGTGCCATAGACGGAAAATGAATGAGAATCAAAGGACGTCCATCCGAACGCGGCGCCTGAAAGGCGTTAGTGAGGATGCTCTTTCTACACCATACCAAGCCTAGCAACAGCAGGAGATGGATTGCCGTGACAAGCACGGCAATGACGGGGGTGTTGGGGTAGTTTGTGTTACATCTTCATATCGCTTGCTCTGTCTCTCATTGCTCTCGTTGTTCTCTTTCTATGTTTGGTTTTGTTCGTTCGTTTGTTTCTTGTTTCATTTCTTATTTTGTTCGGAAAAAGGTGGGCGTCTGCGGGGTTGTGTGGATGTTGGCGGTAAACCACGGATAGCTAAAAGGTGTTTTCACATCCGCACAGAGTGCGAGTGTCTCATTGATTGACCGAGACCCGTAAGGTCTCGGCGCTTCGTTAAATTGATGCACCGCATCAATTTCGAGGCACTTACGCGCCCCCGCAGTGACATGTTT